>JBQTII010000025.1:0-27035 GCA_052388275.1 Sporichthyaceae bacterium | reverse complement strand
GAAGGACTCCTCGACCAGCACGGTCAGCGCCGGGGAACCACCTACGCCCTTCGCCCCCGGGCCCGCCGCAAGCACTGATCGGTTCTTCCGCTCTCGTTCATGTGTTCGGTCACCGAGGTGACATCGGCGTGACATCGAGGGCGTCGCTAGCTCTACGTCGAGACACCACAACACGCTGACCTGCGGAAATGAGAGCCGACGCCCGGACTCGAACCGGGAACCGCTCGATTACAAGTCGAGTGCGCTACCAATTGCGCCACGCCGGCGAAGCGAATCCAGCCTACCCAGGCCACCGGCGCCGTCGGCCCAGGATCAACGTCGATACGGCAGTGGTGCGCCGCGCCGAACCTGGCGCACCACAGGCCCCAACGTTGATCCCGGGCCGACGTGGACAGGACCGGGCCGCACGTCCCGGCGGCTCAACCGGCGGAGGAGATGTAGTCCACCAGCGCCTGGCGCTCGGTCTCGAGCTCGTCCATGCGGTGCTTGACGACGTCGCCCAGGCTGATCAGACCGCACAGGGCGCCGTTGACGACGATCGGCACGTGGCGGATCCGGCGCTGGGTCATCAGCCGGGCGATGTCCTCCACGCTGGTCTCCGGCTCGGCTGTATGCACCTGCAGGGTGGCGATCGTCGAGACCGGCTCGTCGAGCAGGGCCGCGCCCTGGTCGGCCAGGCTGCGCACCACGTCGCGTTCGGAGCAGATACCGGCCAGAGTGGACCCGTCAGCTGAGATCACGCAGACCCCGATCCGGCGTTCGGCGAGAATCGCCAGGAACTCCCGCACGGTGGTCTCCGGCGCGATGGTGAAGACGTCGGTTCCCTTGCTTCGCAGCACGTCCGAAATGCGCATGGTGCCTCCTGCCTCGTTGCGGATGCTCCTGCCCCGAGGTTAGGCCCGGGTCGCCACGAGCGGAATCCCTTCGCGGACGTCCGATCAGATGTGACCTATAGCGACCACCTGCTCAGACGCAAGGGCCCGGCGTGGTCGATCTGGCGGGCTCAGCGCCGGCGGCGGGAGATCTCGTAGAGCGCGATGCCCGCGGCGACGCCAGCGTTGAGAGACTGCGTCGGTCCGCCCATCGGGATCCGCACGCGCACGTCGGCGACCTCACCGACCAGCCGGGAGACGCCCTTACCCTCGGACCCGATCACCAGAGCCAGCGGCTCGGTGGCGGCGAGCAGGTCGCCGATCTCCACCTCGCCGTCCCCAGCGAGGGCCACGACGAGCAATCCGGCCTTCTGGTAACTCTGCAGCGCCCGGGTGAGGTTGGTGCACCGGGCCACGGGCAGGCGCGCACCGGCCCCGGCCGCTGCCTTCCACGCCCCGGCGGTCATCCCGGCGGCGCGGCGCTCCGGTACCAGCACTCCGTGCGCACCGAAGGCCTCCGCCGAGCGCACGACGGCCCCCAGATTGCGCGGATCGGTGACGCCGTCCAGCGCCACCACCAGTGGCGCGGACCGACCGGCCCGCGCGATGAGGTCATCGGAGTGGGCGTAGGTGTAGGGCGGAACCTGCAGCGCAAGACCCTGGTGGTGGGCGTGGTGGGTGATGCGGTCCAGTTCGGCGCGGGTGATCTCCAGCAGCGGGATCGACGCGGCCGCGCACAACTTCAATGCGGCCCGCACGCGCTCGTCGGCGTCGACCCGTTCGGCGACGTACATCGCACTCGCCGGGATCATGGCCTCCAGGGCCTCGACGACGGAATTGCGGCCCACGACGATCTCGCTGGATTCTTTGGTGGCCCGGCTCGAGGGGCGGCGAGACCCAGAACCTGACGGGGCCTTACCTGTTGGCGCGGCCGCGCGCCGGGCTGCGGCAGCCGCCTTGCGGGCTGCGGGGTGTCCGGTGCGTTCGGTGGCCTTCGGCGTCGGACCCCGGCCGGTGGTCAGGGTCTTGGACTTGTTCCCGCCGCTGCCGACCACTGGGCCTTTCTTCGTACCGGGTTTGCGCATGGCGCCCTTGCGGCTGCTGTTGCCTGCCATCGGGTTCTACTTCCCTGTTTCTTGATCAGCTGATGTCACGTCAGCCTTCGGTGGATCGACGGTCCACCGCGGACCCTGAGCGGTGTCCTCCACCACGATTCCGGCCGCGCTCAGGCCGTCCCGGATGGCGTCGGCGGCGGCGAAGTCCTTGCGGGCCCGTGCGGCCTGGCGCTGGTCGAGGGTGAGCGTGACCAGATTGTTCACGACCTGGCGCAGCTCTGCGGACCCTGAACCCGAATCCGCCCAGGGCTCGGCCATCGGGTCCAGACCGAGGACACCAAGCATTGCCCGCACCTCACCCACGTGGGTGCGAACGGCGTCCTTGTCCCCGACCGCGAGCGCACTGTTGCCCTCGCGGACCCCGGCGTGCACCGCAGCGAACGCTGCCGGCGTGCCGAGGTCGTCGTCCATCGCGGCGGCGAACTCCGCCGGAACACCAGCGAGGTCATCGACGCTCCCCGAACCACCGAACTCCGTCGCGTTGCGCACGAACGTCTCGATGCGCCCGTAGGCAGCGGCTGACTCCGCGAGGGACCCGGGTGAGTACTCGACCATGGAGCGGTAGTGCGGTGCGGCCAGGAAGTACCGCAGCTCGACGGGGCGCACCTGGCGCACGATCTCGGAGACCAGCAGGGAATTTCCGAGGGACTTGCTCATCTTCTCCCCCGACAACGTCACCCAGCCGTTGTGCATCCAGTAGCCGGCGAACTCATCGCCGGCCGCGACGGACTGGGCGATCTCGTTCTCGTGGTGGGGGAACACCAGGTCCAGGCCGCCGCCGTGAATGTCGAAGCGCGCGCCGAGATACTTGTGCGCCATCGCCGAGCACTCCAGGTGCCAACCCGGGCGGCCCGGACCCCACGGGGTGTCCCAGGCAGGTTCGCCCTCCTTGGCGGATTTCCACAGCGCGAAGTCACGCGGGTCGCGCTTGTGGGTCTCGACGTCGGTGTCCGCGGCAGCCTGCATCGCGTCCGGCTTCTGCCCGGACAGGGCGCCGTAGGCGGGGAACGAGGAGACCGCGAAGTACACGTCACCGCCGACCGCATACGCGTGTCCAGCCTCGATCAGACGCGCCATCAGCGTGATCATCTCCGGCACGTGCCCGGTGGCGCGGGGCTCGATCGTCGGCGGCAGGCAGCCGAGGGTGTCATACGCCCAGCTGAAGGCCCGCTCATTGCGCTGCGCGACGGCCCAATAGGGAATGCCCTCGGTGAGTCCGCGGCGCAGGATTTTGTCGTCGATGTCGGTGACGTTGCGCACGAAGGTGACTGCATGGCCGGCGTACTCCAGCCAGCGCCGCAGCACGTCGAAGTTGACCCCGGAGCGGATGTGGCCGATGTGCGGCGGCGCCTGAACCGTGGCCCCGCACAGGTAAATGGAGACCTTGCCGGGCTCGGCGGGGACGAACTCCCGGATACCGCGGGCGGCGGTGTCATGCAGGTGCAGCGTCACTGGACAAGACTAGTGGCACGCTGACCAGCGCGAATCGCTGCGACCTCTGACGCGCTTCGGGGCTATCGCGCGGGCGCGAAGGCCCGGGACACACTCAGAGGTCGACGCTCGCGGGTCCGGGCCTGGTCATAGCGCTCAAGCACCAGGGTGACGAGTGCGGGGTGGGCCCCGATCGGTTCGCCGACGACATCGGCGCCGCAGGCGGCGATCTCGTCGGCGAACCGCCCGGGTGACATCAGGTAGCTCGCGACCGAGACCCGCTGGTGGCCGACGAGGCGCAAGGCGGCGACGGCATCGGCGACCGAGGGTTGGGCGCAGGAGTTGTAGCCGGCCACGACCGGGCGTCCCATCCGCGCGGACAGCAGAACCGCCATCGCGTCGGTGTCGGCGTGCGAGCGCGGGTCCGACGATCCGGGCGCGGCCAGTACCACCGCGTCCCCGTGGATCCCCCGCGCGCACTCTGCCGCCCGCAGGCGCTGCGCCAGCGCGTCGGCGAGCATGGGGTGGGGACCGAGGGCCGGCGCACACGGCGGACCCTTCCCATCCCGGCCAGAGCGGTAGGCGGCGGCGACGCCGGCGACGTCGTGCGCGATGTGGTAGCCGTTGCCGAGCAGCAACGGCACCACCACCACCTCGCCGCTTACCTCGCCAAGGACCTGCGGCAACGACGGTTCGGCAAGTTCGATGAAGGCTTCGCGCACGGCCAATCCCGACCGGGCGCGGCGCACCGCGGTGAGCAGGGCCCGGATGTTGTCCTGGGCGGCCGGGTTGCGGCTGCCGTGCGCGACGGCGATCAGAGTGGGCCTCGTCATGCCTCCACCCGCAGCCGATAACCTCGCTTGACCACGGTCTGCACGCAGCCACCGTCACCGAGGGCGGCGCGCAGCCGGGTCACGGCCATCTCCACAGCATGTTCTGAGGCAGCGTCACCGCTGGGCAGCCGCGGCACCAACTGGGCCCGGGACATCACGCGCCCGGGTTGTTCGGCCAGTGCGCGCAGCACCGCCATCGGCGCCGGCGGGAGGTCGATCAAGCGGTCATCGATGAGGACGGCATGGCCGCGGATCTCTAGGCGGTGCCCGCCCGCGACGAGCCCGCCCGGACGTCGGCGCGGCAGTTCGTCGGCGATCACCCGGACCAGGGCACCCAGGCGCGGTCGATCCGGTTGCAGCGTCTTCACCCCGAGCAGTTCCAACGGCTCCGCGGTGACAGCGCCCACGCAGGCCGGCACGACATCCCCGCGAAAGGCTGCGAGCAGCGCCTCGCGCCGCCCCTGCGCTCCGGCGAGGTCGAGCATGGCCGCGACCGCCGGCTTGCTGGTGAACGCCACCGCGTCGACGTTGCGCGTGGCCACCAGTTCGATCAGCTTGATCAGTGGGGCTATGTCGTCCGGCGGGCGCCACTGGTAGACCGGCACGGTCACGACGTCGGCACCGGCCGCCCGCAGACCCTCGACGAGTTCAGGCTCCGGGTCCCCGTGCAACTGCACCGCGATCCGCACGCCACTGATGTCCCGGGCCCGCAGATGATCCAGGACCTCGCGCAGCGACTCCGAGACGGGCGACCAGCTCTCGCGCAGGCCCGCCGCTCGGATCGCGCCCATCGCCTTGGGCCCCCGCGCCAGCACGGTCGCCGAACCGAGGACCGCTCGCAGGTCCTCGCCCAAGCCCCAGCCGTCGGCGGCCTCGATCCAGCCCCGGAATCCCACCCCGGTTGTGGCGATCACGATCGACGGGGGTTGGGCGATGCAGCCCTTGGTCGCCGCGACCAGGTCGGCGTCGTCCGAAAGCGGCTTGATCTGCACCGCGGGTGCCGAGATCACCCGCGCGCCCCGGCGTTCGAGCAGGCCGGCCAGCTCTTCCCGGCGCCGGCACGCGGTGATCGCCACCGTGAACCCGGTCAACGAACTGCCGGCCGCTTGGGAACTCTGCGCCGCCGGGCGTGGAATGGCGGCGGCGCTCACACCCGTCCCGACCACGGCGAGGTCTTCAGGCACAAACACCACCCTGGCGGACTTGGACGACGCCGTCCCGAACTCGGATCTGATACTGCTTCAGGGTCAGCGACTCATCGTCGAGGCAACGGCCGGTGCGCAGATCGAACACGTGCTTGTACAGCGGGGAGGCGACGGTGGGAATATCGCCCCGGCTACCGACGATGCCGCGGGCGATCACCGACGCACCGGTCGAGGGGTCGTTGTTGGAGACCGCGAATACGGTCCCGTCGTGGGTCCGAAATACCGCGACGGCGTCGTCTCCCACCAGCGCCGGCACGCCTACGTCGATGTCCAGTAGATCGGCGGCGATGACGCGCACCCAGCCGTCGACGTCGGCCCTCACCTCACCCAGTTCCCGTGCGTCCAGGCTGGTCACAATGCGCCCACCCGAAGCGTCGGCCCGGCAACGATGCGCGGTTCCCCCGCCTCACCCTCGCGGGCAGGACGGATCTGGCCGCGCTCGTCGACGAAGGTGATCGTGGGGTCGGGGACATCGGGGGCGTTGACGAAGGACACGAAGCGCTTGAGCTTGTCGGGGTCCTTGATGGTCTCGGCCCATTCATCGGCGTAGGTGGCCACGTGCCGGGCCATCGCTTGATCCAGCTCGCCGCAGATCCCGAGGGAGTCGGCGATGATGACCTCGCGTAGGTAGTCGACCCCACCCTCCAGACCCTCGAGCCACGGGGCGGTGCGCTGGAGGCGGTCCGCGGTCTGGATGTAGAACATCAGGAACCGGTCGATGTATCGAATCAGCGTGGCATCGTCGAGGTCGCGGGCGAGTTCGATCGCGTGCTTGGGGGTCGCACCGCCGTTGCCTCCGACGTAGAGGTTCCAGCCCTTCTCCGTCGCAATGATTCCGAAGTCCTTGCCGCGGGCCTCGGCGCACTCGCGGGCACAGCCGGAGACCCCGGACTTGAGCTTGTGCGGCGCGCGCAGTCCGCGGTAACGCAGCTCGAGGGCGACGGCCATTGCGACCGAGTCCTGCACCCCGTAGCGGCACCAGGTGTCCCCGACGCAGCTTTTCACGGTCCGCAGCGCCTTGCCGTAGGCGTGCCCGGATTCAAAGCCACCGGCGACGAGCTTGGCCCAGATCAGCGGCAACTGCTCTGCGCGCGCACCGAAGAGGTCGATGCGCTGACCGCCGGTGATCTTGGTGTAGAGCCCGAACTCCTTGGCGACCTGCCCGATCAGGATCAGGCCCTCGGGGGTGACCTCACCGCCGGGGATGCGCGGCACGACGGAGTAGGTGCCGTTGCGCTGCATGTTCGCAAGCAGATGGTCGTTGGTGTCCTGCAGCGTCCCGCGGTCGCCGTCGAGCACGTGGGCGTTGTGAAGGCTCGCCAGGATCGAGGCCAGCGCCGGCTTGCAGATGTCGCAGCCGCGACCGCGTCCGTGCGAGTGAAGCACCTCGGCGAAGCTGTGGGCGCCGGTGACGCGCGCGATGTCGAACAGTTCGGCGCGGCTGTAGTCGAAGTGCTCGCACAACGCCTTGCTGACCGCGACACCGGCCTGAGTCAGCTCGTGCTCCAGGAGGGTCTTGAGCAGCGGGACGCATGACCCGCACCCGGTCCCCGCCTTGGTGCAGCCCTTGATCTCGGCCACCGTGTGGCACGGCCCGCTCGCCACCGCGGCGACGATCGTGGCCTTGTCGACGTTCTCGCACGAGCAGATCGTCGCGTTGTCGGGCAGCGCCACCGGGCCGATGCCGGCCGGTGCCCCCGAACGCGCGGGCAGGATCAGCTCTTCGGGCTTGGCCGGCAGCGCGATGTCCGCGCCGGCCAGCGGACGCAGGCTCAGATACGCCGACGCGTCCCCGACCAGGATCCCGCCCAGCAGGCGGGTGCCGTCGGCGGAGACGACGAGCTTTTTGTAGACCTTCATCAGGGGGTCGGCGTAGGTCATCTCGAGCGCACCCGGTGTGGAAGCGAAGGCGTCACCGAAGCTCGCGACGTCGACGCCCAGCAGCTTGAGCTTGGTCGAGAGGTCCCCGCCGACGAAGCACTTACTCGCACCGGCCAGGGCCGCCGCCGCGGCTTCGGCCTGGGCGTAACCGGGGGCCACGAGCCCGTAAACCATGCCGCCCGCGCAGGCGACCTCGCCGATCGCGAAGATCGCCGGGTCATCGGTACGGCAATCCCCGTCGACGACGACCCCGCCGCGCGGCCCGATCGCCAGCCCTGCGTCGCGCGCGAGTTCGTCGCGCGGGCGGATACCCGCGGAGAAGACCAGGACGCCGACGTCGATCGGGTCGGCGTCGGTGAGTTCCAGGCGCGCGACGCGGCGCCGATCGTCGGCGACGATGCGTTCGGTACGAGCGCCGAGGTGCACGTGCACCCCGAGGGAGGAGATGTGACGGGCCAGCATGTCGCCGCCACCGGTGTCGACCTGAAGCGGCATCAGGCGCGGGGCCATCTCCACCACATGGGTGCTCAAGCCGAGGTTGAGCAGCGCGTTCGCCGCCTCCAGGCCCAGCAGCCCGCCGCCGATCACCACCCCCGTGCTGGCGTCAGCGGCGGCCGCCTTGATCGCCTCCAGGTCATCGATGGTCCGGTAGACGAAGCAGTTCGCTGCCTCGTGGCCGGGCACGGGCGGCACGAACGGGTAAGAGCCGGTCGCGAGCACGAGGGCGTCGTAGGCGAAGATTCGGCCGTCCGCCAGCGCGACCGTGCGGGCCTGGCGGTCGATGCGCACGGCCTGGGCGCGCAGCTCGAGCGTCACCGCCGGGTCGTCGTAGTGCCCGTCGGGGAGCAGCGAGAGATCCTCGGCGCTGCTGCCGGCGAAGTAAGAGGACAGCGCGACCCGGTCGTAGGCCGGGCGGGGCTCCTCGCCCAGCACGGTGATGTCCCAGTGCGCGCTCAGGCCGCGGTCCAGCGCCGCGGTGACGAACTTGTGCCCGACCATGCCGTGGCCCAGCACGACCAGCGAGCGGCGAGACCCAGCCATGGGCGGCACTCCTTCACACCTGAGCACGGGCGAAGCGGCGCGCCAAGCCGCGCCGCGCTGCCTGTTATGGGACCGCGGCGGCGTTTCCCGGTTGCGGCATTCGTGTTACAACGGGCGCACCGTTGACTTCACAGGCTGCACAGCTCGTGGTGCAGGTCACTGACCTGCGGGTTTGGTTCCGCCCACGAGGAGTTCACGCAACAGGCCGTTATCGAGATACCAGCGGATCGGCCGGGGAAACACGAACTGGGTGCCGCCACCTGGCTGGCCGAACCACGGCGTGACCGGGCCCTCCATGATTCCGGCACCGAGGTCGGCGAGCACCTCGTAGCGGTGATACGGCGCCCCAATCAGGCTCGGCGGCAGGGAGCGCTGCGGGAACGGAGTTCCGGCTGGGTGCGCGAAGCGGCCGGTGTCGGGTCCGAAACGATCGATCACATCCCCGGGTGCGAACTCGGCCGGCCCGGGCGTGGGAGTACCACTGCCTCGTTGAACAGCTCGCTCGGCAGCGCTCGCGGCCAAGGCCGCCCCCTGGCGCTTGATCTGCGGCTCGTCGGCTTCGGTGATCAGACGCCCAGGCGGAGCCTCGGTGAGCACCGCAATGACGCGCTCCAGCGCACCGTCCATCGTCGGGTAGCTCTCATACGCCGCGAACTTCCCACGCTCGACCCCGCCGAGCACGAATTCTTCGCCCGCGATCACGATCGCCCAGCTGTCCTCCGGTGGGGGCGGGACATCCGGCGCCGGGGTCCCCACCCACACCCGCTTCGGGTCGCCCCCCGCCTCCGCAACCCGCGCAAAGACCTCCTCAGGCGTCATTGTTCAGACCTCCCTGCGAAGAATCTTCCGCCTTCTCGCGTGCCGCCCGCTCACGCACAATTCGCGCATGCATCCTCGAGGTCGCCGCATCCAGTTGCGCCTTTGGCACGGGAGTTGCGGGGCGAGGTGTCGTCAGGTGGTCGAACAACCAGTCACAGCACGCATCCTCTGTCTCGAAGACATGGCGAAGCTCGAACACGCCGCGTTCAGTGAATCCCAAATGGTACTGGCCACCTACGATGTCAATGTTCCAAGTCCCGTCCCAAGGCACAGTGCTGCCTCTGTCGTACACGTGAAAGTAGACGGCATTCGGTCGGGCAGACTTACGGTCAGGATGACCCGCAAAACCAGCGAGGCGTGCACGCAATTCAGGGAACTTCACTGTGGGGTGATCCTTTCCAGGTAACCATTCTTCTCGTACCACGTCAGTTCGTGATCGAACTTGTACTGGACACCCCCGCCGGGTTGCTCGAACCACGGCGCTACATCTCCCTCAAGAATTGAATCTGGAAGAGGCTTCAGCACCCGCCACTGGGTGTAATCCGAGCCAACGCTGCTCGGTGGTAGCGCTCTCTGGTCAAACGACGTTCCTCCCGGAGATGCGAACTTGCCATCGGCGTCGCCGAATCTGTCGATGGCATCCCCTGGCTGCAAGCCGTGCGACCGAGATGGACCCGCGAATCCGTCCGGGGGGTCCGTCGGGTAGCGCCAACCCCCCACGCCACCACGGGCGTCGGGGTCCCAGTACTTCTCGAAGAACTCGCGCTCGGTCAGCCCGCCGTAACGGCGGAAGTTCTCCGGGAACAGGTCGGCGGCCGCTCCGGTGGTCGGGACGTCACCACCGCGGGCCCACTCCCCGGGCACGAAGTCATCCGGCAACGGCCGCGCGGGGGCGCCGTCGGCAGCGCCGCTGTCCGGCCCAGCGTTGTCGGAGCCCGCGCCATCACGGCGAACCCCATCCGGTCTCGCGTCGGAGAGCCGGCGGAAGGTCTTGGCCTTGGCGACGATGCCCACGACCGGGATGAAACCGAACAAGGTGTTGCCCAGAGCCCGCCAGGGTCAGTGGCCCACATCTCCCAGTTCAGCATCTCCTTACCGAACGCGCCGGGTTCATCCCAGGCGAACTTCGCGGCCTCCGCCAGGTCGTCCCACACCTGGCCGTAATGGCCAGGGTCCTCAAGCAAATGGGTCGGGCTCAGCTCCCACAAAAACTCCGCGGTCCCGGCGAAGCCGTCCCACAACCCGAGCCCGACATCACCGAGGAACTCCACCTTGTCGGTGAACACATCGAAGAACGACGCCCACCGGGACTTATCCGGGGCCAGGTCCGCGGCGTCGGCGATCGCCCGGGCCGCGTCCTCACCCGCGCGATCCACCGCGACGCGGGCCGAGTCGAGCAGGTGCCGGTCCTGAGCCCGCAGGTCCAGCGCCGGGTCCGACGGGCCGATCGGCGCCGGTCTCGCACCAATCAGTAGGCCGATGTTCACAGGCGGCGTTGTGCTCACAGGGGCCGGTAGCGCCTGTGCGCGTGCCCACAGGTCGAGCGCATCCTGCGCCTGCTCCTGAGCCGAGCGCAGAGTGGCGGCAAAGGAACCCAGCGCCTTGGCCGCCGCGCTGAACGCGTCCGCCGCCGTGAACCAGCGCCGCGGCTCAAAGGAGAACTCCTCGCGGAACGCCTCACCCGCCGCGCCGGTCCACGCATCCGCCTCGATCCGGCGCAGCCCCTGAGCGGCATCCTCAAAGGCCGCGGCGCGCCGCCGCAACACCGCGGCGTTGTCCTCGATCACCCAGCTCTCACCCGGCACCAACTCGCGGGCATCAACGGTGTCGCCGAGATTCACCACAACGATCGACCCCCCGCGTTGCGCAGCGACCGCGCAGCCTCGTCGTCCGCCTCCCGGTAAGTCGCCAACGCGTCAGCCAACCCGCGAGCAATGCCCTCGCCATCACCGACCAGCTGCTCCGCCCCGTGCTGCCACCGGTTGCAGAACCGCTCAAACTCCACAAGCAGGCCTAACGCTGACCCGTTCTCGCAGGCTGGCACCGCGCCATCGTTGATCATCCGCGGCGACCGGGCAAGGCCGAGGCCCCCCGGGGCTCAAGTGAGCGGAACCACCAGCGCCGTCGCGATGGCGGCGAGGCCCTCGCCGCGGCCGGTCAGGCCCAGGCCGTCGGTGGTCGTGGCGGACACCGAGACCGGCGCCCCCGCCGCGCCGCTGAGCGCGGCCTCAGCCTCCGCCCGGCGCGGACCGATCTTCGGGAGGTTGCCGATGACCTGCACGGCGACGTTGCCGATCTCGAAGCCCCCGGCGCGGACCCGGCGGGCCGCCTCGGTGAGCAGCGCGATCCCGCCGGCACCTGCCCACGCCGGGTCGGCGACCCCAAACTGGGCTCCGAGGTCGGCCAGACCAGCTGCGGAGAACAACGCATCGCAGGCGGCGTGCGCGGCGACGTCGGCATCGGAGTGACCCAGCAGCGGCGGATGCCCGGGCCAGCACAACCCCGCGACCCAGAGCTGACGCCCCTCGCCGGTACCCGCCGGGGCGAACGCATGGACGTCGACCCCGATGCCAGTGCGCGGCAGGAAGGTCATCGTTGACCGGCCGCCCGGCGTTGGGCGAGCAGCGCCTCGGCGAAGATCAGGTCCAGCGGCCGGGTGACCTTGAACGCCTCGGCACTACCCGCGGTCACGTGAACCGGCACACCGAGACGCTCGACCAGACCAGCGTCGTCGGTGGCATCGGCATCGGCCTGCGCATGGGCCTTCTCCAGCACTGCCCGATCGAATCCTTGGGGGGTCTGCACCGCGCGCAGCCGGGAACGGTCCGGCGTCGCGAGGACCGCGTCACCCACGACCTCCTTGACCGTGTCCACCAGGGGCAGCACGGGAACGACGGCCCGGGCCCCGGCACGTACCGCCCGCACGACCGCGTCCACCAACTCGACGGGCACCAGCGGGCGGGCCGCGTCGTGAACCAGTACGACGTCGACGTCGGCCGGCAGGCTCGCCACCGCGAAGCGCACGGATTCGGTCCGGGTGGCGCCACCGGCAACCACGGTGACCTCGGCCGGGACGTCGTGGTCGGAGAGCAGCGCCAGTACGGCCGCAACGTCACCGGGCGGCGCAGCCACCGTCACCAGGTCGACGCCGCGGGCCCGCGCCAGCGCCCGGACGGCGTGCACCAGGATCGGCACGCCGCCGAGCTCGCGCAGCGCCTTCGGTGTTCCCGGCCCTAGCCGCTCTCCCCGCCCGGCGGCGGGAACAACGGCCGCGGTCCTCATCGACAGCCTTTCAGCGTCCTAGCTGGCGAGGACTTCGTCCAAGATGGCTTCGGCTTTGTCCTCGTTGGTGTGCTCGGCAAGCGCGAGCTCACTGACCAGGATCTGACGGGCCTTCGCGAGCATGCGCTTCTCGCCGGCGGACAGCCCGCGGTCACGCTCGCGACGCCATAGGTCCCGGACGACCTCAGCCACCTTGATCACATCGCCGGAGGCGAGCTTCTCAAGGTTGGCCTTGTAGCGACGCGACCAGTTGGTGGGTTCCTCGGTATGCGGGGCGCGCAGCACCTCGAACACCCGGTCCAGGCCCTCCTGGCCCACGACGTCACGCACACCGACCAGGTCGACGTTGTCGGCAGGGACACGCACGGTCAGGTCGCCCTGAGCGACCTTGAGTACCAGGTAGATCCGATCAACACCCTTGATGGAGCGCGTCTCGATGTCCTCGATGAGCGCCGCGCCGTGGTGTGGGTACACAACGGTCTCGCCGACCTTGAAAGCCATGAGCCAGAATCCCCTTCGGTAGGGATAGCCAGGATAACACGCCTGAGCGGACGTTTGCGCAGGTCAGGGCCTCAGTGGGCGTTCTGACGGGTACTTGACAAACGCCCGATGGGTGTACTCCCGCAGGTCAGGGACGCCCCAACAGCACGCCAGTGCCGACTCAACCGATAGCCTGCCGCCTTCTCTGTGCCCGTGAGGAAAGGTCATCGTGTCCGCATCGCTGCGTGCGCTCGTGCTCGCCACCGTCGTTCTTGCCGCGCCAGGTCTGTCCGCTTGTGGCGCCGGGTTCACCGCCGGGACGGACGAGGTCGAGGCCGGCAATGCCAACGGCGAGGCCGCCGATGTGCTGGCCCGAAATCTGGTCCTGGTCAAGTCCCCGCAGGCGGAGCCGGCGGCCTTGGCCGGAACGCTCATCAACAACGGCCGGCGGGCTGACTTGCTCGAGCGCATCGAACTCACCGAGAACACCGCGGGGGCACGCACCATCACCCTGACCCCGGCGCTGACGCTGGCCCCGGGGGCCGTGGTGCCCTTCGGCTCTCAGGACGAGCCGCCGCTGACCATCCCTTTCGCGTCGGGTCTGCGAGTCGGCAACTTCGCTACCGTCGTGCTGCGATTCCGCGACGCCGGGGACATCCGCCTGTCGGTCCCCATCGAGCCTCGCGAGCGCGAGTTCGCCGACATCGTGCCCGAGAGCCCGCAGGAACCCCCCGCGCCGGAGGAACCGGTCGCCAGCGCGACCCCCGAGAGCGAGTAGCTCACCGCTCAGGGCTCGAACTTGTAGCCGAGCCCGCGCACCGTCACCAGGTACCGCGGTGTTCCCGGATCGGGTTCGATCTTCGAGCGCAGCCGTTTGACGTGCACGTCGAGGGTCTTGGTGTCCCCGACGTAGTCCGCGCCCCAGATCCGGTCGATGAGCTGCATTCGGGTCAGGACCCGGCCCGCATTACGCAGCAGCAGTTCCAGGAGTTCGAACTCCTTGAGCGGAAGGGACACCGACTCCCCGCCGACGCTGACCACGTGGCGGTCGACGTCCATCCGCACCGGACCGGCCGCCAGGGTCGGAAGCATCGGCTCCTCGATCTCCCCGTGCCGGCGCAGCACCGCGCGGATCCGGGCGAGCAACTCGCGGTGCGAGTACGGCTTGGTGACGTAGTCGTCGGCGCCGATCTCCAGGCCGACCACCTTGTCGATCTCGCTGTCCTTGGCAGTCAGCATGATCACCGGGACGTTGGACTTCAGCCGAAGCTGGCGGCACACCTCCGTGCCGGGCAGGCCCGGCAGCATCAGGTCCAGCAGCACCAGATCTGCGCCGCCGCGCTCGAACTCCTCCAGTGCGTCCGGCCCGGTGGCCGCCACGGCGACTTCGAATCCCTCCTTACGCAACATGTAGGACAGGGCGTCAGAAAACGATTCCTCGTCCTCGACCACCAGCAGACGGGTCACGGGTACTCCTCTTCCGGAAGCCTCCGGACAGCACCGGAAGCGGGGGTGAACAGCGGTAGACGCAGGGTGAAGGTGGATCCGGAGCCTTCGACGCTCCAGACCCGCACCTCGCCACCGTGGTTCTGGGCGATGTGCTTGACGATGGACAGGCCCAGCCCGGTCCCGCCCGTCATCCGGGAGCGGGCCGGGTCGACGCGGTAGAAGCGTTCGAAGATGCGTTGCAGCTCCGCCCCCGGCACCCCGATGCCCTGGTCCGCGACCGCGATCTCGACGAGGTCACCGCTGCGGCGCACGCTCACGTTCACCGCGGTCCGGTCGGGGCTGTAGTTGACGGCGTTCTCGATCAGGTTGCCCAGCGCCATGACGAGCTGGGCCTCGCTCCCGTAGACCTTGAGCCCACTCGGGGTGTGCCCGGTGACGGCGATGTCCTTGACCGCGGCGAGTTCGCGCGTGCGGTCGATGGCGGCGTCGACGACCTCATCCACGCCGACCGCCTGCGCTTCCTTGAGCGGATCCCGGCTCTCGAGGCGGGACAGGTCGATCAGTTCCTGGACCAGGTGGGAGAGCCGCTGAGATTCGTGCTGCATCCGGCCGGCGAAGCGTACGACCGCTTCCGGATCGCCGGAGGCGTCCTGCACGGCCTCGGCCAGCAGTCGCAGCGCCCCGACCGGTGTCTTGAGTTCGTGGCTGACGTTGGCCACGAAGTCGCGGCGCACCGCATCGACCCGGCGGGCATCGGTCTGGTCCTCGATCAGCACCAGCACGAAGCGCGTACCCAGCGGGGCCACCCGCGCACCGACCGCGAGGGTGCCCCCACCCACCGGACCGCGGGGAAGTTCGAGCTCGATCTGGCGGATCCGCCCGTCGCGGCGCACGGCGGACACCAGGTCGATGAGATCGGTGACGGCGACGCGGTCATCGCGCACGATGCCGAAGGCGTAGGCGGCCGGGCTGGCTTTGCACACCAGATCGGCTTCGTCGAGCACGACGGCCATCGAGCGCAGCACCGACAAGACCTGGCCCACGCCCTCGTCCAGACCGCGGGCCACCGGGGGCGGGGGCGGTCGTAGTGCCTGATCGCTGGCGTGATACGCCAGCCATGCGCCGAGGCCGACGAGTAGCCCGACGAGGGCAACGACGACGGTCAGCGACGTGTCCACCGGCACCCCGGCAGCGCGGTCATGCACTGATCGTAGGCGCGCAGAGCCACCAGAATGCCAGTGCGCGGGGCCGTGAGCGTGCTCTGGGTCGAGAATTCACCGCGTCGCTGACCGCTGTTCACCCTGCCTGCGCGATGCTGTTCTCATGCGTGAGGGCTTTCAGCATGAGCTGCAGTCGATTCGGGACGAACTCGTCGAGATGACCCAGCTCGTCGGATTCGCCATGGCCCGGGCCACCAGCGCGCTGCTGGAGGCCGATCTCGACATGGCGGAGAGTGTGATCACCCACGACCGCGAGATCGACAAGCGTCGCAACGAGCTGGACGAGCGGGCTTTTGATTTGCTTGTGCGTCAGCAACCGGTGGTCGCGACCGACCTGCGGGTGGTGATCACCAGTCTGCGGATGAGTGCGGACATCGAGCGGATGGGTGACCTCGCGCTACACGTGGCCAAGGTGGCCAGGATGCGCCACCCCGCGCTGGCCGTTCCTCGCGAGCTGGTGTCGATGATCTTGGAGATGGGGCACGTCGCCCAACGGATCGTCACCAAGGCCGGCAGCGTGATCGCCTCGAGGAACGTGGCCGCCGCTTTGGAGCTTGAGCACGTCGACGACGAGATGGACAAGTTGCACGAGCAGGTACTGCGATCCTTGCTCTCTCCGCAGTGGTCGCACGGCACCCAAGCCGCGGTCGACATCACCCAATTGGTGCGCTACTACGAGCGCTACGCCGACCACGCCGTCTCGGTGGCCCGGCGCGTGGTGTTCCTCGCCACGGGAGAGTTCCCGAGCTCGGGCTCGAGCCCGGACGATCCGACGACCTACCGCACCGAAAGCTGACGGTTCGTCAGCGGCCCTGCGCCGCCACGGCGGCCGCGGCACTGGCGGCCGCGGCGGGGTCCAGGTAGCGCCCGCCGGGCACCAGGGGCCGGAAGTTCGCGTCGAGTTCGTAGAGCAGCGGGATGCCGGTGGGAATGTTCAGTCCCACCACGGCCGTATCACTCATACCGTCGAGATGCTTGACCATCGCACGCAGGGAATTGCCGTGCGCCGCGACCATCACGGCGCCGCCGGCTCGTAGGTCCGGCACGATCGCGTCGTACCAGTACGGCAGCATCCGGTCCACGACGTCGGCCAGACATTCGGTGCGCGGGACCAACTCGGTCGGCAGGTCGGCGTAGCGCACGTCGTGCACCTGGGAGTACGGGTCGTCGTCGGGCAGCGGCGGCGGCGGGGTGTCGTAGGAGCGGCGCCAGCGCATGAACTGCTCCTCGCCGAACTGCGCGAGCGTCGCCTTCTTGTCCTTGCCCTGCAGCGCGCCGTAGTGCCGCTCATTCAGCCGCCAGTGCCGCCGGACCGGGATCCAGTGCCGGTCGGCGGCGTGCAGGGCCAGCTCGCTGGTCCGGATCGCGCGGCGCAGCCGCGAGGTGTGCACGATGTCCGGCAGCACGCCCTGCTCGACGATCAGCGCGCCCGCCCGCCCGGCCTCGCTCACCCCCTGGGCAGTCAGGTCGACGTCGACCCAGCCGGTGAATTGGTTGGTGGCGTTCCACTCGGACTGGCCGTGGCGCAGCAGCAGCAGCCGGTAGGACGGGTCGGTCATGGCATCGCACCTTAGTGGTGGGCCTTCACCGCGCGGCCCGGGCGGGCATCTCACGGGGTTGCCGATCCGGGGCGGGCACTCTCAGGCGCGGGCGACCCCTTTCGGGCCCGGATTGGGGTCGCTGGCTCATGAATGAGCGGGCGTGAGCGACGGGCGGGGGGGCCGGGGGCGCGTGGGGGGAGGCTAGACCTCCGGTGGCGCGTCGCTGGGCTCGGAGGTGTCCAGCAGGTGGCGGAAGGCGTCGAGGTTGGCGGTGGACTCCCCGCGGGAGAGGCGCCAGGCGTGCTCGCGGCGGATCGAGGTGGCGAATCCGCGCTCCAGGATCGGGTTGAAGCTGCCGTCGCTGTACTCCAGCACCGACCCGAGGATCCGGTCCAGTTCGGCGGCGTCGATGCTGCTCAACGGGAGGCGTCCGGTCAGGTAGATGTCCCCGAGGCGGTCGACGGCGAAGGCCACGCCGTACATGCGCGCGTTGCGCTCCAGCAGCCAGCGGTAGACCTCGACGTGGTTCTCATCCGGGCGGCGGGCGACGAAGGCGTTGACCGAGACGCTGTGCGGACCCACCGCCAGCGACACCGTCGTGATCAGCTTGCGAGTCCCCGGCAGGGTCACCACGAACACCCCCGGTGCGGATTCGACCCAGCTCACCTCCAGCGCTCCCAGCTCGGCCCGCAGGACGGCGGAAACCGACGCTACGTCAGCTGGGGGCTGGTCCCCGTTCATCGACTTGCCCGCCTGCCCACCGCCACCTCGGAGCCGCTCATCGCCCGCGAGTACACCCCGAGCAGAGCCGCCGCCGTCGCCGACCAACCGAAACGCTGGGCGTGCGCGACCCCGCCGCGTCCGAGTTCTGCCCGGCGGGCCGGATCCGCGAGCAGCCCCCCCAGCACCCGCGCCCACTCCCGCGGGTCGTGCCCGTCGACCAGCACCCCGGACTCCCCTTCGGAGACCGCCGTACGCAGCCCGCCGACTGCGGCCGCGACCACCGGGGTGCCGCACGCCTGCGATTCGACGGCGACTAGGCCGAACGATTCCGAATAAGACGGGACGACGGTGAGGTCAGCGGCGCGGTACCACTGCGCCAGGTCGGCCTGCGGCACCGGCGGAGCGAAGCGCACCAGGTCACTGATCCCGAGTTCGACGGCGAGCTTTCCCAGCGCCTGCGGCTCCCCGGCCCCACTCCCGCTCGGTCCGCCGACCACGACCACGGCCGCCCGCTCCCGACGCGCGGGATCGCGCCGGACGAGCTCGGCCACCGCCCGCAACAGCACGTCAGGCGCCTTGAGCGGTTGGATCCTCCCGACGAACAACAGCACCTCGGCCTCTCGCGCGAGGCCCAGTTGTGCGCGCAGTTGGGTACGCGCGGCGGTCGAGGAGGCCGGTGAGAAGGTGTCCAGATCGACGCCGGGGGCCACCACCTCCACCCGCTGCGGCGCCGCGCCATAGAGCTCGATGAGCTGGCGGGCCTCCTCGTCGGTGTTGGCGACGAGCCGGTCCGCGGCCTCGACGACCTGCGATTCGCCGATGACCCGCGACGCGGGTTCGGCGACGTCCCCGGCCGCGAGGGCCGCGTTCTTCACCTTCGCCATCGTGTGCATGGAGTGCACGAGCGGGATCCCCCACCGCTCCGCGGCCAGCCACCCGACCTGGCCGGAGAGCCAGTAATGAGAGTGCACGAGGTCGTAGTACCCGGGCTCACGGGCGGCCTCGGCCCGCAGCACGCCGGTGGTGAAGGCGCACAACTGCGCAGGCAGGTCCTCTTTCGCCATGCCCTCAAAGGGGCCGGCGGTGACGTTGCGGACCAGGACGCCAGGGGCCAGTTCGACAACCGGCGGGATGTCCGAGGAGGTCGTGCGCGTGAAGATCTCGACCTCGACGCCGTAGGCGGCAAGACGCTTGGAAACCTCGGCGATGTAGACGTTCATGCCTCCGGCGTCCCCGACACCGGGCTGATCCAGCGGTGAGGTGTGTACCGAAAGGGTGGCGATGCGACGGGGCATGACCCGGTACACCGGAAGAACCCGCACCCGTCAGCCCTTTCCCTTGTCCTGCTCGGTCAACTCCGCAGGATCCTTGCGCATTCCGAGCGGGCGCCCGCACCTCACCCCCGCGGGGCAGCACATTCATTCTTCACGTTTTGCCCGAATCGTCGGACAGCCAAACGCCCCCGGCCGCACCGTACGAGGAGATCACCGCAGGAATCCCGTCAGGCCCGGAGGGCACCGTGAAGTCGAACACCTCGTCCAGCACCGCGCGACGCTCTGGCGTCGCCTTGGTCAGCGCAGCCCTGATGAGCACGACGCTGCTGGGGATCACCGCCGCGCCGGCTCAGGCCCGCAGCAATGACTTCCCCAGCTTTTGTGAGTCCGGGCGAATCATCTGCATCGACAAGTCCGACCGCAAGGTCCGCCTGCGCGAGGACGGCAAGTCGGTGCTGCGCCTCGACGCCCGCTTCGGCGCCTCGCGCTCCCCCACTCGGGAGGGCATGTTCCGGATCTTCTGGAAGAACGCCGATCATGTGTCCTCGAAGTTCGGCAGCCCGATGCCGTTCTCGCTGTTCTTCAGCGGTGGCCAAGCCATCCACTACTCCTCGGACTTCCTGCGCAATGGCTACGGCGGCGCCTCGCACGGCTGCGTGAACACTCGCGAGTACTCCAAGATGCGCCGGCTGTTCGAGGCCGTGCGAGTCGGAGACCGGGTCTGGATCCAGGACTGACCCACGCCAAGGAGCCCCGGTCCGCGCCCCGTTGCGGGCCCGGGCCGGGTTCCTTACGGCTGCCTCCCCTACCTAGCGCAAAACGGACAATCTGGGCTACGGTGCGAAAGATCCGAATGTGTATCACATTTTGATCTTGGAATCCACCGCCCCCAGGAGTTCCCATGCGTCAGCACACAGTTCGGGCGTCCATGGCAGGCATCGCCTCGACCGCTCTGGTCTCGGCCACGATGCTGGTCGGCGTCGCAGCCCCGGCCGAAGCGCGCAGCTCGTCCTTTCCGGCGGTGTGCAGCTCCGCGGGCAAGATCCTGTGCGTCGACAAGAGCAGCCGGGTCGTCCGCCTGCTGGAGAATGGTCGAACGCTGTACAAGCTCGACGCCCGGTTCGGCAACCGCCGCGAGCCCACGCGCAATGGGATGTTCCGCGTGTTCTGGAAGAACGCCGATCACGTCTCGTCCCTGTTCGGCAGCGCGATGCCGTTCGCGATGTTCTTCAGCGGCGGGCAGGCGATCCACTACTCCTCGGACTTCCTGCGCAACGGCTACAACGGCGCCTCTCACGGCTGCGTGAACACGCGCGCCTACTCCGCGATGCGCAGCATGTACTACGCCACCCCGGTCGGCACCCGGGTATACGTGTACTACTCCTGAGCCCCTATCAGCAGAGCCGTTACCAGCCGCGAGGCGATTTCGGCCCGCGGCCACCTCGCCCGCCCCGACTGCCCCCGCGCCCGCCGCCCTGCGCACGCACCGCGGGCCGAGCATCGAGCAGGTAGACCAGCGCCGCGACCGTGCCGGCGATCACCAGCAGGTCGAAGACGCTGCGGAAGACCAGGCGCTGGGTGAGCAGCGCCGGCAGGGCTCCCCAGGCCACCGCCACCCCGAGCAAGATCAGCCACATCTGCTTGGTTTGTTTGTCGGCCGCCGGGAAAGCCGCGGCCGAGCGCAGCGAGACGTCGAGCAGGGCGAAGACGTGCACAGCGAGCAACCCCGCGCCCATCAGGTTCATCGCCGAGTCGAGCGTGTCGTACCCCAACGGTTGCCTCCCCTCTCGCCAGATCAGCCTAATCGGGCGGATGTACTCGTGCCCCGAACATGAGGTCGCCCGGCCGGGCGAGCCTTGAGGCGTCGTCCGGCCGGGCAGTTTAAGGCGTGATCAAGCCCCGGCGCGATGGTCGGGATTCGATCCCGGGGTGTTGCTCAGTCGCCGACCTTGGCGGCGGTGACCGTGGCGGCCTTGCTGGCGCGGGTGGCCGTCTTGCGCGCCGAGGTCACAGTGCTCTTCGCCGCACTCGTGGTGGCCTTGGTGCCCCGCTCGGCGGCTCCGCGCACGTTGCGGGCCTTGCTGACGGTGTCCTTGGCCTGCTCGAGGAGGTCCTTGGTCGACTTCTGGGTGCGCACGCGCTTGACGATGTCCTCGCCACGCTCGATGAGCTTGACGTAGCGCTCGTCGGCGGCCCTGACCTGCTCGTCGGCGACGTCGACCAGCTTGGTGCCGAGCTTGCGGGTCTGCTTGGGCAGCTCGGTGACCTTGTCGGCGATCTTCGACGGCGTGACCTTGGCGTCCTCGCCGCGCAGGTCGGTGCGCAGCTTGGAGACGCGGTCCGGCACGGCCTTGATCTTCTCAACGGCCAGATCGCCCACGCCGGCGACGGCGTAGAACGGCTTCGGGCCGGTCAGGGTCTTGGCGAAGTCGGTCGTGGTCTTGCGCAGGTCTGCGGTAGTTGCCATGAGTTGGTTCCTCTTTCTCTACGACTCGGTCCCGGGTGACCCGATGTCAACGGAATCGGCTTCGTTCTCTTTTCGGAACGAGGAGTAAATGTCGAGCAGCACGTTCTTCTGGCGGTCAGTCAGATGCGGATCGGCATTGACCGCGGCGAGCAACTCCCGGCTGGAGTCGTCCCGCTCGGTGAGGATCCCCGCTTGCATGTAGAGCTGCTCTGCCGAGATCCGCAGCGCCTTGGCGATCTGCTGCAGGATCTCCGCGGAGGGTTTGCGCAGGCCCCTCTCGATCTGGCTGAGGTAAGGGTTCGAGACTCCCGCTGCCGTCGCCAGTTGACGGATCGACAGCTTGGAGTTCTTGCGCTGCTCCTTGAGGTATTCCCCAAGACCGCCCGGAAGAGTGGCCATGGCAAGAGCTTGCCCGAGAGTGCTAACTATTGCAAGCGGAGAGGTAGCACTCGGCCTGTGATCCCGCTCTCACAGCCCGAGCACCAGCCGAAGTCCAGCCTCGACGGCTCGAACCGAAGCGGGCGGTGCGGTCGCGATGTGAGAGTCGAGAAGGGTGCGATCGACAGTCAGCAGCTGGCTGACGTTGATGACGGACGCCTTGGGCAGCAGGCCGTGCGGTAACGAAACGTTGCCTGGCGCCTGCGCGAGGCGCAGGTTCGAGGTCACCGCCGCCACGATGACCGTCGCGATGCGGGAGCGGTTGAATCGATCGGAGGACACCACCAGCGCCGGTCGGCGGTATCCCGGTCCGGAGCCGGCTGGAGCGGCGAAATCGACCCACCAAAGTTCTCCGCGGCTCACCACGTCCATGCGCCCTCGTCGATCAACCGCCGACCCGCCGCCCGGCCCGAGCCGGCATCGCCGCACTGCGCAAGTTCGTTCAGCCCGACGGTGACAGGGTCCTCGCCACGTCCGGCCAGGAACTCCTCGAGCGCCTGCGCGTAGAGCTGGGATCGATTGAGTCCGAGCCGTTCCGCGACCACGTCGGCCTGCGCGAAAAGCTCGTCGGGAAGCGAAACGGCAACCTTCATGGCATTAGTATAACCGGTTATACTCAACCTGAACGCGAGTTGGTTCCAGGTCGCTCAGGGTCGACCACGACCTCGGCGACGGCGGGAATGCCGGCGGCGAGCAGCGGGGCGCCGGGCGCGGTGTTGCGCTTGATCACCCCGAGGGCAATGGGGCCGAGGTCGTGGTGGCGGGCGGCGCTGCCGACGAAGCCGACCTGGCGGTCCGCCAGGGTGATCGGGGCGCCGGCGGCGGGTAGTGCGCTGTCGCTGCCGTCCAGGTGCAGGAAGACCAAGCGGCGCGGCGGGCGGCCCAGGTTGTGCACCCGGGCCACGGTCTCCTGCCCGCGATAGCACCCCTTGTTCAGGTGAACGGCGGGCTCCAGCAGGCCGATCTCGTGCGGGATGGTCCGGTGGTCGATCTCATGCCCGAGCCGGGGCACGTGCGCGGCAATGCGCAGGGCCTCATGCGCCCACACCCCGGCCGGGGTGCCCAGACCGACGACCACCTCGGCCAGGTGCTCGCGGGGCACCAGCACCTCATCACCGGCGAACTCCCCGAGAGCCTCGGGCGCCTGCGGGGGGGTCCAGCGGCGGTGCGCCCGGGAGACGGCGACCCTGGCCGGTATCCAGATCGTCGCCCATGCCTGCGTGAGGTCCTCGACCTCGACCCGAAGCAGGAACTTCATCCTGGTCAGGAACTCGACCAGGACGGGGGCGGTCCCGGGCTCCAGCGTGATCCAGGTGGCCGCACCGTCGTCGAGGAGGTGCAGGTCGTGCTCGATGTGACCGTGCGGGCTGAGCACGAGTGCCTGCCGGCAATCGCCCGCCTGCAGGTCGCTCAGGTGCTGGCTGGTCAGCGAGTGCAGCCAGCTGAGCCGGTCGGGGCCGCTGACCCGCACGACGCCGCGATGGGACAGGTCGACGAAGCCGCCGCCTCGTGCCAGCGCCTGCTGCTCACCGAGTGGGTTGCCGTAGTGCGCGGGGACTCCGGCGTCCGGCCCGTCGGCGGCGACGGCGCCCGGCAGCGCGAGCAGGGGCGAGGACAGGACGGACATCCGGCCAGCGTACGTCCGCCGGCGCAGACCCGAGCGCGCCTACGATGGGCGCCCATGGGCGGGGACGGTTCGGCAGGTCGCGCGCAGCGCGTGCGGCACGGCGCCGCGGTGGCCCGTCGGCTAGGTCCCCGCGGCGTCCTACGGGAGCTGCGCGCCCTGCTGCCCGGCGCCCCGCCGCGTACCCACGTGATTCGCCACGACGCCTTGGCGGTCGACTTCGACATCGACGTCGTCTACACCTGGGTCAACGGCGCCGACCTCGCCTGGCACGCCCGGCGCGATGCGGCCTGGGCACAAGCGAACCCGGCCGAGCACAGCACCCTCGCCGCCAATCCCTCGCGCTACCTCGACCGCGAGGAACTGCGCTACTCGCTGCGCTCTCTGGCGCGCAACGCGCCGTGGGTACGCCGCATATTCGTAGTGACTGATCGTCAGATTCCCGATTGGCTGGAAACCGCCGGCCCACGGCTGCGGATCGTCGACCACACCGAGATCTTCGCCGACGCCGGCGCCCTGCCGACCTTCAACTCCCACGCCATCGAGTCGCGTCTGCACCACATCCCGGGCCTGGCCGAGCACTACCTCTACCTCAACGACGACATGTTCTTCGGCGCACCATGCGCACCGGAGGACTTCTTCGTCGGCAATGGGCTGGCGAAGTTCTTTCCCTCGCCCAAGTCGCTGCCCGACGGCCCGCCGACCCCGGCGGACACCCCGGTGGAGGCCGCCGGCAAGAACAACCGGGCGCTGCTGAACAGACACTTCGGCCGAACCCTGAACCACCGGTTCCTGCATGCGCCCTACCCCCAGCTGCGCTCCGTGGTCGCAGAACTCACCGCGCAGTTCCCCGCCGACGTCGAGCGCACCTCGGCCTCGACCTTCCGCCACCCCAGCGACCTGTCCATCCCCGCCTCACTGGTCGGCAATTACGCCTTCCTCAGCGCGAAAGCAGTCCCCGGCGCGCTGAGCTACGCCTACGTCGACCTGGCCGATCCGCGCCTGCGCCGGCGGCTGCGCGCGATCCGCACCGCACACCCGCAGGTGTTCTGCCTCAACGATCACGCCGGGCTCGACGCGGACCCCGCGGCGGTGACCGCGGCGATCACCGAGTTCCTGGCCGCCTACTTCCCGGAGCCGAGCTCCTTTGAGGTCTCGCCCGGCAGCGCCGCGGCGCAGGAGCGGCAGCGCCCGTAGATCGCGAAGTGCTCCAGGTCGACGTCGAAACCGGCCTCGGCGCGCAGCCGCGCCACCAACGGTGCCGCCGTCGCAGCCTCGATCTGCGTGACCGTCCCGCAATCCCGGCACACCAGGTGCAGGTGCGCGTCGTGCCCGGCCGGGTGGTAGGAGGGCGCGCCGTGACCAAGATGCGCGTGCCGGACCAGGCCGAGCTCCTCCAGCAGTTCCAGCGTCCGGTAGACGGTGGAGATGTTGACCCCGCTGGCGGTCTGCTGCACGTGCGCGCACACCTGCTCCGGGGTGGCGTGGCCGAGGTCGCTGACCGCCGCGAGCACCAGCTCCCGTTGTGGCGTGAGCCGGTAACCCCGGGTGCGCAACAGCTCGCGCCAATCGTTGTTGATTCGCTCGCTGCGCTCGCTCATTGATTCACCTCGCTGCGCTCGGTCGTCAGCTCACGCGTTTAAGCGCGGCAGAAACGTGCGGCAGCAGGGGCTGGCCCATCGCCTCCATCTCGTACACCCACATCAGCTCACCGTTGACCAGGCCGTACATCCGGTGCCCCCGGCGGTAGTCCTTGGCGCCCTCCACCTTGACGACCTTGGTCGTAGCGATCTCGATCCGCGGCCCGCGGATCTCCCCGGTCATGGCCTCGAGGAAACCCGTGGGATGGGAGAGCAGGACCTCGACCGAGAGATCCTCCTGCGGACGCCAGAACCCGGTCTCCATGTTCAGCGGCCCGAGCTTGGTGCCGTCCGGGGTGATCTCCCAGGTCCGCGAGATGTAGTGCAGGAACGGCTTGCCGTTCTGGGCGAACTCCACGCGCTGACCGAAGAGCTTGCGCTGGATCGTCGGGTACTCGACGACCCCCTCCCCCTCCCACGCTCCGAGCAGGAACGCCACGGGCACGCACAGGGGATGCAGGTTCTCAGGGATCTCGAACACGGCGCCGAGTTTAGAACCTGCGCCTGGCTCCATGTCAGGCCGGAGCGAGGAAGACGTCCGTGCCGGAGAAGGTGAACTCGATCCCGTTCTCGGTGGGATTCAGCTTGATCGTCAGTCCCTCGGGGATGTCCCGGAGCAGGATGCGGATGTCCGGGATCCGGCGAATCGCCGCCGCGGCGGTGTCGTCGTCGACGCCGGTGCTGGACACCTTCTCCGGCTTCACGATCAGCACGTTGCCCTCGATGCGCGGGCGCCCGGCAGCCTTCGCCTCCACGCCGCGCCCCAGGATGCTGATCCCGGCCCGGATCTCGACGAGGCCGTCGCCGCCGTAGCCGACCTTGAGCGGCGACGCCGCCTCCGACATCGCCGAGTAGGTGATCAGGCCCGTGCCGTCGACGCTGTCCACCGCCACCCCGCCGTCCTGCTGGCGCACACCCCGCAGGTCGGCCTCGATCAGCGCGATCCGCAGCGTTCCCGCCTCGCCGTCGAGGATGCGGATCTCGACCGACTTCAGCTCGCCGCTGATCAGTTCGGGAAGGATCGGCAATCCGCCGAGGTCGACCATGGGTGATTCGGGGCTGGCCAGCTCATCCTGAATGCGCTCGGCCACGATTCGCTCGATGGCGTACTGCCCGCCTCGGTCGCCGACCACGACCAGCAGCAGCGTGACGGCGAGCAGGATCCACGGCCAGCGGCGTCGGCGGCGGGCCCGCCCGTAGCCCGTTCCGCCCTCGGCCCAACTCATCGCGGGTAACCCATGATGCTCATCCCACCAGGAGTCGGCCGAGGACGTAGGCGGCGGGGGCCGCGAGCACCACCGGCAGCGCCGAGTTCAGCATGACCGCGGCCTCCCCGCTGCGCCGCGCGGCACGCGCCGCGGCGCGGCGTGCGCCGCGCGCCGCCGCTCGTCCACCGGCCGCAGGCTCGACCACCGCCCGGGCAGACGTCAGGTCGTACACGGCGTAGTCGACCATCCGCCGTCCGAGCAGGGCCAGGACCGCGGCGGCGAAGGCGATCGCCAGCACGTAGGGCAGATCCGTCCCCCCGACCACCGCACCGGCGCCGGTGCCGGCCCCGACCGCGGCCGCCACCGCCGCCACGTCCACGACAGCGGCCGGCAGCGGCAGCGGCAGCGCGGGGGGGGGGGCCCCGCCCCCCGGGGGGCGCCCCCCCCCCGCCGGCCCCCCCCAGGCGCCCGGGGCCCCCCCCCCGGCCCCCC
>JBQTII010000024.1:0-22511 GCA_052388275.1 Sporichthyaceae bacterium | reverse complement strand
TTTCCAACATCCCGCGCTCACCCCCCTTCGGGGGGGGGGGGGGGGTGCGCCCGGGCCTCCCCGCGCCCCGGCCCGCCGGGGGGGGCCGGGGCCGCGGGGAGCTGATCGGCTCAGGTGAGGATCAGCGCCTTGGGGGCTCTGCCACCTTGTCCTCGTCGGAGAATTGCGCCTGCTCCTTGATCGCCTCAGCCTGCGCAGCAGCCGCTTCGGCCTCGGCCAGGGTCGCCTGCTGCTCCGGGGTCAGGGCGTCCGGGTCCGGCTCAGTGGATCCGGTGTCAGTCCCTGGCTCCGGATCCACGACCCGCTGCGCCGTCAGATCACCCTCAGGTACTGACTGTGCGGACAGGCTGCTGACGACCGGGATCGTCCCCGGCACCGGATTTGTCGGGTTGGAGAAGGCGATGCCTACGCCGTCGAGGTTCGTGCCGGTGACCTTGACCCGCATGCGATGGCCCGCATCAGCGGGGGTCACGGTGTACGTCGTGCTCGGTCCGCTCGCACCGGCGATGTCGGTGCAGGTGCTCACCACCGCGCTCAAGCACCGCTGCCACTGGTAGCTGAACGTCGGCGCGTTCGGCGCTCCCGTCCAGGTACGGGGATTGGCGGTCAGGACCGAAGCCGCCCCTGGCGAAGTCGGGCTGATCGTCGGGATCGAGGCCCCGAACCCGGAGGTGATGTTGACCGGCGGGAACGAGCAGAAGTACCGGGAGAGCCCGAACCCGATCAGGCTCGCGGTCGCGTTCGCCGCAGTCCCCGTGGGGCAGGTGATGGTTCCGGTCTTGGACTGCGCGGGCTGGGTTCCCACCCCCGTCCAGGTCGCCCTGCGGTCCTGTGCCTGGAATGCCGGTGTGGCAGCGGTGGCCGCCGGCAACGTCGCCACGATGCCGCCGGTCTGAATGTTGCCCGAGGCCGGCAGGCCGTTGGTGTCCACCCAGACGTTGCCCTCCGGCGTAGTGGCCGGGGCGGTCGCTGTCGCTGCGGCCGGCACCTTGGCGCCGAAGTCCAGGTCCTTCGCGGTCACGTCGGCCAACCCACAGGCCGTCCGGATGACGCCGCCGAGCAGGCACAACGCGGGGATCGGGGGAGTTTCCACCACCCGGACCTCCTCGCTGGCATGCAGGTGCATCGACGCCGTCTGGATCGCCTTGTCGACCCCTGGCTGATCGCTGCAGAAGCCGCGGCCGGACGTGCAGTACGACAACTCGGTCGGCGCCGGCGTGCTCGTGATCCCGAGGTTGAAGCCCAGCAGCGAGATGGCGTAGCCGAAGGAATCGCCGCGCTCGCCGGCGGTGTAGGTGGCGAGCGTGCCGCTGCCGCCCGCACCGCCTGCGGTGGAGCGGGTGAAGGTATAGCTGGTGGGTGTGTCCAGCGTCGTCAGCGCGAGGGCGATCTCCAGGGGCTCCGCCTCCGGATCATCGGCGTCCGCGATCGAGAGCCCGACGGTCTGCACCAGCTTGGAGCTCGGCTCGACCAGCGCGGTGTCGACCGCGGCTCCGAGGTCGGCGACCACGGTCTCGTAGATCGTCGGGGCGATGGCGCCCTGGCTCCGGTACCCGGCGTTGAGAAAGCCGAGCAGGAAGTTCACCCGGAGGTCGACCTCGAGGGCCTGCTTGCGCAGCGGCAGCCGGGAGATCGTCTGGGTGATCTCCCCGGTCGCCAGGTCGGCATTGGTGATCGCGCACATGTCGTAGCCCAGACGCCCGTCGACGTCCAGGAGCACCGGCAGGCCCAGCAGCCCCGGCGTGTTGCGCACCAGCGGGGCGTCCCCGGGGGCGGCATCGGGCGCGTAGTAGGTGGTCTCCACGTCCACGACCAGCAGGCTCAGCACCAAGGAGGCAATGGTCACGAACGGCTCGAGCGCTTCGGCGCCGCCGGGGAGGTCGGGCGGGGCGATCAAGGTCGCGAAAGCCTCGGTGTACAGCTGCATCAGCGCGTCGGAGGCCCCGGCGTCGGCCTCCTGCACCAGGGGTGCGAGCGGCCCGAAGAGCTCGGTGTCCAGGGGCAGAACCTCGGTGGCCTCCGGCAACGCCACCGCAGCCGCGCCCAGGGTGTAGCAGCTGGGGGCCGTCAAGCGGGCAACCAGGCCCAGTACCGCAGGCAACCCGGCGCCGACCAGATCCAGCGCCTGCTCGCTCAACGCGGCCTGCACGGTGTCCGCGCCGGCGGCCGGGTCCTCGCGCACGTCTGAGAGCAGGGCGGGAAGGGTGGCCGCGAAGTCAGCGAGATCCGCCGCAATGGTGTCGACGGTGGTGCCGATCCCGGCGATGGTGGCACCGAGCGCTCGGACGTTACGGCCCACCGAGTCGAGCAGGGGCCCGAGGTCGGTCTCGGAGTCCATGTCCTCGAAGAGTGCTGCTGGGGAGGCGGCGGCGGGGCGCGGGTCGGCGAGCGCGCCGGGCGTACCGGCAAGCCCCGCGACCAGCACGGCGGCCGTGACGGCGCCGACGGCGGCCAGGCCGCGGCGAGCGGTGCGCTGACGGGGTCGGGTTCGGCGATGACGGGTAGGTCGCACGGAGCAGCCCTCCGGTAGGTCCGGCGGCCCGGCGCACACTCCGTGACCAAGCCCGGTCGCGTGCACGCTTGCAACGCGCGAACCCATCGTGGGGGACCTGCCCGAAATCGCCGTGTTGTCTTAGCCCGTACGGGTGAGTCATACATGACGGGCCATCAGGGGTCGCCGGAAGGCGTCACTCGTAGGCGGGAACGATCAGGCCGACGGCGTCACCCATCCGGTGCACCCGCATCGCGTTGGTGCTGCCCGGGATGTTCGGCGGGGAGCCCGCGACGATCACGATCCGGTCGCCGATCGCTACCCGGCCCAGGTCCAGCAGCGCCGCGTCGACCTGCTTGACCATCTCGTCGGTGTGCTGCACGGCCTCCACCAGGAAGGTCTCCACCCCCCAGCTCAGGGCCAGCTGGTTGCGTACCGCCGGGGTCGGGGTGAAGGCGAGGATCGGAATCGGCGAGCGGTAGCGGGCCAGCCGGCGCGCGGTGTCGCCGCTGGTGGTGAAGGCCACCAGGAACTTGGCCTCGACGGCCTCCCCGACCTCGGCCGCGGCCCGGGCGATCGCTCCGCCGACGGTCTGCGGGGGGCCGAGGGCCGGGGTCAGGTTCAGCAGCGTCTGGCCCTCGACGGTCTCCGCGATCCGGGCCATGGTGCGCACGGCTGTGATCGGGTGCGCGCCGATACTCGTCTCCCCCGACAACATCACCGCGTCCGCCCCGTCGAGGATGGCGTTGGCCACGTCGGAGGTCTCCGCCCGCGTCGGGCGGGGGTCTTCGATCATCGAATCCAGCATCTGGGTGGCGACGATGACCGGCTTGGCCTTCATCCGCGCCGCCAGGATCGACCACTTCTGGACCATCGGCACCTGCTCGGCGGGCAGCTCCACGCCCAGGTCCCCGCGCGCCACCATCAGGGCGTCAAAGGCGTCCACGATCTCGGTGAGGTTGGCCACCGCCTGCGGCTTCTCCACCTTGGCGATCACCGGCAACCGTACGCCCTCTTGCGCCATGATCGCCCGTACCGCGTCGGCGTCGGCGGCGTCGCGCACGAAGGAGAGCGCGATCAGATCCGCCCGCAGGTGCAGCGCCCAGCGCAGGTCCTCGATGTCCTTCTCGCTCAACGCCGGCACGCCCACCGCCACCCCGGGCAGGTTGATGCCCTTGTGGTTGCTGAGGGTCCCGCCGTCGATGACCCGGGTATAGACCTCGGTACCGGCGACATTGACGACCTCGAGCGCGATGCGGCCGTCATCGATCAGGATCCGGTCCCCCGGCTCGCAGTCGCGGGGCAGCCCGGGGTAGGTGGTGGAGGCGATCGCGGCGTCCCCGGGGACCGCGCGGGTGGTGATCGTGAACGGGGCGCCCGATTCCAGCAGCACCGGACCCGCGGCGAAGGTGCCCAGGCGGATCTTCGGGCCCTGCAGGTCGACGAGGATTCCGACCGCGCGCCCGGCCGCGTCGGAGGCCTGCCGTACCCGGGCATAGCGGGCCTCATGTTCGGCGTAGGTGCCGTGACTAAGGTTCAACCGCGCCACGTCCATCCCGGCGGCGACGAGCGCGGAGATCTGCTCGAGGCTGTCAGTGGCCGGGCCCAACGTCGCGATGATCTTGGCTCGGCGCATGACCTGAGCCTACGACCCCCGCCCAGCTCGGTCGCCAGCTCATGAATGAGCAGGGCGTGCCCTCTCATACGCGCGCGACCACAAACCCGGGGCGGAAACGGTCGCCAGCTCATGAATGAGCAGGGCGTGCCCTGGCATACGGGCACGGGCGCGGCGCCGGGCTCAGACAACCAGGGGCCGGGCCGACGGGGGGATCGGGCTGGGGAGCGAGGACTCCCCCATCAGGAACGTGTCCACCGCGGCCGCGCAGGCGCGGCCCTCGGCGATCGCCCAGACGATGAGGGACTGCCCGCGCCCGGCGTCGCCCGCGACGAAGACTCCGGGGACGCTGCTGGCGTAGGACTCATCGCGCGCCACGTTGCCGCGGGCGTCGAGCTCGACGGCGAGGTCGGTGAGCAGCGGACCCTTCTCCGGGCCCACGAATCCCATCGCGAGGAACACGATGTCCGCCGCGATCTCCCGCTCGGTGCCCGCGATGGCCTCCAGTCTGCCGCCGGCGAAGGTGACCTCGGCCAGCACCAGCGCGCGGACGTTGCCTGCCTCGTCGCCGAGGAACTCCTTGGTGGAGACCGCGTAGACCCGCGCGCCACCCTCCTCGTGTGCCGAGGCGGTGCGCATGATCATCGGGTAGGTCGGCCACGGCTGGGTGGCGGGGCGCGCGTCCGGCGGCTGGGGCATGATCTCCAGCTGAGTCACTGAGGCGGCGCCCTGGCGGTGGGCCGTGCCCAGGCAGTCCGCGCCGGTGTCGCCGCCGCCGATGATCACCACGTGCTTGCCGGCCGCGGTGATCGGTGCCTCGGCCAGGTCCCCCTCGCACACCTTGTTGCCCCAGGGCAGGTACTCCATGGCCTGGTGAATCCCCGCCAGCTCGCGCCCGGGGACGGGCAGTTCGCGCGCGTCGGTGGCGCCCATCGCGAGCACGATCGCGTCGTAGCGGTCCCGCAGTGCAGCAGCGGTGATGTCCACCCCGACCTCGACCCCCGGACGGAACTTCGTGCCCTCGGCCTTCATCTGGCGCAGCCGGCGGTCCAGGTAGCGCTTCTCCATCTTGAACTCGGGGATGCCGTAGCGCAGCAAGCCCCCGATCCGGTCGGCGCGCTCGTAGACCGCGACCGTGTGCCCGACGCGGGTGAGCTGCTGAGCGGCGGCGAGCCCGGCCGGTCCGGAGCCGATCACCGCGATGGTCTTGCCGGACTGGCGGTCGGGCGGTTGAGGCGTGACCAGACCGTCGGAGAAGGCCCGGTCGATGATCGAGACCTCGACGTTCTTGATGGTCACCGGCTCGGCGTTGATGCCGAGCACGCACGCCGGCTCACACGGCGCCGGGCACAGCCGCCCGGTGAACTCCGGGAAGTTGTTGGTCGCGTGCAGCCGTTCGATCGCCTCGGCCCAGTCATCGCGCCACACCAGGTCGTTCCACTCCGGGATGAGGTTGCCCAGCGGGCAGCCGGAGTGACAGAACGGGATCCCGCAGTCCATGCAGCGCCCGGCCTGCTCGGTGATGATCGGCAGCAAAGCCTTACCCAGTCCGTCGTCCGGGTAGACCTCTTTCCAGTCGCTCAGGCGCACGTCAACCGGACGCCGTTGAGCGACCTCGCGGTCGTTCTTCAGGAAACCACGGGGATCAGCCATCTGAGTCCGCCCTCACTGCTCAGGCCTCCATCATCATCTTGACGGTCTCGGCCTCGGACAGTCCTTGCGCGAGGGCCTTGGCCTGTGCGGCGAGGACCCGCGCGTAGTCACGCGGCATCACCTTGGCGAAGCGCGTCAGCGCCGCCGGCCAATCCGCCAGCAGCGCGGTTGCCACGGTGGAACCGGTCTCCTCGCCGTGCCGCACGACGATGGCGCGCAGTAACTCACCGTCGGAAGAATCGACGTTGAGGAGGTCGACCATGTCGGGGTTGACGTCGGAGCGGTCCAGGTCCAGCACATAGGCGGTGCCCCCGGACATCCCGGCGCCGACGTTGCGGCCGGTGGAGCCCAGGATCACCACGGTGCCGCCGGTCATGTACTCGCACGCGTGATCGCCCACGCCCTCCACCACGGCCGTGACGCCGGAGTTGCGCACGCAGAAGCGTTCCCCGACTTTTCCGCGCAGGAAGATCTCGCCGCCCGTGGCGCCGTAGGCGATCGTGTTTCCGGCGATCACATTGTTCTCGGCCACGAAGGGCGCCGCGCGATCCGGGCGGATGACGATCCGGCCACCGGACAGGCCCTTGCCGACGTAGTCGTTCGAGTCCCCCTCCAACCGCAGCGTGATCCCGCGGGGCACGAACGCGCCGAAGGACTGCCCCGCCGAGCCGGTGAAGGTGATGTCGATGGTTCCATCGGGCAGACCCGCGCCGCCGTGACGCTTTGTCAGTTCGTGCCCGAGCATCGTGCCGACCGTCCGGTTGACGTTGCGGATCGGCAGCTGAGCGCGGACCGGGGAACCATGGGACAGGGCGTCGGCGCAGAGCTGGATCAGCTGATTGTCCAGCGCCTTGTCCAGACCGTGGTCCTGGGTGGTGACGCAGTACCGCACCGCGCCGCCAGGCAGGTCGGGCACATGCAGGATCGGGCCCAGGTCCAGCCCGGAGGCCTTCCAGTGGTCCACCGCGGCCGAGGTGTCGAGGATCTCTGCGTGCCCGATCGCCTCGTTCAGGCTGCGAAAACCCAACGCGGCCAGGTACTCACGGACCTCGGTGGCGACGTACTCGAAGAAGGTCACGACGAAATCGGCCTGACCGGTGTAGCGCTCGCGAAGCACCGGGTTCTGCGTCGCGATGCCGACCGGACAGGTGTCCAGGTGGCACACCCGCATCATGATGCAGCCGGAGACCACCAGCGGAGCGGAGGCGAACCCGTACTCCTCCGCACCGAGCAGCGCGGCGATCACCACGTCCCGGCCGGTCTTGAGCTGACCGTCGGTCTGCACGACGATGCGGTCCCGCAACCCGTTGAGCAGCAGGGTCTGCTGGGTCTCGGCCAGGCCGAGCTCCCACGGCGCGCCCGCGTGCTTGAGCGAGGTCAGCGGGGAGGCTCCGGTGCCGCCGTCGTGCCCGGAGATCAACACCACGTCCGCGTGCGCCTTGGACACTCCCGCGGCCACGGTGCCGACCCCGACCTCGGCCACCAGCTTCACGTGGATGCGCGCGGCCGGGTTCGCGTTCTTCAGGTCGTGGATGAGCTGGGCGAGGTCCTCGATCGAGTAGATGTCGTGGTGCGGCGGCGGGGAGATCAGCCCGACGCCGGGGGTGGAGTGCCGGGTCTTGGCGATCCACGGGTAGACCTTGTTGCCGGGCAGTTGCCCACCCTCGCCGGGCTTGGCGCCCTGGGCCATCTTGATCTGAATGTCGTCGGAGTTCGTCAGGTATTCGGCCGTGACGCCGAACCGGCCCGAGGCGACCTGCTTGACGGCACTGCGTCGCTCGGGGTCGTGCAGGCGCTCGGAGTCCTCGCCGCCCTCCCCGGTGTTGGAGCGCCCGCCGAGGCGGTTCATCGCGATCGCGAGGGTCTCGTGGGCCTCGGCGGAGATCGAGCCGTAGCTCATCGCCCCGGTGTTGAAGCGCTTGACGATCTCGCTGACCGGCTCTACCTCGTCGATCGGGACCGGTGGGCGCACGCTCTCGCGTAGCGAGAACAGCCCGCGCAGCGTCATCAGGCGCTTGGCCTGGTCATCGACGCGCTCGGTGTACTGCTTGAAGATGTCATAGCGCCGGGCCCGGGTGGAGTGCTGCAGGCGGAAGACGGTGTCCGGGTCGAACAGGTGCGGCTCGCCCTCGCGGCGCCACTGGTACTCCCCACCGATCTGCAGGGTGCGGTGCGCGGTGGAGATCCCGTTGACGGGGTAGGCGACCCGGTGCCGGCGTCGGACCTCCTCGGCGACGACATCGATTCCGATGCCGCCGAGTTGCGAGGTGCATCCGGTGAAGTAGCTGTCGACGAGTTCCTGCGAGAGCCCGATGGCCTCAAAGATCTGCGCGCCGTGGTAAGACCCGACGGTCGACACACCCATCTTCGACATCACCTTGAGCACGCCCTTGCCGAGCGCCTTGACCAGGTTGCGCACCGCCTTCTCCGGCTCGACGCCGGCGAGCAGCACCTCGGCATTGGCGAGGTCTTCGACCGACTCCATGGCCAGATACGGGTTCACCGCGGAGGCCCCGAACCCGACCAACAGCGCGACATGGTGCACCTCGCGCACATCCCCGGCCTCGACGACCAGGCCGACCTGGGTCCGGGTCCGCGCCCGGATCAGGTGGTGATGCACCGCTCCGGTGAGCAACAGGGACGGGATCGGGGCAAGTTCGGCGTTCGAATGCCGGTCCGAGAGCACGATGATGCGCGCGCCGTCGGCGATCGCCTCGCTCACCTCGGCGCAGATCGCGTCCAGGCGGGCGGTGAGTGCGGCGCCCCCGCCGTCGACGTCGTAGCGTCCGGAGACGTGCACGGCCTTCAGGCCCGGGTTATCGCCATCGGCGTTGATGTGCACGATCTTGGCCAGCTCGTCGTTGTCGATCACCGGGAACGGCAGCACAACCTGACGGCAGTGCCCCGGGGAGGAGTCGAGCAGGTTGACCTCGGGACCGATCGAGGTCGACAGCGAGGTCACCAACTCCTCGCGGATCGCGTCCAGCGGTGGGTTGGTGACCTGCGCGAAGAGCTGAGTGAAGTAGTCGAAGAGCAGTCGCGGGCGAGCGGAGAGCACCGCTATCGGGGTGTCGGTTCCCATCGAGCCGATCGGCTCCGCGCCGGCGCGCGCCATCGGCACGAGCAGGATGCGCAGCTCCTCCTCGGTATAGCCGAAGGTTTGCTGACGCCGCGTCACCGACGAGTGGGTGTAGACGATGTGCTCGCGCTCGGGCAACGCCTCCAGGCGGATCAGCCCGGCGTGCAACCACTCGTCATAGGGCGCGGCAGCGGCCAGGGAGGCCTTGATCTCGGAGTCCTCGACGATACGCCCGGCGACGGTGTCGACGAGGAACATCCGCCCGGGCTGCAGCCGGCCCTTGCGCACGACCGTCGCGGGGTCGACATCGAGCACGCCGACCTCGCTGGCGAGGACGACAATGCCGTCGTCAGTCACCCAGTAACGGGAGGGCCGCAGCCCGTTGCGGTCCAGCACCGCGCCCACCACCTCACCGTCGGTGAAGGTGACACACGCTGGGCCGTCCCATGCCTCGATCAACGTGGAATGGAACTCGTAGAAGGCCCGCCGCGCCGGGTCCATGTCGGCGTTGTTCTCCCACGCCTCCGGGATCATCATCAGCACCGCATGCGGCAGCGAGCGCCCGCCCAGGTGCAACAGCTCGAGAACCTCGTCAAAACTCGCGGAATCCGAACCGCCAGGGGTGCACACCGGGAAGATCCGGTCCAGGTTGCCGGGGATCGCCTCGGTGACGATCTGAGATTCGCGCGCCCGCATCCAGTTGCGGTTCCCCATCACGGTGTTGATCTCGCCGTTGTGTGCGATGTACCGGTAGGGGTGCGAGAGCTCCCAGGAAGGGAAGGTGTTGGTGGAGAAACGCGAGTGCACGAGGGCGACGGCGCTGGCGAAGCGCCGGTCGGACAGGTCAGGGAAGAACGGCTCGAGCTGACCGGTGGTGAGCATGCCCTTGTAGACCAGAGTCCGCGAGCTGAGCGACGGAAAGTAGACATCGACCTCACGCTCGATGCGCTTGCGCAGGACGAACGCCTGCCGCTCCAGGGCCATCGGGTCATTGCCGTAGGCCTTGGCCAGCGCACCACCGGCGGGCGCGACGAAGAGCTGGGCAAAGAACGGCACCGTCGCCCCCGAGGCGTCCCCGAGCAGGTTCGGGGTGAACGGCACGTCACGCCAACCCAGGACGGTGAGCCCCTCGCTCGCGGCGAGCTGCTCGATCTGGGCCACCAGGGCGCCGCGGGCGGCGGGATCCGCGGGCAGGAACGCGGTCCCGACGGCGTAGCGCCCGGCCGCCGGCAGCTCGAAATCCACGACCGCGCGCAGGAACGCATCCGGGACCTGGGTGAGGATCCCCGCGCCGTCCCCGGAATCGGGGTCCGATCCGGCCGCGCCCCGGTGCTCGAGGTTGCGCAGGGCCACCAGGGCCTTGCCCACGATGTCGTAGGAGGCGATCCCGCTCAGGGTCGCGACGAACGCGACGCCGCAGGCGTCGTGCTCGTGGCGGGGGTCGTAGAGGCCCTGGGCGGGCGGGCGCCGAAATCCGGGTGTGGCGGCAGGCATAGCCATCCTGTCGTCGTGCTGCCCAGCGATGCTGGTGTCCTCATGGGTCCGAGGGGCGCCAGGGCGCTGTGGACGGGGCGCGCGTGTGGGACTGCACTGGCCCAGCGGCGGTGGACGATCAGACTATCGCAGGCTCGCCCGATGCCCCTACGCGTAGTTCCCTCGCGGAGCGCGGGCCCGCTCAGTCCTGCTCTGGCACCGGACCGCTCGGCGCAGCGGACGGCGAACTCCCAGCCTTGTCAGGGGTCTCTTCGCGGGTGAAGCCGTGTGCCCGGGCGTAGAGGAGGTAGCCCACCGCGCCCAGCAGCAGCGCCGCGGCGGTGAAGATGTTCAGCCGCAGGCCCAGGATCTGTTCGGCCGTGTCCACGCGCAGGGCCTCGATCCACAACCGCCCGGTGCAATAGGCGGCGACGTAGAGCGCGAAGGCCTGTCCGCGGCCGAGGTTGAATCGCCGGTCGGCCCAGATGACCAGCGCCGCGACGCCCAGGCACCACAGGGATTCGTAGAGGAAGGTCGGGTGGTAGGTGTCCAGATCCGCGGTCGCGACCGGGCGCTCGTCGGGGTCGATCTCCAGAGCCCAGGGCAGGTCCGTGGGCCGCCCGTAGAGCTCCTGGTTGAACCAGTTACCCCAGCGCCCCACCGCCTGGGCCAGGGCGACGCCCGGCGCCAGCGCGTCCAGCACCAGCGGCAGCCGCAGGCCCGCCTTGCGCGCACCGATCCACGCGCCCACGGCGCCGAGCGCGATCGCGCCCCAAATCCCCAGGCCACCCTCCCAGACATACAACGCCTCAATCGGGTCCCCGCCCTCGCCGAAGTACGGCCCGGGCGTGGTGATCACGTGGTAGAGCCGGCCACCGGCGATGCCCATCGGCACCGCCCAGATCGCGATGTCGCCGACCGCCCCCTTAGGCCCCCCCCGGGCGACGAGGCGCCGCTCCCCCAGCCAGATGGCAATGACGATCCCGAGCAGGATGCACAGGGCGTAACCGCGAAGCGGGAACGGGCCCAGATGCCACACGCCCTGGCTCGGGCTGGGGATGGCGGCAAGTGTCATGGGAAGGCCACCCTACGCAGGGCCCGGCGCCACAACCTTGCCCTGTGCCGGAATCGGGTTCGCCGGGGTCGGCGCGACACGGGAGAACCAGACACCGTCCCAGGTTGGAAGTGTGCCTTCGTCGACATCGGGGTCGATGGTCAAGGCACGGGCCACCGCGCTCCACTGGGCCGCCAGCCGGCCGGGGGTCGACGTCAGGCCCAGCGGTGCTTCGAACTTCTCGCGACCGGGCAGGGTCGTCTCCCAGTTCAGCAGTCGTCCCAGCTGGGTCAGCTGGTCACGTCGGCGGTCGAACAGGTCCTTGGACCGGGCCTCGAGCTTGGCGGCCCGGTCTATCTCCGCACCGACGTCGCTTCCGATCAACTCGCCCTTCTTGGTCCGCGCAAGCCGCCCGACGCTGGGCATCGTCCCGGCAAGATACGGCCAGCCGGTGAGCGCGCCGCCGTGAGCCCGGCGCAGGCCCCGCCCGGCGCGAATGAGCTCCAGGCGGGTTCGGAAATCCTTCCAGTCCCGGCAGTACTCCCCGAGCCGGTTCCACCACTCCCATTCCGCCACCAGCACCTCCGGCTCAAGCGCGGTGGCGGCGCCCACTTCTTGCGCGCGAGCGCGCCAGTAGCCCTCGCGGATGAGGCAGTAGCCACGGGCCAGGTCGTGCACGTGTTCCGAGTGCGTGAGGTAGGTGATGTTCGCCGGAACCGCCTGGACCGGTTGGCCCGGTAGGTACCGCCGCATCAGATCGACGTAGGCCTGCGAGGACCGCAGTTGGTTGAGGTCGCGGTCGCCTCGGCGCAGCCAGCTGTAGTGGCCCGCGACGAACTGGCTGTCCGCCCCGCGCAACGCCTCGGTAAGCCGTGTGATCGCGTAGTCACGCAGTTCCGCGTGGCGCCGGTGAGCTTCGCCGCGCCCCGGCGCATCGTTGATCACGGCCGCGATCGGCGCGGTCAGCAGGCCCACCGCGGACACACACGCCGCGTTGTAGTGCTCGTGCCAGCCCCACCCAGACCGGTCCTTGCCGATCGAATCGGTGATCGCCGCAGTGAGCCCTTGGGGGTTCAGCGGCCACCGGCGCACATTGTCCTCGCACCAGTACCGAGTCAGCTCGTGCATGACCGGGTCCCGGTCGGGTCGGGCGCACGACACCCCATCGTCGATGAAGCTGCAGACCTGTTCAGGTGCGGTGACGCCCGGATCACCGCACACAGTGGTGAGCCAGCGGCCCACCGCCTCCCGCTTCTCACCGATCGTCAGGTGCTCGTGATCCACCCGCAGGGACATCAGCGATGCCCAGACGGTCAGACTGCGGACCAGGGCGGCCGGCATCGGTGCGGACCGCCGCTCGCGGGGGCTCAGCGCGCGATAGCGCGCCGCCAGCTCCTGACTTTCGCGCAGCGCAGCGAAGTGGAAGATCCGCCGAAGGCCTTCCTGCTCGGACTCCAAGGCCGCGATGTTCACCTCCGCCAACGCCACACCATGGACCTTCAGCATGTCTATTGCGTCGTTGCGCAGGTACCGGCGCAACGAATCCAGCGCCGCCATCGCGGTCTCCTGACGCCGCGGTTGCTCGTCGGTGCCGTCCGGATCGCGCGCCGCCTTGGCATGACGGAACCATTGCTCGGCCAGCAACTCGCTGGAGGCCAGGGTGCAGACGGCGCGGTACTGGGCGTAGTCCGCAGCCTTACGCGCATCGGGCAGCGGCGTGCGCTCGCCTCCGCCACCGGACTGCGGGCCGGAATCGGCGGACTGCGGGTCGGAATCGGCGGACTGCGGGTCGGAATCGGCGGACTGCGGGTCGGAATCGGCGGACTGCGGGCCGGAATCGGCGGACTCCGGGTCGGAATCGGCGGACTCCGGGCCGGAATCGGCGGACTGCGGGCCGGAATCGGCGGACTCCGGGTCGGAATCGGCGGACTCCGGGCCGGAATCGGCGGGCTGCTGTGCGAGCCGGCGCGCATCGAGATAGCCGAGGAGCGCGTCGAGGAAGAGCCCCAGGACATCGAGGGTCTGGGCCCGCTCCAGCCGCAGGTACGGATTGAGCGGGTCGAGGTGGATCGCGCGGTCGTAGCTCTCGAGTGCCTCCTCGTGACGGCCCTCGCCGGTGAAGCGCTTGGCCTCCAGTACATGATCGACCAGGAACGGATTGAGAACGTGGCCGTACCAGGGCGTCCACGGGGCCGCGCGGCACTGGTGCATCCGGGGCATCACGAACGCCGCGACGAAGTGCGCGGCGCGGCGCGAGACCCGATGCCAGTCCTCGTCCCAGATCAACGTCTCGGTACGGTCGCGGCCGCGCGGATCGATGACGGCTATGGACAGCCCCTTGCGCTGCTCCTCGTCCTGCGGGTGCACCGTGATCCACACCCGATAAGGACGTCGCCGCAAGGCCGCGAAGGCCGCCGCCGCGGCCGCCCCCGCCCCTCGGCCATAGGCAGCCGCCACGGCCTCGGGGAAGGCCTGGGAGTCGCCGGCCCCAGGCAGCAGGGACGTACCGACCAGCGGCATCGCCGCTACGTTGCGGCGGACCCGGGCGAGCACCGCGAGGGCCTCGTCGGGAACCGGGTCGGCGTCCGGTCCGGGCACCAGCGCCACCGCCACCCCGCGCGGCCTGCCGGTCTGCCAGGACTTGAGCGCACAGCCGTGGATCCAGAGCCCGGCGGCCACCGCGATCCCCAACGCGACGCCGGCCACCATCAGCTTGTCATCGAGGAAGAGTGTCTCCTGCGCCCACCAGGGACGGATCCTGCGGGTGCAGATCGCGGAGTCCGTCCCCGCGCGAGTGCAGGCCGAGACCAGGGCTCGGGCCTGCAGGTAGGTGGCCAACACGACGAGGACCAGAACCAGGTACATCGCGAATATCGCGATCATCAGCACCGGGAACGACCGGGTCGGGTGCGCACACCCATGACCGTGCCCAGCATCGGAGCGGCGGCGAAGCGATGCCCAACATCTGCGCACCGTCCAAGCCCATCATCTTGCCCGCCCAAACCACGGGCGGCTCGCCCGGGTACGTCCGGATTTGATCGTGCGTCAGAAGGGCGGCCAGAAGCAGCGATCAGCTTCGGCGGCGGGTACCTGTAGAGCGGAAATCTCAGCCGCGGGCGACCATCCGGCATCAGATGATGCACGCGGCGCGGCTACCGCTGAGCTCCGTGGCGGCGCACCCCGGCGGCCAAGTCGGCGGCGAGACCGGCGCAGGCGGCGACGCCGGCAGCGAGGTCCGGGGCGTCGAGCAGAGGGCGCACGAAGGCGGACCCGACGATGACGGCGTCGGCGAAGCCGGCCACCTCGGCGGCCTGCTCGCCGTGGGAGACGCCAAGTCCGACCCCGATCGGCAGGCTGGTGGCGGCGCGCAGCCGCGCGACCAATGGGGGCGCGGCGAGCGAGGACTGCGCGCGGGCACCCGTCACCCCCATCACCGCCGTGGCGTAGACGAAACCGCGACAGGCCGCGGCGGTCATCGCGATGCGCTGGGGGGAACTAGAGGGGGCGAGGAGGAAGATCCGGTCCAGGTCGTGGGCGTCGGAGACGGCGATCCAGTCAGCCCCGGAATCCGGGGTCAGGTCGGGGGTGATGAGGCCGGCGCCCCCGGCGGCGACCAGGTCGCGCGCGAAGCGCTCGACCCCGTAGCGAAGCACCGGGTTCCAGTACGTCATGACGACGGTGGCGGCTCCGGTGGCGGCGACGGCCTCGACGGTGGACAGCACGTCGGCGATCCGGGTGCCGCCCCGTAGGGCGATGTCGGCGGCGGCCTGGATCGTGGGGCCGTCCAGGACCGGGTCGCTGTAGGGCAGTCCGACCTCCACGATGTCGACCCCGGCGCGCACCATCGCGGTCAGCGCCTCGATTGCGCCCTCGCGGCTGGGGAAGCCGGCCGGCAGATAGCCGACCAGGACGGCGCGGTTCTGCGCCTTGGCCGTGGCGAAGGCCTGCGTGACGGCACTCACCGCGCGGCGCTCCCGCTGCTCCTCGGTCGCCTGACAAACCGCGGGCCCCCGCCTGTCGTCACTTCGCTACGCCTATCAGCCCGCGGGCGGGCTGATAGGCGTGCTGAGCGGATGACGGCCCGAAACGGTCTGGGGCGGAAGGGGTGGAAGGGGCGGAAGGGGTGGAAGGGGTGGAAGGGGCGGGAAGTCGAGGTGGCGCTCACGTCAGGCCGAACCAGGCGGCGGCGGTGTCGACGTCCTTGTCGCCGCGTCCGGAGAGGTTGATCAGCACGCTCGCGTCCGGGCCGAGGTCCTTGCCCACCTGGAGTGCGCCCGCCAGGGCGTGAGAGCTCTCGATCGCCGGGATGATGCCCTCGGTGCGGCACAGCAGCTTGAACGCCTCCATCGCCGCGGCGTCAGTGATCGGGCGGTAGGTAGCCCGTCCGGTGTCGGCGAGCCAGGCGTGCTCGGGCCCGACCCCGGGGTAGTCCAGGCCGGCAGAGATCGAATGCGAGTCCAAGGTCTGGCCCTCGTCGTCCTGGAGCAGATAGGACTTCGAGCCGTGCAGCACGCCGGGCGTGCCGGCGGTGATCGTCGCCGCGTGCCGTCCGGTCTCGACGCCGTCGCCCGCCGCCTCGAAGCCGTAGAGGCGCACGCCCGAGTCCGGGATGAAGTCGTAGAAGATGCCGATGGCGTTGGAGCCGCCCCCGACGCAGGCACAGACCGCATCCGGCAACGCTCCGGTGCGCTCGAGCATCTGCGCACGGGCCTCCTGCCCGATGACGCGGTGGAACTCGCGGACCAGGTAGGGAAACGGGTGCGGACCGGCGACGGTGCCGAACACGTAGTGGGTGTCGTCCACGCTGGCCACCCAGTCGCGCATCGCCTCGTTGATCGCGTCCTTGAGCGTGCGGCTTCCGGTGCTGACCGCGACGACCTCGGCGCCGAGCAGTCGCATCCGGGCGACGTTGAGGGCCTGGCGCCGGGTGTCCTCCTCGCCCATGTAGATCACGCAGTCCAGGCCCATCAGGGCCGCCGCAGTGGCGGTGGCCACGCCGTGCTGGCCGGCGCCGGTCTCCGCGATGACCCTCTTCTTGCCCATCCGCTTGGTGAGCAGGGCCTGGCCCAGCACATTGTTGATCTTGTGGGAGCCGGTGTGATTGAGGTCCTCGCGCTTGAGGAACAGCCGTGCGTCACCCGCGTGCGCGGCGAAACGCGGCACCTCGGTGATCGGTGAGGGCCGACCCGTGTAGCTGCTCAGCAGTGCGGCCAACTCGGCCCGGAAAGCCGGGTCAGCCTGAGCCGCCGCGAACTCGGTCGTGATCTGATCGAGGGCCGCCATCAGCGCCTCGGGCACGTAGCGCCCGCCGTACTCACCGAAGCGACCGCGCTCGTCGGGCAGGGACGCGGACCTAGCCACAGGACTTGTGCTTGGCCATTGCCGGGTGCGCCCCGGCAGCGACGAGGTCGGCGACCGCGCTGCGCGGGTTGGCCCCCGTCACCAGGGACTCCCCCACCAGCACCGCGTGCGCCCCCTGGCGACCGTAGGAGATGACGTCGTGTGGGCCGCGCACCCCCGACTCCGCGATCCGGATGACGCCCTCGGGCAACAGCGGCGCGATCTCGGAGAACGTGTCCCGGCTCACCTCCAGCGTCTTCAGGCAGCGGGCGTTGACGCCGACGACCTGCGCACCGGCGTCGACGGCGCGGCGGGCCTCCTCCGCGGTGTGCACCTCGACCAGCGCCATCATCCCGAGGGACTGGGTGCGTTCGATCAGTGACACCAGCGCGCTCTGCTCCAGCGCCGCGACAATGAGCAGGATGACGTCGGCACCATAGGCGCGCGCCTCCCACAGCTGGTAGCCGCTGAACATGAAGTCCTTGCGCAGGATCGGCACGTCGACCCGGTCCCGGACCGCCGCCAGGTCAGAGAGCTCGCCGCCGAAGCGGCGCTTCTCGGTCAGGACGCTGATCAGCGCGGCCCCGCCGGCCGCGTAGTCCTGGGCGAGGGCGGCCGGGTCGGCGATCGCGGCGAGGGCACCCTTGGACGGGCTGGAGCGCTTGACCTCGGCAATGACGGCGACGCCGGGCGCCCGCAGCGCCCCCAGGGCGTCTCGCGGTTCGGGCATCCGGGAGGCGCGTTCCTTGAGTGCATCGAGCGGGACGCTCTCCTGGCGCTGCGCGAGGTCGGCACGCACGCCGATGAGGATGTCGTCGAGCACGGACACCCGGGACCCCCTCTTCGCGCGCTGCGGCACAGGCAGGTTTACCGGTGAGTCACAGCACTGCGAGCAAGAGTAGTCCCGGTCACATGGTGGTCCGGCACAAGCCTCGGGGGTGGCCTGGATGCCCTCTGAGCACGGGCGCCGCTGCGCTGAGCGTCCTTACCTGCTTACCGGTGCCGGCCCGGGCCTGTGCCCGGGTTCACTGCGCGGCGGTGGGGTTGTGTGCCCAGCGGCGAGAACAGCCCGCACCGCGCCCGGGCTCAAGGCGCGGCGGTGGGGTCCTCACCGCGGTCGAGCGCACGCCAGGTCTCCAGTGCCGTATCCGGGGCCGGGGTACGTTCGCGGACCGCCGCGGCGTCGGCGCCGCTCGGCGTCGCACTCGGTGCCTCGTAACGGGCAGACATCCCCGGCCAGCCGCCGCCCCGCACCAACGCCAGCAGACCCGCGCCCGCGATCATCAGCCCCCCGATGACGGCGACCCAACCCCACCCGGTCGGCTCGGCCTGCGCCATGGCAGTCCCGGTGCCGATAGCCTCGCCGGCCGCCTCGGTGAGCGCAGAATCACCCGGCTGCGCGTTGCGGGCCGCGACCGCGGCGGCCCCGAGGCCGCACACCGCTATCAAGGCCCCGCTGATCCGCCGCAGTAAGCCGCCGGCGGCCACCAACACCAGCAAGGCCGCCAGCGCTGCCAGGGCCAGCGTGGGTACTGCCGGGGCCAGCGCACCGCCGCTCACCTCCAACGGGACCCGCAGCTCTCCCTGCACGGCCTGACCGTCGGCCCAGTCCCGGCTCGCCGCGAAGGTCGAGGTCCCCACCCCCGCCAGGAGCAGGAGCAGGGCGATCAGCGGATCTCGGCGCGTGGTGGTCATTGGCCGTCGTCGATCGGCCGCAGGGACATGGCGACCGACTCGACGTCGTCGATCGGCCGCAGGGTCTCCGCGATCGCGATCGCCCGCAGTACCGCCGCCGCCTTATTTCGGCATTCGGTGTCCTCGGTCTGGGGGTCGGAGTCGGCGACGATGCCCGCACCGGCCTGCACATGGGCCACCCCATCGCGCAACAGCGCGGTCCGGATCGCGATCGCGGTGTCGAGGTCTCCGGCGAAGTCCAGATAACCGACCACGCCCCCGTAGAGCCCACGGCGCGTCGGTTCGAGTTCCTCGATGATCTCCATCGCGCGCGGTTTCGGGGCGCCGGACAACGTCCCGGCAGGGAAGCAGGCGGCCAGGGCGTCGAAGGCGGTGTGGCCCGGTGCCAGGGCGCCCACCACCGTCGAGACGATGTGCATGATGTGGGAGTAGCGCTCGACCGACATGAAGTCGGCGACCTCAACGCTGCCCGCCGCGCAGACCCGGCCCAGGTCGTTGCGTCCCAGGTCGACCAGCATCAGATGCTCGGCGCGCTCCTTCGGATCCGCCAGCAGCTCGGCCGCGAGTTCCGCGTCCTGCTCGGGGGTCTGCCCGCGCGGGCGGCTGCCGGCAATCGGGTGCAGCATGGCGCGGCCCGCATGCACCTTGACCAGTGCCTCCGGGCTGGAACCGATGATGTCGAAGCCAGATTGTGTCGCACCGTCAGAATCTGTTGGTGCCTGCAGCCCAGGGATCCGCACCAGGTACAGGTAGGGGCTCGGATTCGACAAGCGCAGGACGCGGTAGATGTCCAACGCACTGGCCGAGGTCGGGCGGGAGAATCGCTGGCTGACCACGATCTGGAAGGCCTCGCCGGCGTGGATCTCCTCGACAGCGCTCGCCACTGCGGCCAGGTAGCCCTCGCGGGTCATGCCAGAGTCGAACGTGAGCTCGGCGTCGCCTTCATACACGCAGGGCGCGCCGACGCCGGGCGCGGACAGATCCGCCGTCATCCGCGCGATCCGCTCGCACGCGGAGTGGTAGGCGGCATCGACCCCGTGGTCGCTGCCGTCCCAATTGACGGCATTGGCGATCAGCGTCACCGATCCGTCCTCATGATCGAGGACCGCCAGGTCGGTCGCGAGCAGCATGGCGAGCTCGGGCAACGCCAGATCGTCGAGCGCCTTGGACGGCAACCGCTCCAGGCGCCGGACCGCGTCATAGCCGATGAAGCCCACCAGCCCGCCCGTCAGCGGGGGAAGGCCCAGACCTTCGGCGGCCGGGGTGCGCAACGCCTCGACGGTCTCGCGCAACGCGCGCAGCGGGTCCCCGCCGGTCGGCACGCCGACCGGCGGCGTACCGACCCACACCGCCTCGCCGCCGGATTCGGTGAGCATCGCGGGAGCTCGCACTCCGATGAAGGAGTACCTGCCCCACACCCTGCCGTGCTCTGCGGATTCGAGCAGGAAGGTGCCCGGGCGTTCGCCGGCGAGCTTGCGGTAGAGACCGACCGGGGTTTCGCCGTCCGCGAGCAGGCGGCGGTGCACCGGGATCACCGTGCGCGTCTTGGCCTGCTCCCGGAAGGACTCCAGGTCCGGAACGATTCGCCCGCTGCTCATGAACCGCGCTCGGCAGCCGACGGGCGGTCGGCCGCCGCCACCACGGTCGCGGGCACCGGTTGATGAAAGCAGCTGCGCCTGCCGGTGTGACAGGCCGGTCCTTCCTGGTCGACGGAGATCAAGACGGTGTCGTCGTCGCAGTCGAGGCGGACCTCACGCACCCACTGGCGGTGTCCGGAGGTCTCCCCCTTGACCCAGTACTCGCCCCGACTGCGGCTGAAGTACGTCACCCGCCCACTGCTGAGCGTGCGGTGCAGCGCCTCGTCGTCCATCCACGCGAGCATGAGCACCTCGCCGGTGTCCCATTGCTGGGCGATCACCGGAAACCGGCCGTGGGTGTCGCGCTGCAGGCGAGCGGCAAGGTCGGGAGGTAGCGGTGAGCGCAACGGCGTATCGGGCATGGCTCATTCTCTCCTGAGCGGGATTCTCCCCCGGGCGGCCGTCAACACCGGCGACACCGGCACCCGAGTTGCCGTTTTCGCGGGGGTCTGTCCGCCGTCCGCGCTCACCGCGGGCGGGGTCCGCGATGCCTCGCGACGGCGCTCTCCGCCACGAGCCGTCCCAGGAACCCGGCGGATGTTCCCCTGACGTGGGATCATGCTCTCGGGCAGGACAGGCTTGGGCGCGGGCGATCTGCGCAGATGGAGGACGGGACGGCGATGGCGACACCGGGCGAGAACACAGCGCGTGACGCTGCCGCGACCGCGGGTGCACCTGCGGGGGGGCCGACGGCTGCCGCGCCGCCGGTCACCACGGCACGCTTTGCCCCGACCGACACCGGCGCCGACACCGACACCGACACCGAGGACCGCGAGGACAGCGGGTGGATCTACGCCCAGCTCGGGCTCTCGGAGCGGGAGTACAAGAGCGACCCGGCCCCGGACGCCACCGCCATGCCCAGCGGCGCCGACATGGCCCGCAAGGCACTGCTGGACCTGGACCTGGACGCGCTGCGCCCGAGCGCGCCCGAAGAGTCGCCGTTCCCTCCTGGTTCGCTCGGCGGCGGACTGCCCGATCCGCCCGCCCGCAAGTTCGACGGGTTCCCGGCCCCGGGTTCGGGTGCGGGCCTGGCCGGCGCGGCCAAGTTGGGCCCGGGCAATGCCGGGCGGGCCCTGCCTGAGCGGGCCGAGCCCGAGGGCGAGGAGAATCCGTTCCGGATCTACGACGAGCGCCAGGCCACCGGCGACATCGAACTACCCGCGCACCGGCCACCGCCGCCGCCGCGGGGCTCGATCATCCCGCCCGGACCGGTGGCGCTGTCCGCGGACAGCCTGACGGCGGAGAAGGTACTCAAGGCCCGCCGCCCGCGCCCGGGTCGTGGCTGGCGCAAGGGTTTGCTGGTCTCCACCGGCATCAATCTGGGTCCCTCCACCAAGGAACTCACCGTCGCCGGTTTCGAGGACCGGGTGCGCACCGTGATCCCGGGCTGCCATCAGCTGGCGGTGATCAGCCTCAAGGGCGGGGTGGGCAAGACCACCACCGCGGCCGCCCTGGGCTCGATGTTCGCCTCGGTCCGCGGGGACCGCGTGATCGCGATCGACGCCAACCCGGACCGCGGCACGCTCGGGGACAAGATCGTCTCGATCCGCAAGCACGCCACGGTCCGCGAGTTCGTCGCCAAGGCCGCCTCGATGGACCGCTACTCCGCGGTGCGGGCCTTCACCGCTCAGGCCGAGTCCCGCCTGGAGGTACTTGCCTCGGAGTCGGACCCGATGTCCTCCCTCGCGTTCTCCGAGAACGACTACCGGATCATCTCCGACGTTCTGGAGCGCTTCTACAACCTGATCCTCACCGACTGCGGTACCGGTCTGCTGCACTCGGCCATGGTCGGCGTACTGGCCAAAACCGACCAGGTCGTCATCGTCAGCTCGGCGTCCCTCGACGGTGCGCGCAGCGCGTCGGCGACGCTGGACTGGCTGGAGGCCCACGGTTACGGCGAGCTGGCCAAGGAGTCGGTCACCGTGGTGACCTCGGTGCGCCCGCGGGCGGACGCGGTGCAGCTCGATGAGATCGTCGATCACTTCGCCCGGCGTACCCGCGCGGTGGTCGCGGTCCCCTACGACCCGCACCTGGCCGAAGGCGGGCAGATCGACCTGGCGCGGCTGAGCAAGGGTGCCTACCAGGCCTATCTGGAGCTGGCGGCCGAGGTCGCCGACGTTTTCCCGAACTTCCCCGGCTGACTCAGCAGACAGCGCGCCCGGCGGACCGCAGGGCGTCCGCCCGGGCTCCTCACTCCAGGGCCGTCATCCGCCCGGGCTCCTCACTCCAGGGCCGTCATCCGCGCGGGCTCCTCACTCCAGGGCCGTCGTCCGCTCAGTACGCCTAGCAGCCCGCGGGCGGGCTGGGAGGCGTCCGGGCGGGCCGCCGGCCCGTCCGGAGCGGGCGCGCGGTCGGGCTGATAGGCGTTCTGGCGGGCCGACGGCCCGTACGGAGCGGGTCAGCGGTCGGGATGACCGGCCTGGCGAAGGGCGTCCTTGACCGCCCCGATGCGCAGCTCGCCGAAGTGAAAGACG
>JBQTII010000023.1:0-12436 GCA_052388275.1 Sporichthyaceae bacterium | reverse complement strand
TGGGTGAGGTCGCGGACTACAACGGGGCGGGGGTGATCGGGGCGGGGGTCTGCGGGCGCCTGTCCGGAGGTCGCGCCGCAGTCACTCGACAGCTGCCGGCCGTCGATCCTGGCGCGGCGGTCACGGTCGTGGGTGAGGTCGCGGACCACAACGGGGCGGGGGTGATCGGGGCGGGGCCTGCGCGTGGCTCAGGAGAAGGATTGGGTGCGCTAGCTGATCTGAGCTGGCCGCAGGTGGGGCAGTGCGCCACCGCCTCTGTGCTGGCGATTCCCCTGGGTGCCACAGAGCAGCACGGGCCGCACCTGCCGCTCTCGGTGGACACCGACATCGCGCTCGAGCTGTGCCGGCGGATCTGCGCCGTCCGGCCGTCGGTGCTGATCGCGCCGCCCCTGCCATACGGCGCCAGCGGAGAGCACGCGGACTTCCCAGGGACCCTGTCGATCGGGCATGAGGCGCTGGAACACGTGCTGGTCGAGCTCGGCCGCTCGGCGGCTTTGACCTTTGCGCGGGTGCTGTTCGTCAGCGGGCACGGCGGCAACGGAACATCCGTGCGCGCTGCCGTGCGTCGCTTGCGGGCCGAGGGGATCGAGGTGGCCTTCGTCGAGCCGCGGTGGAGCGGGGAGCCGCACGCCGGACGCGTCGAGACCTCGATGCTGCTTGCGTTGGATCCCGCCCGCGTCGAGATGGGCGCGGCTGCCCCCGGCGATACCCGCCCGCTGGGCGAGCTGATGCCCGCGCTGCGGGCTCACGGGGTTCGCGCCGTCAGCCCGAACGGGGTCCGGGGCGACCCGCGGGGCGCCACCGCCGACGAGGGCCGCGACCTGCTCGACCGGGTCGTCACCGACCTGCTCGCCGAGCTCGACCCCTGGCTCGGGTCCACCGCCGCCACCCCCGCGCCTGCTCCCGCACCCGGGGCATCACCCGCGCCTGGTGCTGGTGATGCCCCAGAGGCGAACCCGGACGGGCCGACATCTGCTCAGTACGCCTATCAGCCCGCCGGCGGGCTGATAGGCGTACTGAGCCGACGCCAGGTCGTGGCTGGTGGCAGCGCCGAGGTTCGCCGTGCGCTCGACCAGGTGAGCGGAATCGGGCACCCGTCCGGATCGCGGGTGCAGCGGTGAGCGGCCAGGCGACCGCTTCGGGGCCGCGCGTTGCGGTGGTGACCGGGGCGGCGCGGGGCATCGGGGCGGCGACGGTGGCGCGCCTGACCGCCGGCGGCTGGTACGTACTCGCGCTCGACGTCGTCGACGACGACCCGGCGCTGGGTTACGCCTTGGCATGCCCGGCCGACCTCGACACGGTGGTCGCCGCAGCGCCCCATGCGGTGGCCGCTTACATCGCCGACGTCCGGGACCCGGCGGCGCTGGCCGCGGCCGTGGCCGAGGCCGAAACGCGCTGGGGCGGGCTAGATGCCGCGATCGCCTGCGCAGGGGCGATCGGCGGCGGCGTGCCGACCTGGGAGATCGGTCTCGCGACAGAGCAAGCGGTGCTCGAGATCAATCTCGGCGGGACCATGAACCTGGCCCGCGCCGCAGTCCCCGCGCTGCTGCGGCGACCGCGACCGCGCAGCGGCCGCTTCGTCGCGGTGGCCTCGGCCGCCGCGACCCGCGGCGTGCCCATGCTCGCCGCCTACTGCGCGGCCAAAGCCGGCGTCGCCGGCTTTGTCCGCGCAGTAGCCGTCGAGCTTGCCGACTCCGGCGTGACCGCGAACGCGGTCTCGCCGGGCTCCACCGACACCGTCATGCTGGCCGAGTCCGCGCGCCTGTACTCCCTCGACAGCCCGGAAAAGTTCGCGGGCCAGGCCCCACAGCGCCGCCTGCTCGCGGCCGAGGAGGTCGCCGCGGTGATCGCGTTCCTGGCCGGCCCGGACTCGGGCGCGATGACCGGGGCGATAGTCCCTGCCGACGCGGGCCTCGCGCTCTAGCCCCGTGCGTGCCTCATCTTCTGCGCGCGTGTGGGGCCTTCGCGACCGCGCGATAGCCCGGGACACACTCAGAAGTGGGCGCTGGCGCCGTGAGCGCGCCATCTTCTGGGCGCGTGTGGGGCCTTCGTCACCGCGCGATAGCCCGGGACACACTCAGAAGTGGGCGCTGGCCGCGTGAGCGCGCCATCTTCTGGGCGCGTGTGGGGCCTTCGGCACCGCGCGATAGCCCGGGACACACGCAGAAGTGCGACGTCCGATCCCTCTGGGTCGGGTCCGCGGCAGGCCGCGGCGGCCCCACCCGCCTCCACCCGCACGCCCACCTCCACCCGCACGCCCGCCTCCACCCGCCCGCCCGCCTCCACCTGCACGCCCGCCCCCGCTCCCGGCCTGCCCCCGGGCTTTGCCGTGCGTCTGGACCCGAGCACGCGCCGGGTCGGTGCGGACCTGGTCACCGGCGGTCTGCCCTGGCGGGTGCTGCGGCTCAACCCAGCCGGGCTCGCGGCCTGGGAGGAGCTCCGACGCGGGCCGATCTCCTCGCCCGCCGCCGGGCTCCTTGCCCGCCGGCTCTGCGACGCCGCCCTGGCTCACCCCGTCCCGCCGCCACCTGTGCCCACCGCACTCGCCGCACCCGACCTTGCCTGCGGTCTGCGCGACGGCGCCCTGGCTCACCCCGTCCCGCCGCCACCTGTGCCCACCGCACTCGCCGCACGTGCGCTTCCTGCGCCGTCTACCGCGGGTGAAGCGCCACCCAGGCGCGTGCAGGCGACGTCCGCAGGACCGCGGGCCATCGCGGTGACGGTGGTGGTGCCGGTCCTTGACCGCGCCGTCGAGCTCGATCGCGCACTGTCCGCGCAGGGCCGCGCGCACCCGGTCCTCGTCGTAGATGACGGATCATCAGATTCAGCGGCGATCAAGGCCGTTGCGGACCGGCACGGCGCCCGCACTATCCGCAGCGCGCAGACCGGCGGGCCCGCAGCGGCGCGCAACGCCGGCTTGGCTCACGTCGACACCGAGCTGGTCGCATTCCTGGACAGCGATACCGAACCGAGCCCCGGCTGGATCGACGCCCTCGTGCCCCACCTCGCCGACCCAGCCCTGGCCGCAATCGCTCCCCGCATCATCGGGCGTGGTGACGCACCGTCAGCCAGGTACGCCCGCAGCCGCGGCGCCCTTGACCTCGGCCCCCGGCCCGGCCCCGTCGCCCCGGGCACCCCGATCGCCTACGTCCCGACCGCCGCTCTGCTGGCCCGCACCACCGCCCTTCGATCCCTCGACCTTCGAGCTCGCCCGACGCCGGTCCCCCCGGGCACCCCGATCGCCTACGTCCCGACCGCCGCTCTGCCGGCTCGCAACGCCGCCCGTCAAGCCCTCGACGTCGACGACCCGGCGCCGGACCGCGATGCCTCCGGTGAGCCGCACCTCGCCAGGACGGTCTTCGACGAGCAACTGCGCTACGGCGAGGACGTCGACCTGATCTGGCGCCTGCACGGCGCCGGGCACCGGATCCGTTACGAGCCGACGGTCAGCGTCGCCCACCGCGAACCGGCGACCTGGCGAGCGCTCCTACGCCGGCGCTTTCACTACGGCAGCTCTGCCGCCGAACTGGCGCACCGTCACCCCGGGGCAATGGCACCGCTGGTCATCGAGCCGTGGTCGGGTGCGGCGGTGCTCGCGGCCCTCGCCGGCACACCGCGCTTGGCTGCCCTCGCCGCGGCCGGCGCCGTTCTCGCCGAGCGCCGCGCCCGGGCGCGCGCCGGCGTCGACGAGGGCGCCACCGCTGCCACCGCCCTGCGGGTGCGCACCAGCCTGCACGGGATCGGAACCTACGCGACGCAGTTCGGGGGCCCGCTGCTGGTCGTCGCAGCCGTACACCCGCGCACCCGTGCCGCGGCAGCCGCGCTGCTCCTCGCCCCACCCTTGCTCGATCGTGGGAATCGGGCCGAATCTCGACCCGCCGCTGCCGGCGGGCCGCCTGCCGCTCAGGCGCGGGCGCCCGCGCCCGCTCCAGGGAGCTCCGGTTGCGCCTTGCTGACCTATCTGGCGGCCCACATCGCCGAGGACCTCGCCTACGGCGCCGGGGTGCTCACGGGCTGCGTTCGGGCCCGCAGCACGAGGGCCCTGCACCCGGTCTGGAGCCGCCGCACGATGGGCCCGCGCGGAGCTTCGTCGTAGGGTCTGCAGCTATGGGAAACGGCTGGTTCGAGACGGTGGCCGAGGCGCAGCGACGGGCGAAGCGTCGTCTGCCGCGCTCGGTGTACAAGGCGCTGATTGCAGGGTCCGAGCGTGGTCTGACGCTGGAGGACAACCTCACGGCCTTCGGCGAGCTCGGCTTCGCCCCCCACGTCGTCGGCGCCAGCGCCCAGCGCAACCAGGGCGTACGGGTGCTCGGCCAGGACCTGTCGATGCCGGTGCTGATCTCCCCGACGGGTGTGCAGGCCGTACACCCCGAGGGTGAGCTCGCCGTGGCCCGTGCGGCGGCGGCGCGCGGCACCGCCATGGGGCTGAGCTCGTTCGCCTCGCGCAGCATCGAGGAGGTCACCGCCACCGGCGTCCCCACGTTCTTCCAGGTCTACTGGTCCGGAGATCGCGACGCCATCACTGCCCGGCTGGAGCGCGCTCGCCGCGCGGGCGCCGTCGGCATCATCGTCACCTTGGACTGGTCCTTCTCGCACGCCCGCGACTGGGGCAGCCCGTCGATTCCCGAATCGGTGAACCTCAAGGCCGCGCTGAAGTTCGCGCCCGAGGTCATGCTGCGCCCGCGCTGGCTCGCGGGTTTCGCGAGGACCGGCAAGCTGCCCGACCTCGGCGTACCGAACTGGACCACCGGCGAGGCGCCCGGTTTCTTCACCGCCTACGGCGAGTGGATGATGACCCCGCCCCCGACCTGGGATGACATGGCCTGGCTGGCGAAGCAGTGGGACGGCCCGGTCATGATCAAGGGGATCTGCCGCGTCGATGACGCCAAGCGTGCGGTGGACGCCGGGATCAGCGCGATCTCGGTGTCCAACCACGGCGGCAACAACCTCGACGGCACCCCGGCGGCCATCCGGGCCCTGCCGGCGATCGCGGACGCGGTAGGCGATCAGGTCGAGGTGCTCCTCGATGGCGGGATCCGGCGCGGCTCCGACGTCGTCAAGGCGCTGGCGCTGGGTGCGCGCGCGGTGATGATCGGGCGCGCGTACCTGTGGGGCCTGTCGGCGAACGGGCAGGCTGGCGTGGAGAACGTGCTGGACATCCTGCGCGCGGGCATCGACTCCGCGCTGCTCGCCCTCGGCAAGGCCGACGTCGCCGAGCTGACCCCAGGCGACGTCCTGATCCCCGACGGCTTCCGCCGCGACCTAGGGCAGACCCGCGGCGTCGGCTGACGATCAACGTGGCGACCAGAGGTGCGTGCTGATCGGCGCGTCGTGCCGCAGGAGTGGCAACGTTGATCCTGAGCCGACGGATCCATCTAACCTATAGTCATTAGGCAAGATCCGGGGCAGACTGACCTCACCCGACCACCGCCCCCGGGAGCGCCGCGATGCCTGCACCGAAGCTCGAAGAGAAGTCCACCTACTGCCGGATCTGCGAACCGCTGTGCGGCCTGATCGCCACGGTCCAGGACGGCAAGCTCGTCAAGCTGCGGGCGGATAAGGACGACCCGCACTCCAAGGGCTTCAGCTGCACCAAGGGCGTCGCGATGACCGAGGTCGTGAACGATCCGGATCGGCTGACGACACCGATGAAGCGCGTCGGCGGGCCGGGCGATTTCGAGCCGTGCACGTGGGACGAGGCCCTCGACGACATCGCCGCCCGGTTCAGCAAGCTGCGCAAGCGCCACGGCAAGTCCTCGATCGCGGTGCACGAGGGCAACCCGCCCTACTTCAGCTACTCCGCCGCGTTCTGGGGCAAGAACTTCGCGTGTGCGCTGGGGACGCCGTGGTTCTACGGCATCAACTCCGAGGACGGAGCCTCCCGCGTCGCGGCCTGCAAGATCCTCTACGGGCACATGGCGCACATGGCGATCCCGGACATCCCGCGCACCGACGTCATGCTGGTGATGGGCGCGAACCCGTGGGTGTCCAAGGCGAGTTTCGTACACGATCCGCGCATCCGCGAGCACATGACGGGAATCCTCGATCGCGGCGGGCGGGTGTTCGTCGTCGACCCGCGCCGGACCCAGACCGCGAAGACCTTCACCCACGTACCGATCCAGGCCGGCACCGATGCCTGGTTCCTGCTCTCGGTGCTGCACGTCATCGTCGGCGAGAACCTGCATGACGAGGCCTTCCTTGCGCGCTGGACCTCGGGCTTCGAGCAGTGGCGCCACATCCTGGCTCGCTTCGCCCCTGAGCTCACCGAGGCGCGCACCGGCGTGCCCGCCGCGACGGTCCGCGAGGTCGCGCGCGCGATCGGCACCGCGAAGCGCGCCGTCGTGTATGGGCGCACCGGTACCTGCACCCAGGAGTTCGGGACCCTGAACAATGTTTTGCAGGACTTCATCAACATCGTCACCGGCAACCTGCAGAACCCGGGCGGCTGGGTGTGGGCATGGTCACCTGTGGAGACCGCGATGCTGGCGGAGAAGCTCAACTTCGCGACGTTCGACAAGGTTCGCACCCGCGTGTCCGGGCTCCCGGACTCCTATGGCTTCCTGCCGTCCTCCGCCTTACCGGAAGAGATTCTGACCCCTGGTCAGGGCCAGATCCGCGGCATCATGATGCTCGGCTCGAATCCAGTGGTGACGGGGCCGAGTGGGCAGCGCCTGGCCGGCGCGCTGGAGCAGTTGGAGATCTTCGCCGCGGTCGACCTGTACCTGAACGAGACCAACAAGTACGCGCATTACCTGCTCCCGGCGACGTCGATGTACGAGCGCGAGGACGTCCCGATCCAGTTCTCCAACCGCTACGTGCGCCCGAGTATCCGCATCACGGAGAAGGTCATCGAGCCCATCGGGGAGTGCCGCCAGGAGTGGGAGATCCTCGACGACATCTGCAAGCGCATGGGCCTGGGCGGCGCGCACATCTACGCGGTCGAGCGCTTCTTCGCGCGTTTCGGGTTGGGGATCAAGCCCAAGGCGATGGCCGACCTGCTGATCCGCACCGGCAAGGGCGGAGATCTGTTCGGGCTTCGCCGTTCGGGTTGGTCGTGGAAGAAGCTGTCGGAAAAAGCCCCACGCGGTGTGGTGTTCCACGAGCAGCAGCCGCTGGCGCCGCTGCGCAAGTTCATTCGCACCCCGGACAAGAAGATCCCGATGGCCGACCCGCGGATCCTGGCCGAGCTGGCGCGGCTGGAAGGTTCCAGCGCGGCCCTCGACCCGGCGTTCCCGCTGCGGATGATCGGCCTGCGCGAGATGAACTCGCACAACTCCTGGATGCACAACTCCCCGCGCCTGATGCCCGATGCGCGCCGACACGGCCTGCGGATCAATCCCCGTGATGCTGCCGCGCTCGGCCTGCTCGACGGCGCCGAGGCGGACATGTCCTCGGCGAACGCCACGATCCGCGTCGAGATCATGCTGAGCGAGGAGATGATCGCCGGCACGGTCGCGTTGCCGCACGGCTGGGGGCACAACGGCGGGTGGCAGCGCGCCAACGCGGCCGGGGGCGCCACCTCCAACTTCCTGGCCTCCCGCGTCGAGGTGCTCTCCGGGATCACGGTGCTCAACGGTGTTCCGGTCAACCTGGTCCCGGTCCCCCAGGAGATTGAGGTTACGCATGAGATGCCACAGGCGGGCGATCAGCCCCGGACGTCCGAAGAGGTGAGCGCTATTGCATCCACTCCTTCGGACGCTACGCAGGTGAGGGCGCCGGCCTGAGTACGGTGGCCGGATGAGCTACCCCGACCCGCTGGCCGCCTTCCGTCTCGACGGCCGCGTCGCGATCGTCACCGGCGCCAGCTCCGGGCTCGGCGTCGGTTTCGCCCAGGCGCTGGCGGCCGTCGGGGCCCGGGTGGTGCTCGCCGCCCGGCGCAAGGAACGTCTGGAGCACCTTGCCGAGCAGATGCGGGCCCGCGGCAGTGAGGTGCTCGTCGCTCCCGCGGACATCGCCAGCCCCGAGGACTGCGCGAGGGTCGTTGCCTGCGCCGTCGCCGAGTTCGGCGGCGTCGATGTGCTGGTCAATAACGCCGGTCTCGGTGTCGCGATCCCGGCGTCGAAAGAGACTCCGGACAGCTTCCGGTCGGTGATCGACGTCAACCTCAATGGAGCCTTCTGGATGGCCCAGGAGTGCTCGCGCGTGATGACGCCGGGCTCCTCTATCGTCAACGTCGCCAGCATCCTGGGCCTGATCGCGCCCCGGTATCCCCAGGCTTCCTACGCTGCCAGCAAGGCAGGCCTGATCGGGCTCACCCGCGACCTCGCCCAGCAGTGGTCGGCCCGCAAGGGCATCCGCGTGAACGCCTTGTGTCCGGGGTACTTTCGCACCGAAATGAATGACCACGCCGCCGAACAACAGAGCGCCCTGATCGCCTCGGAGTCCATGCTGGGCCGCTGGGGCGAGCAGCGTGAGCTTGATACCGCCCTGCTGTTCCTGGCCAGCCCTGCCTCCGCCTACGTCACCGGGACCACGCTGGTCGTCGACGGCGGCATGAGCGCCCTCTGACCCCAAGTCAGGTTCCGCGCAGCCACGCCCCGGTGTACACGCAGTCGTAATCCCCCAGCGACTCCTCCAGTTGACGGCCTTTACCTTAAGCCGTTAGATTACTGAGGACCGCCTCGCGTGAACCCGCGGAGGACCCTGATGGACCCGATCGCTCACGACCGCGAGCAGCGGATCCGGCGCGCGTTGCAGCTGCTGCGCGATGGCACCACCGACCGCGTCGCACAGACCTCGTCGTTCGTCGCGGCTGAGCACACCGACGCCGGACTAGCCGAGCGCGAGCGGGACCTGATCTTCGGGCGGGTGCCGACGATCGTGGCGCACTCCTCGGAGATCCCGGCGCCGTATGACTTTCTGACGATGCAACTGCCGCGCAACAAGGTCATCGTGGCGCGCCAGCCCGATGGCGGGGTCAAGACCTTCGTCAACCTGTGTCGGCACCGCGGTGCGTTGCTGGAGGAGGAGAGCTTCACCGGGTGTGGCCGGGCGCGGTTGTTCTCCTGCCCGTACCACCGCTGGTCTTACAACATCGACGGCACGCTGCGCACGATCACGCGGGGGAGCACCTTCGGTGAGGTCGACAAGCCGGCGTACGGGCTGGTGGAGCTTCCCACCGAGGAGCGTCACGGCTTGATCTGGGTGGTCGATTCCGCCGACGCGAGCATCGACGTCGCGGCCTGGCTGGGTCCGGACATGGACTCGATCCTGGCCGGCTACGGGCTCGACGATCTGGTGACCGCGCGGGCCGAGGGCTTCGATGAGCCGGTGAACTGGAAGGTCATGCAGGATGCCTTCCTTGACGGCTACCACATCGCCTACGCGCATCCGAACACCGCGGCCAAGATCATCCACACCAACCTGATGGCGTTCGAGGATTTCGGTCGGCACTGCCGCTTCATCACCCCGCGCAAGACCATCGACAAGTGGATTGACGTTGACCCGCCTGCCGAGGAGAGCCTGGTCCCATATGTGACAGAGACTCAGTTTTTGGGTCCGTGCCACACCTTGCTCAAGCAGCCCGATCACTTCCAGCTGCTGACCTTCCGTCCGGACCCCCTTCATGCCGATCGGTCGTGGATGGAGATGCGCCTGATGGTGACCCCGCAGGAGCGGTCCGGGATGACGCCGGAGCGCTGGGCGAAGATCTGGGACAAGAACTGGGAGATCCTGCTCGCGGTGCTGCATCAGGAGGACTTTCCGCTGCTGCGCGCCTCCCAGACCGCGATGGCCAGTCGCGACGCCGGCTCGATGCTGCTGGGTCGTAACGAGGTCGCCAATCAGGTCTTCCATCGCGAGACCCGCCGCTTGCTCGCCGCCGCCGATCATGACGTCTGTGCGACCCTGCCCGCCCGCTCGGTCGGGGTGGTCGACGCCGCGGTGCCGTGATCACGGCTGGCTGGCACGACGCACTGGAGGCCGATCTACTCGCTGAGCTGCGTGCGATGGTCGCCGAGGCCGCCGAGTACGACGCCGAGGCAGGCTTCTCCAGTGCGGAGGTCGTTCAGGTCGCGGCTCCGAATCTGGTGCTCCGTCAGGCGCTCGCGCGGCTCACTCCCGGCCGCCACGGATCGCCGGACACGCCGCTGGCGGGCTACCTGCGCCTCGAGGTCGACCGCGCCGGCGGAGCGCAGGCGACGCTTCTGGTCCGCCCGCGTTTCCGTTCGCTCGGTATTGCCACGCTGATGTTCGAAACCCTCGCGGTCAGCGACGAGCCCGGCTGGGGCGGCACCGGGGCTATCAGCATCGGCTGCTGGGCACGTGGCAATCACCCCGCGGCCGAGCGCATGGCCGCCCGCTTCGGCGCCGAGCCGCAGACGGTGATGTTCCGCATGCTGCGCGGCGACGAGGTGCGCGACCTCGACGCCGCCGACGAGCCCGCGGTGCTGGCCGCGCGGGCCGCCGGTTTCGTTCATGAACACAGCGACATCCACTACGTCCTTCCTCTCCGGAACACCACGCCGGCCCTGGTCGATGACCGTGACGGATGACTGGCCGGTGGAATTTCCGGTGTCTTACATTGGCATCGCGATCCGCTCGTCCCGACCAGCAAAGGACCATCCATGGCCATCAAGACACCGTCAGATTTCCTCCCCGTCTGGAATGCAGCGTTCAACGCCTGCGACCTGGACGCTCTACTCGCCTGCTACACCGACGATGCAGTCGCGGTGCCGCAGCCAGGCGCGCGCCTGAGCGGTAAGGCCGAGCTCGGCGCCGGCCTCGGTGCGTTCTTCGCGATGGCACCGTTCACGTTGAACTTCGTTCAGGACGGCCTGGTCGAGGGCCCCGGAGTCGCGTTGTTCTTCGGCTCCTACACCTTCACAGGCACTACCCCGGACGGCCCGCTGGAGCTCGCGGCGCGCGCCACGATCGTCTTGGTGGAGAAGGAGGACGGCTGGTACGCCGTCATCGACGATTTCTTCAGCCAGGGCTGAAGTCCCAGAGCGTCGCCGACCGGTCGCCCGGCGGAAAGGCACGACGTCGTGTCTACCTCGAACTCCATGCACGTTAGCTAGACTCGGCTAAGCTGAACATATGCCGACCGTCAACATGCACGAGGCGAAGACCAACCTGTCCAAGCTGGTCGAGCGCGCCGCAGCGGGCGAAGAGATCGTCATCGCCCGCGCCGGCGTGCCGGTGGCGCGTTTGGTGCCAGTTCGCCACCACCAGCCTGTGGCCCTGGGCTTGCTGCGCGGACAAGTCCGGGTTGCCGCGTCCTTCGATGCGCCACTGCCGATTGACGTTCAGGGTGCGTTCGACGGTTCGGGGACATGAAGCTTCTGCTGGACACACACGTCGTCCTGTGGGCTTGGGGAGAGCCGGAACGCATCGCCCCAGGCGCCCTCGCGGCCATTCTTGACCCGGCCAACCTCAAGGTGGTGAGCGCGGCCTCGGCGTGGGAGGCCGCGGTCAAGTCAGCAGTGGGCCGACTCGAGCTTCCGGAGGATTTCAGCCACTCGGTCGCGGCGAGTGGATTCGAGCCCCTCGCAATTTCTGTCGAGGACGCCCTGGTGGCCGGTGCACTCCCGGTACACCATCGAGATCCCTTCGATCGCATGCTCGTCGCGCAAGCTCAACGCGGCGAGTTTGCTTTGGTCACCCGCGATGATCAGTTGACCGCATACGACGTGGCGATCTTGCGCGCATAAGGACAGGGCAAGAGAAGCTGCCCCCAGCGTCTAGGTCTAGATGCTGAGTGCACCGACGCAGGCCTTCCGGCTCAACGTGCAGCGGGATCCAGGGCCGGCACCGTCCCCCGCAGATGGGCGCGCACCACCTGCGCGAAGAGATCCTCCGGCGAGGTCCACGGGTTCGCGTCGACCGCGGCGGCCAGGGCCGGCTCGCTCTCGCGATTGAGCGAGGGGAACAGGGAGCCGCGGCTCTCAGTACGCTTGCTGGCGGCGATCAGGGCGGCGCCGACGGTGATGGTCTCCAGCCCGTCCAGGATCAGGGCATGTAGCTCGGTGGGAACCCCGGCGGCGGCCATCACTGCCGCGGCGTTGTCGTACATCGCGGAGAGCACATCGCGGGGCAGGAACTCCAGCAGGATCGGCGCGACGTTGGGGTGCGCGAGGATCGTGCGGCGGAAGTTCAGTGCCAGGTCGACGAACCATTCGGTCCACTCATCGCCGGGGCGCCGGCGCGGGGTGGGGGTCTCGCGCACGACCAGGCGGGCGACCTCGGCCATGATGTCGGCCCGGTCGGTGAAGTGGTGGTAGAGCGAGGGAGCGCGCACGCCGAACTCGCGGGCGACCCGCGGCGTGCTGCAGGCGGCCAAGCCCTCCGCGTCGATGATCCGCAGTGCGGCCGCCACCACGAGCTCCCGGCTGAGCAGCGGTTGCGAGGGCCGTGGCATGGGGCGAGTATGCCCTACCCATGACGGCTAGCTGGGTGCGCGGCCCGCCGAGGTCGGGGCCGTTGTCGCTGGTCAGCG
>JBQTII010000022.1:0-15781 GCA_052388275.1 Sporichthyaceae bacterium | reverse complement strand
ATAGGGGCATCCTAGCGGAAAGAAGGCGCCGGAACACTCAATACTCTTGGCTACATCCTGGGGCGTGTCGGGACAGAACGGCGCAGGTCAAACGGCAGAACGGCCCCCAGGACCCACGTAACTTCGGCTTAGCGCCCACGTCGACACCTGAGCCACCGCGAAATGAGCGCAGTTGACGCGGTGTTGAGACTCGTACTCGGGCTCTAAGTCGCCCACGTCCTCCGCACGGAGTATCTGGGCTTCGTCCCAAAGTGGGACTACACTGGGACCATGTCGGAACTACACGTGCGCAACCTGCCGCCGGACGTTCACGCCGCGCTGCGCGAACGCGCACGCGTCGAAGGTCGCTCGATGTCCAGCGCGGCCGTGATCATCCTGCGGGCCGCTCTGACGGGAGCCGAGCGCCCGGACCGGCGTCGGATGGCAATCGATGCGCTGGCCGAGCTCCGGGACCGCAATCGCCTGCCTGCCGATGCGGCGGGGGCGGCCGAACTTGTCCGCGAGGATCGCGATGGTCGAGGCGCGCCGGGGTGAGCGACATCCTGGTCATCGATGCCTCGGTGGCGCTCAAGTGGGTCGTGGAGGAAGAACGCAGCGATCGTGCGGCGGCGTTGCTGATCGACTTCGATGACGGCGAGGTCGAGCTCGTCGCCCCGGAGCATCTGGTCGGCGAGGTCGGCAATGGCCTGCGCAAGCGGGTCACGCAGCAGGTGCTCAGCGTTGCGGACGCGCGCGCTGCCCTCGTGGGAATCCGCGATCTTGAGCTGGAGCTGATCGCTGACCCCGCCCGCTGGTACGCGAGCCTGAGTGCTGCCCTGGATTGGCAGCTGACGACTTACGACGCCCATTACGTGCTGCTGGCCCAAGCGATCGGCGGGGAACTCGTCACTGCCGACGCCCGAATCGTGGCAGCCGCTAGAGTTCACCGGCTGCCCGTGCGGCCGTTGTAGTGAGAATGGCGTCTCCGCCAAGCTCCGCGTCGAGTCCAAGCTCGAGCTCGTGCGCCGCGCCGGTGAGCTGAGCCTGCTGTGAGTTCCGTACCGGCGTCCGCATCGGGACGGAGGTCCCGCGGGCCCGCGGGTCCGCACGTCGTCTCATCGGGCCGGGGGTGCCGGCCGGCCGGCGATGAGGAGCCGATATGAGCAGCATCGAGGAGCAACGCGCCCAGCACATGGCGCTGGCGATGGAGATGGCGCCGGAGATGATCGCGCGTCTGGACTGGGACGCGGAACGCTTGCACGCGCACCGGACCGCGGAGTTGCGCGCGCTGGTCCGGACCGCCGTGGACCGCTCGCCCTGGCACCGCAAGCGCCTGGCCGACGTGTGCCCGGAGCGACTTGAGGTCGCGGAGCTGGCTCAGCTGCCGGTGATGACCAAGGCCGACGTGATGGCGAACTTCGACGAGATCGTTACCGACGACCGGCTCTCGCTCGTCGGCGTCGAGGAGTACCTGGTGGAGGCGGCGACGCGCGGCTACCTGCTCGACGAGTACACGCCCGCGGCCACCGGGGGCTCAACCGGCCGGCGCGGGGTCAGCGTCTACGACCGCCGCGGGTTCGCTGCGGGGTTCCTGGCGGGATGGCGATGGCTGCTTCGTGACCTGGAACGGGACGAGGAACTGCGCGAACGCCCCACCCTCACGACGGCACACGTCCACGGCACCCATCCCAGCCACCTGGGGAGCGCCATAGCCCGGATCTTCACCAATCCCGCGCGACCCTCGTTCAGCATTCCGGTGACCCGGCCGCTGGGGGAGATCGTCGCCGGCCTGAACGACATACAGCCCGACCTGATCTTCGCCTATCCCTCGATGTTGCACGTGCTGACGGAGGAGTCGGCCGCCGGGCGCCTCCGGATCGCGCCGCGGCGGCTCATGTCCGTCGGGGAACCGTTGCTGCCCGAGGTACGGGCCGCGATCGCGGCGACGTGGGCGGCCCCGATCCTGAATCTTTGAGCCACCACCGAGGCCGGCTCGCTCGGGTCGACCTGCGCGCAGGGCCGCATCCACCTCTGCGACGACACCGTGATCATCGGGCCGGTGGATGCGGCGAACCGCCGGGTGCGGCCCGGAACCATGGCGGCCAAGATCTTGGTCACGAGTCTCGTCAACCCGACCGCGTCGACCGGATTCCCGCCACCGGGAAACTCAAGCGCTTCGTCCCGCTGGCACAGAATCTGCCCATGGGCGGGATCAGGTGAGCGCCCCGGCGTCGCGTTACGTCTACGCCAAGAACCCGCTCGGCGCAGAGCGATGCTCAACCTCCGATGACGTCGACCTCGACCCCGAGGCGACGAGCCTCGCGAAGCTTGGCGTCCGCGGTCACCAGCGGCGCTCGCGGCCGGATGGATGAGGCGTTGGCGGCAAGTGAGCGCACTCGGACCTCCTCGGGGAGTGCTCGGACCTACCGCACGACGGCCTCGTTGGCAACGAAGTCGGTCCTGCACGCCATTCTGGGGGAACCGACCGTGGCGATGCGCGTGGTCGACCAGGCCCGCCACGACAATCCGGCCTACCGGGACAGCGTCGTTCTGGACGCCGAGGTCATCGCCCATTGGTATGCCGGTCGCTACCGCCGCGCGGCCGATGTCGGGCGGGAGCTGGAAAAGTGGGTACCCGTCACCCAGTTCCGCAGATTGTCGGGACTGGCGTTCACCGCGCACACGGCGCTCGAGCTGGCCGACCTGGCAGAGGCCGAGCGCGTGCTCGCCCGGATGGAGGCAACCCTGCGCGGTCGGGACTGGATGTTCTGCCTGCCCTTGGCCCGGTGGGCCTCGGGATTGGCTTCGGTGGCCCGCGGGCGCGCGGACGTGGGCGTCGAAATGTTGGCCGCCGCCGCCGACCGGCTCGCCGAGATGGGCGCCAAGGGCCTCTGCGTGCCGGTACTGCTTGACCTCGCCGAGTCCGCGGGCGAGATCGGAAGCCTGGCGCCGGCGGCACGGGCCGCCCAGCAGTCGGCCGAGGTGGCGGCGGTGCTGGATCGGCCGATGCCCCATGGCGTCGCCGCCGCGGCGGCGGCGTGGGCAGCGCTGGCCGGCGGTCACTGCGATGTTGCGGTTGAGCGCGCCCGGGAGGCGGTTGCGCGTCTCGACGGTGGGGAGTGCGCCGGCTTCGCGGCCCGCGCACACGCGCTCCTCGGGCAGGTGATGCTCGGGGTGGACCGTCCGGCGGGAATTGCGGAGCTGGCGGTGGCGGCGGGCCGCTTCGATGCTCTGGGGGCCACCCGACGGCGCGACCGCGTGCTGGAGTTGCTGCGTCGCCAGGGCAGCGCGGGGCGCCGGGCCAGCGCAGCCGCGGCAGGCCCCGGGTCGTTGACCCAGCGCGAAGACGACGTCGCGCGCCTTGCCGCCCGCGGCCTGTCCGCCCGCGAGATCGGGCAGGCGCTGTTCATCGGTGAGCGGACCGTGGAGACCCATCTGAGCCGGATCTACGCGAAGCTCGCCGTAGAGTCGAAGCTGGATTTGGTTCGCCGCGCCGGCGAGTTCGACCTGGCGTGATTGCCGGTCTCGGACCTGGGTGTGTGCAGGCCTGCTGCGCTCGCTCCGGCCCGACGGCGGTGCGGTCACCGACCACCCGGCCTGGATCTCGCCTCAAGCAATCAGCATTCTGGGGTCAACGGCGGCGGTAGGCGTCGCGCCGATGCTCGACGGCCAGCACGGTCACGGTCCTTGCCGCGTCGTCGGTGCGGTAGATGACGCGGTAGTCGCCGCGCCGGGCGGCGTGGCGACCGGCGAGTTCACGGTGCAGCGCCTTGCCGACCCGGTGCGGCGCAAGGAGCAGGTCGCCGGTGAGGAACGCCAGCACCGCGGTCGCTACCGACTCGGGCAGGTCCTCCGCGAGCGAGCGGGCGGCGGGACGAGTGACCAGGAGCCGGTACGGCGACGTGTCCTCGACCACGGCGAGTCAGCTGTCGGCTCGGCCCAGGAAACGGTGTAGCTCATCGGCGTCGAGCACATCGCCGGCGTCGGCGGCCGTCTCCCCGTCCCGCAGGCGCTGCACAGCGATGGGGTCGCCGAGGATGTCGAGAGTCTCTTCCAACGCGGCTAATTCTTCCGCGGCGATCAGCACCACCGCCGGCCGTCCGTGCCGGGTGATCGTGATCCTGGCGTGAGTGGACTGGACCCGGTCCACCAGTTGCGACAGGGCAGCGCGCGCATCGCTGAACGGCAGGGTCTCCATCGCTCAACTGTACAGACAAACGTGCAATCTGTGCTCGGTTCCTCGCCCAGGAACAGTTGTTACCGATGATGCGATCTAAGGGTGGGACCTGAGCCGCCGCTGGTACTTCTGTTCCTGGGTCGGTGGCCGCGTCGTGCGGGCGTTCGGACGTCGGCCCCGCGACGGACCGCGTGGCAGGCGGGGTCAATGGGGCCATTGGGGTTACCGTGGCGCTATGGCCACACGTACCTCGCGCAGCGCGCCGACCAAGTCCCGTCGGTCGTCCAGGGTGCCGGCGCAGGGGAGCGCGCTGCCTCCGCGAGGTAACCAGAGGACCGCCGCCCGGCGTCTGGCCGTGTCCACGCTCAAGGTCAACCCGATTGCGGGCCTGATCGTCAGCGGTTGGGTCGTGCTGGAGGGGGCCTACCTGGCCCTTGCCTATGCGGTCGGCCGTCTGGTGCGTGGCGTCGGACGCAGCGCTCGGGAGCTCGATGCCGCGCACCGGCGTGACGGGCTGGGGTTGGCGCTGATCGGCCTGGCCGTCGTGGGCGCAGCCGGGCAGTGGTGGGGGCTGGAGGGCCACGTCGGGCGTGGCGTGCGCGCGGTGGTCGAGGGAAGCTTCGGGGCACCCGGCCTGGTGGTCCCGGTGATCCTGGTGGGACTGGGTCTGCGCGTCCTGCGCAACAACGTACCCGCACCGACGGCTCGGATCGGGATCGGTGGCGCCGCCCTCACCGTCGGCATCTGCGGCATTGTGCACGTCGCCCACGACATCCCGCTGCCCGAGGACTCGCCGGAGCTGCGCGACGCAGGCGGGATGATCGGCTACCTCGCCTCGCGGCCGCTCGCCGAGGCGACCGCCCCAGCGGTGGCCGGGGCGCTCCTGGCGCTGGTGACAGTCTTCGGGCTGCTCGTGCTCACCGCGACGCCCGTCAACCGCATTCCGGCACGGCTACGCGCGCTGGCCGGTCCCCTGATCGGACCGCCGCGGGAGCGGGACAGCGAGGCCGTCGCCGGCACCGGCTGGTCCTGGCGCGGTGGCCGCAAGCCCGACCCGGACGAGGTCTATGACCTCGAGGCCGAACCAGACTTCGCCCAGGCGCCCAAGCGCTCACGCCGCAAGCGCCGAGTATCCGATGCCGACGTCCAGGATGCCGCCGGCGACGTGCCCTTTGACACGCCGCTGCTGACCGGCCCCGCCACCCGCAAGCGCAAGGCGCAGCCGGCCGACCCCATCGACGACGACACCCCGACCTTCGACACCACCACGATCGTGGCGGCCGCCCCCGATCTGCTCCCGCCCCCGCCGAGCAGCCCGCCGCACGGTGAGCAGCTCACGCTGTCTGGTGACATCACCTACCACCTGCCCGGCCCCGCGGTGCTCTCGGCCGGAAGCGTGCACAAGACCCACAGCAAGGCCAACGACGCCGTGGTCGCCTCACTCACCGGGGTGCTCGAGCAGTTCGACATCGACGCCGCGGTCACCGGCTTCACCCGCGGTCCCACCGTCACCCGCTATGAACTCGAGGTCGGACACGGCGTCAAGGTGGAGCGGGTCACCGCGCTGGGCAAGAACATCGCCTACGCCGTCGCGAGCGCCGACGTGCGCATCCTCTCGCCGATCCCCGGCAAGTCCGCGATCGGCGTCGAGATCCCGAACACTGACCGCGAGTGGGTGACCCTCGGCGACGTGCTGCGCAGCGACGTCGCGCGCAACGACCCGCACCCGATGCTGGTGGCCCTCGGCAAGGACGTCGAGGGCCGGATGATCTGCGCGAACCTGGCGAAGATGCCGCACATCCTGGTCGCCGGCGCGACCGGGGCCGGTAAGTCCAGCTGCATCAACTCCCTGATCGTGTCGATCCTGATGCGGGCGACCCCTGAGGAGGTGCGCCTGGTCCTGATCGACCCCAAGCGCGTGGAGATGACGGCCTACGAGGGCATCCCGCACCTGATCACTCCCGTCATCACGAACCCGAAGAAGGCCGCCGAGGCGCTGGGGTGGGTCGCGCGCGAGATGGACCTGCGCTACGACGACCTGCAGGCCAGCGGCTTCAAGCACATCGACGACTTCAACTCTGCTGTCCGCTCGGGCAGGCTCAAAGCCCCGCTGGGCAGTGAGCGTGTGTACACGCCGTATCCCTATCTGCTGGTGATCGTCGACGAGCTCGCGGACCTGATGATGGTCGCGCCGCGCGACGTGGAAGGGCACATCCAGCGCATCACCCAGCTGGCCCGGGCCGCCGGGATCCACCTGGTGATCGCGACCCAGCGCCCCTCCGTCGACGTGGTGACCGGTCTGATCAAGGCCAACATTCCCTCGCGCCTGGCGTTCTCCACCTCCTCGCTCGCGGATTCGCGGGTCATCCTCGACCAGCCCGGCGCGGAGAAGCTCGTCGGGCAGGGTGACGGGCTGTTCCTGCCGATGGGTGCGTCCAAGCCGATCCGCATCCAGGGCGCCTTCGTGCCCGAGAGCGAGATCGAGGCGGTCGTCGCGCACTGCAAGGAGCAGTTGGCGGCCACCTACCGCGACGACGTCACCGAACCGGCCGGCCCGAGCCGAGAGATCGACGGTGACATCGGCGACGATCTGGATCTGCTCTGCCAGGCCGCCGAGCTCGTCATCACCACCCAGTTCGGTTCGACGTCGATGCTGCAGCGCAAGCTGCGCGTGGGCTTCGCCAAGGCCGGGCGCCTGATGGACCTGATGGAATCGCGGGGCATCGTCGGGCCCTCGGAGGGTTCGAAGGCCCGGGACGTTCTCATCCCCCCGGACGAGGTCGACGACGTCGTCGCCGGTCTGCGCGGCCAATGAGTATGGGCAGCGCGCCTCTCCGGGCGATAGTCGTGGGGGATGTCATCCCCCACGACCAAGCCCGCGCCCGAAATGCCCGGTTTACGAGGTCGTGGAGGCTGACAGTCATGGAACAGCCGATGACACGGGGGCAGGTTTGGCCCGCAAGGAAGCTCCGGCGCGGTGAGTTCGCGGCGGCCAACCGGCCCGCAAGGACGCTCCGGCGCGGTGAGTACGCGGCGGCCAACCGGCCCGCGCGGATCAATGCCTCCGCGCTCCTCCTCGGCGCGCTCGCGATCCCGGCCCTCTACTTCCTTGCGGTCCTGGTGGCCACCGTGATCGGGGAGTTCACCCGCGCGCGATGACCACTCGGCGCTCCGTGAGACCGCCCGGCGCACGCCACGTGACCTGCGGGTTTGCCCCAGTTAGGGTCGGCCCGGTCCCCTGAGTACCGGCTGGAGTAGACATGAGTCTCGGCTTCCTTGATCGCGAACGCACGATCGCGCCGCCCGGCTGGAGCCGCTGGCTCATCCCGCCGGCCGCTCTCTCGGTCCACCTGGCCATCGGGCAGGCGTACGCCTGGAGCGTGTTCAAGAAGACGCTCGAGGCCACGATGCTGACCGAGAGTGACCACCCGGGGACGCTATCGGCGCTGCCGTTCCAGCTGGGGATCGTCATGCTGGGGCTCTCGGCCGCGTTGTTCGGCACCCGGGTGGAGTCCCGGGGTCCGCGCTGGGCGATGGCGGTGTCCTCGGCGTGCTTCGTCTCCGGTCTGGCGATCGCCTCGTTCGCTGTCGCGATCGACCAGTACTGGCTGGTGGTCGTGGGCTACGGGTTCGTCGGTGGCATCGGACTGGGGATCGGATACATTTCGCCGGTCTCGACGCTGATCAAGTGGTTCCCGGACCGACCGGGTCTGGCCACCGGAATCGCGATCCTCGGCTTCGGCGGCGGCGCGCTGATCGCCTCGCCGCTCTCGACCGAGCTCCTTGACCGCTTCGATGCCCTGGTGGCGACCGGGCCGACCGGCACCATCGCGCCGAACCAGGACGGCATCGCCAAGACCTTCCTGGTGATGGCGCTGATCTACGCGGTGTTCATGTCGATGAGTTACCTGCTGGTCCGGGTACCGGCGGAGGGTTGGACCCCGGGCAAGGAGGCCCCGCGGGCGGACCGGCTCCTGCAGTCCAAGGGCATGGTGTCGGCGAAGAACGCGATCAAGACCCCGCAGTTCTGGTTGCTCTGGGTGGTGCTGTGCTTCAACGTCACCGCGGGCATCGGGATCCTGGAGCGCGCCTCGCCGATCTACCAGGATTTCTTCCCGGGTTCGTCGGGCAAGGCCGAACTCGCCGCGGCCGCAGCGGGATTCGTCGCGATCCTGTCGTTGTCCAACGCGCTCGGGCGCATCCTGTGGTCCTCGACCTCGGACTACCTCGGCCGCAAGAACATGTACCGGCTCTACCTGGGTGCCGGAGCGCTGCTCTACACGTTTGTGCTGATCACGACGGATGCCAACAAGCCGCTGTTCCTGGTTGCCTGCATCTTCATCCTGTCCTTCTACGGTGCGGGTTTCGCGACCATCCCGGCGTACCTGAAGGACCTGTTCGGCACCTACCAGGTCGGCGCCATCCACGGCCGCTTGCTGACAGCGTGGGCGCTGGCCGGGGTGCTCGGCCCGGTCATCATCAACAACATCGCCGACAACCAGATCAGCAAGGGCAAGACCGGCCCGGACATCTATACCCCCTCGTTCATGATCGTCATCGCGCTGCTGGTGATCGCGTTCATCTGCAACGAACTGATCCGCCCGGTTGACCCGCGCTTCCACGAGCCCGTGCCCGCCAGGACCGACGTCGCCGCGGCAGAGACAGGGGATTCTGTCGCGGCGACGCCGGACGACGCCGCGGACCTCGCGCTCGTCGGACCGCCCGCCTCTGTGGAAAAGACCGCAAGCACCAAGAACGTGGGGAGTACCTCGTGAGCGTCGACACCGAACCCAGCGCCGCCCCCGACGCCCCGGCGGGCATGGACCCCGCCTTGCGCCCCTTGATGGTCTTCGCCTGGATCTGGGTGGCGACGCCCTTCAGCTACGGCATCTACAAGCTGTTGCAGAAGATCGACGCCCTTTTCACCTGACCCGTTTCACCTGACCGGGCCCGCAAGCCGGACCTCTAGACTCACCCGTTGTGACCCCCCGCGCCCGTGCCACCGAGGTAACCCGTCGGCGGCGTCCAGCGCGCCGCAGCCCGGTGGTGCCCGCCGCGGCGGCTGTGCCCAGCGTGGCCATGGTGACTTTGGGCTGTGCGCGCAACGAGGTCGACTCCGAGGAACTGGCCGGGCGCCTGAGTGCGCAGGGCTGGGTGCTGACCCCCGATCCGGACGACGCCGACGTCGTCGTGGTCAACACTTGCGGCTTCGTCGAGTCGGCGAAGAAGGACAGCATCGACACGCTGCTCGCTGCCGCGGACCGCAAGGCCGACGGCAGTGCGCGCGCGGTGGTGGCGGTCGGCTGCCTGGCCGAGCGCTACGGCGCCGAGCTTGCTGCGGCGCTGCCTGAGACCTCGGTGCTGGGCTTTGATGACTATGGCCAAATCGCCGAGCGCTTGCAGAACGCGCTACACGGGCGCCCGCACACCTCGCACACTCCCCGGGACCGCCGGGTGCTGTTGCCGCTGACCCCGCTGGCGCGCCCGGCAGCGGCCTCGGCGGTTGCCATCCCCGGGCACGGAGACCCAGCGGGCAACCGCCCACACACCGCCGTCGAGGAATTGAGCGACTGGACGGGGCCGGGCAGCGGCCCCCGCCCGCTGCGGCGCAGGCTCGACGATGGCCCGGTCGCGCCCCTCAAGCTCGCCTCCGGCTGCGACCGGCGCTGCACGTTCTGCGCGATTCCCAGTTTTCGGGGCTCGTTCGTCTCCCGGCGCCCGGCCGAGCTGCTCGCCGAGGCTGCCTGGCTTGCCACCTCGGGCGTCAAAGAACTCGTGCTGGTCTCGGAGAACTCGACCTCCTACGGCAAGGACCTCGGCGAGTTGCGCCTGTTGGAGATGCTGCTTCCGCGCCTGGCAGGCATCGACGGGCTCGAGCGCATCCGCGTGAACTACCTGCAGCCCGCCGAGATGCGCCCCTCGCTGATCGAGGCCCTCACCGCCACCCCGAAGGTGGCCGCGTACTTCGATCTGTCGTTCCAACACTCCTCGGCCGATGTGCTGCGTCGGATGCGACGCTTTGGGGATACCGACCGCTTCCTGGAGCTGGTGGCCTCGATCCGCGAGCGCGCGCCGCTGGCCGGGATCCGGACCAATGTCATCGTCGGTTTCCCCGGTGAGACCAAGGACGACCTCGCCGAGTTGGAGCGCTTCCTCATCGAGGCCCGCCTGGACACCGTGGGCGTGTTCGGTTATTCCGACGAGGACGGCACTGAGGCCGCGAACTTCGACGGCAAGCTCGACGCCGACGAGATCGCCGATCGGGTCGATGGCATCTCGCGTCTGGTGGAGGAACTCACCAACGCCCGCGCCTGCGAGCGCATCGGGGAGTGGGTCGACGTGCTCGTCGAGGAGTCCGAGCCGTTCCGCTACCCGGGCGGGGAGGAGTTCGGGCAGGCCTGCGGCGAAGGCCGCGGGGCGCATCAGGCGCCCGAGGTTGACGGCAACACGATCCTGGTGGGGCTCCCGGCCGGCGCCGCTGTTCCCGAAGTAGGCCAGATCGTGCGCGCGCGGGTGCTCGGCACCGACGGGGTCGACCTGATCGCCGCGCTGTCCGACGTCGGCTGAGCGATGTTCGACGCCGCACCGTCGCCCGGCTCCTCGGATCGGGCCACCTCGCCGCCGGATCACCTGGCCGATCCCGTCACCCAGGCCGGTGCCTGGAATCTGGCCAACGGCCTGACCGGGTTCCGCCTCGCGCTGGTCCCGGTCTTCGTGCTGGCGCTGCTGGCCGAGGACGGGGACAGCGAGGGCTGGCGCTGGGTCGCCTGGGGAGTCTTCGCGCTCGCGTCGTTCACCGACACCATGGACGGTCGGATCGCGCGGCGCCGGGGCACCGTCACCGACTTCGGGAAGATCGCCGATCCGATCGCTGACAAGGCACTGACCGGCGCAGCCCTCATCGCCTTGAGTTCGATGGACGAGCTGGCCTGGACGGTGACCGCGGTGATTCTGACCCGCGAGATCGGCGTGACGTTGCTGCGGTTCTGGGTGATCCGCCACGGGGTGATCCCGGCCAGCCGCGGCGGCAAGCTCAAAAGCCTGATCCTGGGGGTGGCGATCGGGCTGTACGTGCTGCCGTTGCGTGGTCTGGGCCAGGACGTCGCCGCCGCCCTGATGGCAGTGGCCGTCGTGGTGGTGCTGGCGACCGGAATCGATTACGTGTCCCGGGCGCTGCGGCTGCGGCGGGAGTCGGTGAGGTGATCCCGTTGCGCCCCTTCGGGTGCGGACGTCGTCCAACGGCTGACACATGGCCAACGACTCCTACGTCGTCGACGCGGCGCAGGGTTGTATCGCGATGACGAGCACCCGCGTTGAGCTGATCACCGTCGGCGACGAATTGCTGTCCGGGCTGGTGCTGAACTCCAACGTGGGCCGGGTCGCCGATGCGCTGTCCACGGTCGGGCTCGCGCTCGCGCTGGTCACCGATGTCGGTGACGACGTCGCGGAGATCGCGGCGGCGGTCCGCCTCGCGTGCTCGCGCGCGGACGTGGTGCTGTGCAGCGGGGGGCTGGGGCCGACCTCGGACGACCTGACGCGCGACGCGCTGGCCGTCGTCGCCGGTGTGGAGCTCTACCGGGACGCGGGCGTCGAGGCCGACGTGCGAGCCCGGTATGCGGCGTGGGGTCTGGCGATGCCGCCCTCCGCCGTCCGGCAGGCGGATGTTCCCGCAGGTGCGCAGTTGCTGCACAATCCGCGCGGGAGTGCTCCGGGGCTACGGATGCGTGTCGGCTCGGCGCAGCTGTTCGCGATGCCGGGCGTGCCGAGTGAGCTGGCCGCGATGCTCGCGCAGGTGATCGCGCCGATCCTGGCCACCGAGTATCCCGGCCTGGCGCCGGCGAATGTGACGCTGCGCGTCGCGCTGATGGGGGAGTCCACGATCGCCGATCGTCTGACGCAGGTTCAGCCGGTCGCGGAGGGCGCCGGGGTGCGCTTCGCGTACCTGCCCTCGGTGGGGGATGTACGAGTTCGGCTGAGCGGGCCCGCCGAGGCCGTGGCCCGGGCCGCCGCGAGCGCGGCGGACGCCCTCGGCCCGGCGGCCTACTCCGCCGACGGGCACACGTTGGATGTGGTGCTGCATGATCTGTTGCGAGCGCGCGGGGCCACTGTCGCCGTCGCGGAGTCATTGACCGGCGGACTGGTCGGTGCGGCGCTGACCGAGGCCGCCGGGGCATCCGCGACGTTCCTCGGCGGCGCCATGGTCTACGCCACCGAGGCGAAGGCCGACCTCGGCGTCGGCGCCGCGTTGCTGGCCGAGCGGGGTCCCGTCGACGCCGACGTTGCCGGTGCGTTGGCCCAAGCGGTCCGGGGGAGGTTCGGGGCGACCTACGGGGTGGCCACCACCGGGGTCGCTGGGCCCGATCCGGTCGGGGAGCACCCGGCCGGGACGGTATTCGTTGCGGTAGCCGGGCCGGAGCGGACCCGAGTGCTGCGACACGATCTGCCCCCGCGCCGCGACTTCGTGCGGGCGCTCACGGTGGTCGCCGCCCTTGACCTGCTCCGGCGTGAACTGCTGGGGCTTCCCGATCACCGACTGTGAATCAATGGAGCCAGTGTGACGGATGTGGGCACGGAGAGTAACCGTCGCCGGCGGAGAATTCGGCCCAGGGAGGAACACGTCGCGGACTCATCGCCGCAGCCCCGACCCTGCAGGTACCGTAGGCCAACAACGGCGGTGCACTGCCGGGCACGAGCGGGATGAGGAGGTGGCCGTGGTTCTGCTGCGAAGCCTCCTCGGCGATGTGTTGCGTCGCTGCCGCCAGAGCCAGGGCCGCACCCTGCGCGAGGTATCGGCATTGGCGCGGGTTTCTCTCGGCTACCTCTCCGAGGTCGAGCGCGGCCAGAAGGAGGCCTCCTCAGAATTGTTGGCCTCGATCTGCGACGCCCTCGGGGTGGCCATGTCCGACCTGCTGCGCGACGTCAGCGATTCCCTGGTGCACGCCGAGCTCGCCCAGGCCGCTCCGCTGCGTTCGGTGGGAGCGGTACCGACTGCGATTGCCGTGGTCCCGGCCGGTGCCCGTCCCGAGGTTGTCGCCGCCGCCTGATCGACCTGCGGGGTCACACCTTCTATGCACCCCACCCGGCGGGTGTGGTGCTTACCGTGTGCTGTAGCGCACCATGAGGGGCCCGCGTTGCGGGCGTCCCCGTCTCGCGGAGGAGTAGCTGTGACCACGACCGCGCCCCAGGCACCGACCAATGCGGCCCTGACCGGTGCCGACGGCCGCGCTTTGTCGATCCCCACGCCGGAGGTCTTCGCGACGGTTGCGCAGGAACGCCGCCATCGCAAGGCCAAACTCGCGGCGGCTTTCCGAATGTTCAGCAAGGCCGGTTTGGACGAGGGTGTGGCCGGGCACATCACGGTGCGGGACCCGGGGGAGCCGGACACGTTCTGGGTGAATCCGTTCGGGATGCATTTCTCGATGATCCGCAGCAGCGATCTGGTCCGGGTGAACGAGGCAGGCCAGGTCGTCGAAGGCGAGCACGCGGTGAACGGCGCGGCCGTGTGCATCCACACCGCGGTGCACGCTGCCCGGCCGGACGCGGTGGCGGCGGCGCACGCGCACGGCCCGGCGGGCAAGACCTTCTCGGCCCTCGAGATGGACGTCGAGCCGCTGACCCAGGACGCGTGCGCGTTCTACGGCGACGTCGGGCTGCTCGATGACTACAACGGTCTGGTCGTGGTGGCCGAGGAGGGCCGGCGCGTCGTGGCCGCGCTCGGTTCCCACAAGGCCGTCATCCTGCGCAACCACGGGATGCTCACCGTCGGGGGCAGCGTCGATGCCGCCGCCTGGTGGTTCCTCACCCTGGAGCGCACCGCCGAATGTCAGCTTCAGGCATACGCCGCCGCGGCCGGACTCGGCGCCAAACCGCGCCTCATCGCTCCTGATGTTGCGGAACTGACCCGGGATCAGATCGGTTACGACCACGCCGGCTGGTTCCAGTTTCAGCCGATCTGGCAGCGGATCAGCCGCGACCAGCCCGACATCTTCGACTGAGCCATCAGGACCCTGGTGGGGACGCCGTGCAGGCGTAAGAATCGGCCTGGGTTGTCCGCCGACGTCGGTACGCGCTTGGGATGCAAACCCGTGACTGAGTCTGACGCTGGGGCTGGACCTGTAAGGGTCGCGCGCTGTCCTTCGAGCGCGCTGGTCAGATTTTCCATTCCCTGACCGGGCCCTGCGGGCAGCCCGCCTGGTTGCGGTGGCGCGGAGGTGGAGCAGATGCAGGAGCCTCGGGAGATCCGTGACGAGGAGCACGAGCAGGTCCTGGACCGGGTCGCCTCGGTCGATGTGGCGAAGGCCTCCGGGATGGTGTGCACCCGGGTGCCGCACCCCACGGTGGCCAGACGGCGGGTGAAGAGTTGGCCGATCACCTGGCCGGCCTCGGCATCGAGCGGGTCACGGTGGCGTCGACCTCGGACTCCTGGCGGGGTTTATTCTTTCTGCTCGAGGTCCGCGGCCTGTCGGTGCAGTTGGTCAACGCCCGCGAGGTGAAGAACGTCCCGGGCAGGCCCAAGGCGGACAAGCTCGATGCGGTGTGGCTGGCCAAGCTCGCCGAGCGCGGGATGCTGCGGCCCTCGTTCGTCCCGCCGCACGAGATCCGGGTCCTGCGCGACTACACCCGGATGCGCACGGATCTAACCGCGGAACGCACCCGGCATTGGCATCGGTTGGAGAAGCTGCCTGGGGGACGCCCTGATCAAGGTCACCACCGTGGCGAGCAAGATCGACGGGGTATCGGTGCGGTCCATGGTCGAGGCCCTCATCAGCGGCGAATGCGACCCACGGGTCCTCGCCGGGCTGGCCCCGGGGACGGCTTCGGGTCAAACACGCCGCACTGGTGCAGGCGTTGAACGGGCGTTTCCAGGCCCACCACAGCGAGCTGGCGCGGATGCTGCTGGACCAGATCGATGCCCTGACCGTCCAGATCGAGCGGCTCACAGTGCGCATCGATGACCTGCTCGCCACCATCCCGGGCGGGTGCGCACCGGCCGGGATCGACGAGGACCACCACACACCGGCCGGTGCCGATCAGGCGCCGCTGTGCGCGCTGGACCGCCTCGTTCTGGTGCTTCTTGCTCACGGCGGTCCCTCTCCTCGTGGTGTCTTTGGTCGGACACCCGAGTGCCTACCGCCGGGTCGGCATCAAGTGGGGGACCGCCACCTCAACTTCCACGAGCAGCGGGACAACCTCGGCGACATCGACCGACTACTGATTCATGCCGGGATGCCATTCCCAGCGGGCCGGCCGAGGAGTGCGGTGAAGGCTCGCCACCGCGACCGTCGACCGACTGATGCACCACGCCCACCTCGTGCTCGCCGAAGGCGGCAGCCAACGCCTCGCCGAGGCCCTGAGCGGCACGGGGGTGAAGCCTCCGAGCTAAGGCAGTTCACTGGAGATCAGCTGGCCGTCCACCAGGAAATCTGCTGTCAGCCAGCCTGGCGAACCGATGTCCGCCCACCGGGAGTTCCTACTGTCCGTTGACACCCCGCGTCGTCGTCCAGGTCGAATGCGAGTCCCATGCCCCAAGATCGGGGCGGGAGGACTTTGATGATGACCAAGCGCCGCCGGCACACGCCGGACCAGATCATCCGCAAGATCACCGAGGGGCACCGGCTGCTCTCG
>JBQTII010000021.1:0-71570 GCA_052388275.1 Sporichthyaceae bacterium | reverse complement strand
TCGCCGCGGCCGCGGCGGCCCTGGTCGCGGCGACCTCGGAGGCCGACGCGGAGAACGCGCGCCTGGCAGTGCTGAGCGAACGGATCCGCGCCGCCGCGGGCGCCCTGCCCGACGTCGCCGTGCTCGGCCCGGCCGACCCCGCCGCCCGCCTGGCGCACGTGGTCACGTTCTCGTGCCTGTACCTGGACGGCGAGACGCTGGTCACCGCACTGGACCGGGCCGGCTTCGCGGTGAACTCCGGCTCCTCCTGCACCTCGGACACCCTCGCTCCCAGTCATGTCCTGGAGGCGATGGGCGTGCTCACCCACGGCAACGTCCGCGTCTCGCTCCCCCGCGCGACGGTCGCGGAAGACGTCGACCGGTTCTGTGCGGTGCTGCCCGCCATGCTCGCCGACCTTCGCGAGCAGGCCGGGGTGAGCGGCCTGTGAGTAGCCCAGACCTGGTGCTCGACACGCTCGGGCGCCGGTGCCCCATCCCGGTCATCGAGCTGGCGCGGCACCTGCGCGACGTGCCGGTCGGGGGCGTGATCGAGGTGCTCGCCGACGATCCCGCCGCGCGCTACGACATCCCCGCCTGGTGCCGGATGCGCGGGCAGGTCTACCTCGGCGAGACCCTCGCCGAGGTAGGCGTGGCCTATCGGGTGCGCCGCTGCTGAGGGTCAGCGGGAATCCGCAGGGCCACCCGGACTTGTTCACCGAATCGGAGATTTCACCCGGTTGCGTGCTGAGGGACCATCAGGAGCCCGGCTGCTCCGGCTGCTCCGGCGGCGGCTCGGGGGCGGGGAAGGGGCGCGTCTCCCCCAACGGCCGGCGCAGCAGGACGAAGTCGCCCTGCTCGGCGACGGGCACATAGCCCTGATCCATGGCCTCGGTGATCAGCGCGTCCTGGGCCTGCGCCGAGCCGAAGGGCCAGTTCACGGTCTGCCCGCCGCGGTCCACCACGATCCAGGCGGGTTCGGTGCGCGAGTCCGGGTGCCCGAAGACCGAGACCACGGTGCGCGAGGCCAGCTGGGGCACCAGCCGATTCGAGGCTGAGACCGTGACGTCGTCGGGGATCTGGGCGAGGACCGCGCGGGCGTCGCCGATGCGTACGTCGTGGGTCCAGGTGCTCGGCTTGGCCACCGACCAGAGCGGGTAAGCCGGTACCAGCAACGCCGTCACCGCCGCGCTTACGGCAAGGGCCTCCCGGATCCGGTCCGGCCCGCCGGGGCCCGACCAGCGCCGCATCCCGTCGACGAAGGCCACGAACACGATCGGCATCAGCACGGCGCTGTAATGAAAATCGGTGCCCCAGTACAGCGAGTTGTCCGAGGTGAGCCGCCACCCCAGCGTCGGCAGCACCAGCAGAAGCAGCGGTGAGCGCAGCGCGAGCATCGCGGTCGGTGCCACCAGCAGGATCAGCATCATCACCTTGGGCTCGGGCGTGAGCAGCCCGACCGTGACGCGCTCGAGCGAATCCGCCAGGCTTTCGCTCTCCCCGCCCCCACGGTGCGCGTCCCACCAGGCCGAGAACGTGCCCTGCGGGGTGAAGGACGGCAGGATCACCAGCACCGTGATCGCGGTGGACAGCAGGCCGAACGCGGCGGTCGCCAGCCCCAGCGCCCGGCGACCGAAGGCGACGATCAAGCCGCCGAGCACGGCCACGGTCAGCCCCAGGTCCTCCTTGACCAGTACCAGGGGCAGCGCCCACACCACGGCCGCGACCAGGCGCCCCTCGGCGAGCGCGACGGTGGCACAGGCGATCAGCGGGACGGCGAACGCGACGTCGTGGAAGTCGAAGCCGACCGCCCCCGCGATCCCCCACGAGAGCCCGTAGCCCAGACCCACGACCAACGCCGCACGCCGACCCAGCACGCGCTGGGCGTAACCGGCGATCGGCACCACGGCGAGCGCGAGCAGCAGCGCCTGCGCGACGAGCAGGGTGACGGGCCCGGGGAAGAGACGGTAGACGGGCGCGAGGATGGCCAGGATCGGTCCGAAGTGGTCGCCGAGAACGTTGAACTCCGGGCCCTTGACCTCGACCAGCGGGGCCGCGCCGTTCGCGTAGGCCCGCACCGCCTGCTCGACGATGCCCAGGTCGAACCCGGTGGAGAGCAACCGCTCGTGCCGGCGGATCGACACCGTCGCGTAAAGGGTGAACAGGGCGCCGGACAGCAGCCAGGTCCAGGCCGTGTCCCGAGGGAGGAGCGAATTGACCCGAGCATGGGCCGATGAGTGGCGTCGGACCTCGATCGGAGCCGTCCCAGCGTCCACATGGGTGCTCACAGCGAAGAACTTATGCGAAGGGCGGGGGCAGTGGCAGGCCCAGTGCGCGATCGAGGCGTTCCAGGTACTGCGGGCGGGCGATGTCCACCGCACCCAAGGAGCACAGGTGTGGGGTGGTCCACTGGACGTCGAACAGGCGATGCTCGGCATCAGTCCCGCTGCCGAGCATCTCGGTAAGGCCGATCAGTGCCGCCTTCGACGCGTCTGTGGCGGTATGGAACATGGACTCCCCGGCGAAGAAACCGCCGATCGCGACCCCGAACACCCCGCCCACGAGGCGACCGGAATCGTCGAAGGTTTCCACACTGTGGGCCCACCCCAGGGCGTGCAGGCGTTTGTACGCGGCGGCCATCCGCGGGGTGATCCAGCCGCGGGGACGCCGCGGGTGGGCGCAGCCGCGCAGCACCCCGACGAAGTCGGTGTCCATCCGAACGTCGAACCGACGCCGGGAGCGGGCCAGCGACCGGCTGACATGCACAGCGTCCACCGGCAGCACGCCGCGCGGGTTCGGGGACCACCAGCCCACCCGGCCGCGGCGTCCGAGCGGCATCGGGAAGATGCCGGCCCGGTAGGCCGCCAGGAACGTGCCGGGCTCGGTGTCCGCGCCGACCCCGAGCAGCCCGCGTTCGTCGGCCGCACCCGGGTCCGGGAACGCCCAGGGACTGGGCTCGGGCTCGGTCGGCACGTCGGGCACGCCGCGGCGGTCAGGCCGGCAGGGCGCTCAGGTGCGGGGCGACCTCGGCGCCGGCCGCCGGACCGTAGGCACCGTCGAGGCGGGCGAGGAACGATTCTCGCCCCAGGGTGTACTCCTGGGTTCCGACGGTCTCCACGACGTGTCCGGCGAGCACGGAACCGACCTGCGCGCAGCGTTCCAGCGGCAGCCCCCAGGTCAGCCCCGCGAGAAACCCGGCCCGGAACGCATCGCCCACACCGGTAGGTTCCACGACCTGGGAGACCGCGGCCACGGCGATGTGCACCGGATCCTTGCCGCGTTCATGAATGCGCGCTCCCTGCGCCCCGAGGGTGGTCACGCGGACGGCCACCCGTTCGGCGATCTCGCCCGCGGACCAGCCGGATTTTTTCTCCACCAGGGCGGCTTCGTACTCGTTGGTGAACAGGTACGCGGCGCCGTCGATGAGGTCCCGGATCGCCTCGCCCTCCAGCCAAGACAGCTGCTGACTGGGATCCGCCACGAAGGCGATCTGACGCGCACGGCATTCGGCGGTGTGCCGGGCCATCGCCGCCGGGTCGTTGGGACCGATCAGCACCAGGTCCAGGCCCCCGACGCGGTCAGCGATCGGCGCCAGTTCGATCTCGCGGGCCTCGCTCATCGCCCCCGCGTAGAACGAGGCGATCTGGGATTGGTCGGCGTCGGTTGTGCAGACGAAGCGGGCGGTGTGCTTGAGCTCGGAGACGTGCACCGAGTCGGTGTCGACGCCGTTGCGGGCAAGCCAGGCGCGATAGGGCTCGAAGTCCTCCCCGACCGCGCCGACCAGGACCGGGCGCAGCCCAAGGACGCCCATCCCGAACGCGATGTTGGCCGCGACCCCGCCGCGGCGGACCTCGAGGTCATCGACCAGGAAGGACACCGAGATCTTGGCCAGGGCCTCGGGCATCAACGAATCGGCGAACCGGCCCTGATAGGTCATCAGGTGATCGGTGGCGATCGAGCCGGTGACGGCGATCTTCACGGCGGGCACTCCTGCGGTTGATGGGCCCGCTCATGCGATGCAGGGCGCGCACAGGCTACCGCTCAGTAGAGCTGGCCCGGCGCCGCCAAGCGGCCTAGCGTGGGTCGCGAGCATCACCCCTGCGCTCCGCCTGCCTCCGAGGAGTCCGCACCATGACTGACCCGCGCCCGGCCACCGCAGTCGGCATCGTGTCGCTGAGCCAGGATGCGGCCCGGCTGGCGGCGATCTACCCCCCGCACCCCAGCGCTCCCCCGCGCCCCTGGCATCCCGCGCCGGTCACCATCCCCCCGGTCGCCCGCCGCCTCGGCGAGGGCATGCCGCCCTACATCAACTGAAAGCCGAGCGCTGAACGCCGAAACCGGGCCCGCGACTCGACGTCGCCGGCCCGGTTTCTGCGCTACGGCTTTTAGTGGAAGCTGTCGCCACACGCGCAGCTGCCGCCGGCGTTGGGGTTGTCGATCGTGAAGCCCTGCTTCTCAATCGTGTCGACGAAGTCGATCGTTGCCCCGCCCAGGTAGGGCACGCTCATCCGGTCCACCACGACGTCGACACCGTCGAAGTCGGTGACGACGTCACCGTCGAGCGAGCGCTCGTCGAAGAAAAGCTGGTAACGCAGGCCGGAACAACCGCCGGGCTGTACGGCGATGCGCAGCGCAAGATCGTCGCGGCCCTCCTGATCGAGCAGGGCCTTGACCTTCGCCTGCGCCGCGTCGGTGAGGACAGGGGTCGTGGTGAGGGTCTCGGTGCTGGTCTCGGAAACCGTCATGCGCGCGCTCCTGCGTCGTGGGACTACCGGGACTTCGGGGTGGCTGTGCTCCCATGCTGACACATTCACCATCGGTCGGTATTCCCCCGGCCGGGCGCTGAGCGCGGGTGTGCACCACATCACACGGCTTCCGGAGGGAAATTCCAGCGCTCAGCGGCGTGCCCAGCTCGTCGCCACGCGGGCGGCGAGGCCGCTCAGGTGCTCGGCGGGTGCGGCCATGGCCGCGCCCACCGAACCGGCGTGCTCGGCGACGGAGAACGCTGATTCCACCCCAACGGCGGCCATTTCGCGGCGGCCGAGCTCGACCTGGCCCGCGAGCACAACGCACGGCCGGGCGAGGGCCATAGCCAGCCCCGCGACCCCCGCGACGACCTTGCCGGTCAGGGATTGCCAATCGAAGCAGCCCTCGCCGGTGACCACCACGTCCACGGTCGCTGCGCAGTCGGACAGGCCGGTCAGCTCGAGCACGGTGGCGATCCCGGCCACGCGCTGCGCCCCAAGCAGCATCAGTGCGTAGCCGAGGCCCCCGCCCGCGCCGGCGCCCGCGGCGACCGCGAGCGAGGCGCTCATGTTGAGCCCGACGTCCGGTTGCGCGGCCCGGGCGAAGTGCTCGAGGGCAGCATCCAGACGCTGCACGGCGTCGGGGTCGGCGCCCTTCTGCGGTCCGAAGATCGCGCTCGCGCCGCGCAGGCCCAGCAGGGGGGAGTCGACGTCGGTGGCCACGTGCAGGGTGACGCCGGCCAGAGCCGCGCGCGCCGGACCGAGATCGAGCGCCGCCGGGGTCAGCCCCGCCAGCGCGCCCCCGCCGCCGCGTAGCAGCTCGCCGGGGCGAGCCCCTAGCGCCGCCAGCGCACCGGCCCCCCCATCGTTGGTGCCCGACCCGCCGAGACCGACGACGATCTCGCGGGCCCCGGCATCGAGGGCGGCAGCGATCAGCTCGCCCACGCCCGCCGTGGTGGTGCGGGTGGGGTCTCGGTGCTCGGGGGCGATCAGGTGCAGGCCGGCGGCCTGGGCGGATTCGAGGTAGGCGGTCTGCCCGGCCAGCAGCAGGGTCGCGGGGACCACCTCCCCCAGCGGACCGCTCACGGTCACGGCGTGGAGTCGGCCGCCGAGCGCTGCGTGCACGACGTCGACGAAACCCGGTCCGCCGTCCGAGAGCGGGGCCAGGATCAGCTCATCGCCGGGGGCGGCGCCCGCCCAACCGGCGGCGATCGCCGCGGCAGCCTCGGGAGCACTCAGGGTGCCGGTGAAGGAGTCCGGGCAGATCAGTACGCGCATGCGGCCAGTCTGCCGCCCTGCGGAACAGGGCCTCGACCTGCGGTGTTGCACGCTGTGCGAGCATCGAGGAAGTGCCCCCAGCACGAGGAGAGTTCCGTGACCGCCAGCTCTGCGCTGAGCAAGCCAATCGCTCTCACGCTGCTGCCCGCGAGCCCGGCGGACCCGTTCTCCGAGCGGGGCGTCGAGTGCCCGGGCGAGCTTCCGACTGCCGCGGATCCCACGCTGGTGGCCCGGGTCGCCGCTGCCAAAGCCGCGCTCGGGGACCGGGTCTTCGTGCTCGGGCACCACTACCAGCGCGACGAGGTCATCGCCTTCGCCGACGTCACCGGCGACTCCTTCAGGCTCGCCCAGCAGGCCGCAGCGCGCCCAGCCGCGGAGTTCATCGTGTTCTGCGGCGTGCACTTCATGGCCGAGTCGGCCGACATCCTGACCGCCCCGCATCAGCGTGTGATCCTGCCCGATCTGGCGGCGGGCTGCTCGATGGCCGACATGGCGACCTGGGCCCAGGTGGAGGACGCTTGGGATGTGCTCAGCGACGCGGGAGTCGCCGACACCGTCGTCCCGGTGTCCTACATGAACTCCTCGGCGGCCATCAAGAGCTTCACCGGCCGTCATGGCGGGACGATCTGCACCTCGTCGAACGCACACCGCGCCATGGAGTGGGCGCTGGGAAGCGGGGAGAAGATCCTGTTCCTGCCCGACCAGCACCTCGGCCGCAATACCGCAGTGCGCCAACTCGGGCTCAATCTCGACGACTGCGTCGTCTATGACCCGCACCGCCCCGACGGTGGCCTGACGCACGATCAGATTCGGGCGGCCACGGTCATCCTGTGGCGCGGGCATTGCTCGGTGCACGGGCGTTTCACCGAGGCCAATGTCACCGAGGTCCGCGCGCGGATACCCGGGGTCAACGTCCTGGTGCACCCGGAGTGCCGTTACGAGGTCGTCAGTGCCTCCGACCACGTCGGCTCCACCGAGCGCATCATTCGCATTCTGGAGGCCGCCGAGCCGGGTTCGGCCTGGGCGATCGGCACGGAGCTGAACCTGGTGCGCCGCCTCGCGGCAGCGCATCAGGACAAGCGGGTGCTGTTCTTGGACAAGACCGTCTGCTACTGCTCGACGATGAACCGCATCGACCTGCCGCACCTGGCCTGGTCACTGGAGTCCCTCGCGGCGGGCACGGTGCGCAACGTCATCACGGTCGAGCCCGAGACCGCGCGCTACGCGAAGCAGGCACTGGATCAGATGCTGGCGCTCCCCGGAATCTGACGCCCGCTCCGCCCGCTCCGCACACGTAGCGTCCGCATAGGTGTCGCGATAGCGACCACCAATTAGGACGCTACGGAGGTGCCCGAGGAGGTGCCCGAGGAGGTGCCCGAGGCGGCGCCCGAGGCGACGGTGGGTCTGGTCAAGCGGCCTAGGCCCAGGGCAAGGTAAACTGCGGCGTACTGGCCGGTGGCCAGCAAGGCGGCGTAGCGGCTGACCGGCCCGCCTTCGGACCAGGTCAGCACACGGTGCCGCACGCCGTACTCCTCGGCGGCCGCCAGCAGGCGGCTGCGGCGGGTGCGAATCGCGGGGTCCTCGCTGCCGTCGTCGAGCACGATCAGAAACGGGCGACGCTCGGGGGGGCCGTCGTCAAACGGGTCGGCGAAGATGTCGCGCTGGGCGGCGGCCGACGCGATCACCGGCAGCAGGTGCTCGGCGTCGGCGGCGAGGGCGGTGCGCCCGCTGGCCTGACGCATGGCCTCCGCGAACCGGCGCCCCGCGCGGGCCGCGAGCACCGAGCCGCCCCAGATGAGCGGGACGGAATCGGCCAGGGTGACCGCGAGCTCCTTGGCGGGGTTGCGCGAGAGGTCGCGCAGCGGACCGCAGTCCAGGGCCGCCTGCACCAGGCAGGCGGCGACCTCCTCGGCGTCGACCTCCGGGCCCAGGGCGAGGCTGTGCAGCGCCTGTAGTGCGACAACGGCGACCGCGAGGACGTCCTTGGTCTGGGTCGGGAACAGCACGGTGGATCGCGAGGCCGAGGCCTCCGCGAGCGGGGACTGGGCCGGGGCGGAGACCAACAGGCTGCACCCTCGCCGTACGGCCTCCGCGGCGGCAGAGGCGGCCTCGACGTTGTGCCCGCCGGGGGCGATCACCACGACCAGGTCCAGCGCGCCGGCCCAGCCGGGCAGGCTCGGTCCGGGCCAGGCCACGAAGGGCACCGGGCACCAGGGCTCGAGCACCGCCCTCAGCAGGCGGGCGTCGGTACCGGCGGCCACCACAGCTCGCGGACGCGGCGCCCCGGCCAGGGCCGCCATCGCATCGTGCGCGGCGTTCACCTCGTGCCGGATCCGCGCTCCACCCTCGGCGAGGTTGCGCAGCAACTCGTCAGCGCCGGCGAGCGCGTCCGGGTCTTCCAGCCGGGTGTCGTCGAAGAAATCCTGGGCCACCTGCGCACACTATCGGCGCACTTGAGTGGCGGTCGTATGCGGTGATCTGCCGGGATGCATTGCAAGGCCGAGGAGGCGCCGACACTGCACTGTGTGTCGGCTCCTCGACGAGAACGCCGGCAGGCGCCGCAGACGGCTGTCAGAGGCCGGGGGCGCCCCATACTGGGAACCAGCGGGAGACGTCCGCTTCGATCGGCAGCTCACCGGTGAGCGCGTCCCGGACGGTGAACTCGAAGGTGGTGTCGCGGTGCGGTTCACCGGTGGGGGCGAACGGGTACCAGGTGCCCTGCTTGTAGAGGTAGACCAGCGCCAGGTGGCGGCCCTCGGGTCCGGTGAACGGGACCAGCGAACACAGCAGACTCGCGCCGAAGCCGGCGGCCTCCAGCGTGGAGTTCACCGCATGCAGATCGGTGGCGAGCGCCGCGAGGTCCGGGCCGTCGGCGCCTTCACCGGGATCCACCACGCACTGGATCCAGGTATAGCCATAGGAGTCCGTCGACGTCACGATCTTGGGCCCGCCGTCGGCGTCGAGCAGGGCGGTGATCTCGGCCTGCGTCTGGGCGAAGGCATGCCCGGCCGCTGCCTTGAAACACACCGCGCCCGTGCCGGTGGCGGTGAAGCCGAGTTCGGTCAACAACGTGATCCCGGCGGCCGGCAGCCCGAACAAGGCGTCCAGATCGTTCCTCGCCGGCGCCGACTTCCCGCTCATTGCGGTCTTGAGGGACTTGAGCAGACCCATCCGCTAACCCATCCCCGGGCCGGGACGGTTCATGTCGGCCTGAATCTGCGCGAGTTGCTCCAGGCGGCGCTCCAGCGGCGGGTGGGTCGAGATCAGGCTGGAGAGCGAAAACCCTTTGGCGATCGCGGGGGCGAAGAAGAAGGCGTTGAACGGCTCGGCAGCGCGCAGGTCACGGGTGGGCACCCGGGCCATCTCCCCGCTGATCTTCTGCAGGGCCGAACCCAGCGCCGAGGGCGCGCCGATGAGGATCGCCCCGGCGCGGTCGGCGGAGAGCTCGCGGTAGCGCGAGAGCGCCCGGGTGAGCAGAAATGCCAGAACGTAGACGACGACGCTGACGACGAGGACGAGCAAGAAGACCAGCGCGCCGTTCTTGTCGTTCCCCCGGCGGTTGCCCAGCCCGCCCATCAACCCGAAACGGGTGATCATCCCGGCCAGTACACCCAGGAACGAGGCCACCGTCATCACGCTGACGTCGCGGTGGGCGACATGGGCGAGCTCGTGGGCGAGCACCGCCTCGAGCTCGTCGCGTTCGAGGCGGCGCAGGATCCCCGTCGTCACGCAGACCACGGCACGGCTGGGGCTGCGCCCGGTGGCGAAGGCGTTGGGCACGTCGGTCTCCGCGATCGCCACCCGCGGTTTGGGCATATCCGCCAGCGCGCAGAGCCGGTCGATCATCGCGTGCAGTTCCGGCGCCTGCGCCGGGGTGACCTCGCGCCCGTTCATGGCCCGAAGCGCAAGGCGGTCGGAGAAATACCACTGCCCGACGAGCATCCCGCCGGCGATGACGAGCACCAGTACCGGTGAGAGCCCGATGGCGACGAAGAACACCGCGAACAGCACATAGAGCAGGCCGATGCCGAACATGACCACGCCCATCCGCGCGCTCAGCCCACGATCGTTCTCGTATCGCGTGTGCGCCATGGCCGACCCCCCTTCCGTCGTCGCATCAGATGCAGCGCTCGGAACTAACCCGGGATGAGGCCGTCTTCTTTCATCATGTCGCGGGCCTCGGCGAGGGTGCAGTCCGAGGGCGGCAGGACCGCATCGGAGGGCATGAGGTCATCGTCGTCCAGGGGTGTGCCGGCCCCGCGCGCGCACTCCAGGAGCGCGGCCATCGCGGAACCGAACGCGTTCTCATCGCCCTGCGTGATGGCGGCCTCAACGTCGCCGTCGAGCTTGTTGAGCTCATCGATGATGTCGTCGGGAACCGAGAGCTGGCCCTCACCGAGAATGCGAATGATCACGGGTATCTCCTGTTGGTAGCACGGGCTAATTGGTGCCGAGCTGCTTGGGCGCGGGCGCGCCACCGGCAAGCTCGGCCTTCATGCGAGCCATCTCCAGCTCGACGTCGGAGTCCGAGGACAACCGGTCGAGCTCGGCGGTGAGGTTGTCCTTCGAGCTGCCGGTCGGATCATCAAGTGCACCGGAGGCAAGCAGCTCATCGATCGCGCCGGCGCGGGCCTGCATCGTGGCGGTCTTGTCCTCGGCGCGCTGGATCGCCATGCCGACGTCGCCCATCTCCTCGGAGATTCCGGAGAACGCCTCGTTGATCTTGGTCTGGGCCTCAGCCGCGGTGTAAGTGGCCTTGATCGTCTCCTTCTTGGTGCGGAAGGCGTCGACCTTGGCCTGCAGCCGCTGCGAGGCCATCACCAGCTTCTCCTCCTGCGCCTGCAGGTCAGCATGCTGAGCGTTCAGGTCCGCGATCTGCTGCGCCAGCCCGCTGCGACGGGTCAGCGCCTCGCGGGCCAGGTCCTCCCGGCCGATGGCCAGGGCCTTGCGCCCCTGCTCCTCCAGCTTGACGGACTGCTGCTCGAGCTGGCGCGCCTGCAGTTCCAGGCGCTTGCGTGAGGTCGCCACCTCGGCCACGCCCCGGCGGACCTTGGTCAGCATCTCCAGCTGCTTGGTATAACTGTAATCCAGGGTCTCCCGCGGGTCCTCGGCCTTGTCCAGGGCCTTGTTGGCCTTGGCTTTGAAGATCAACGACATGCGCTGCATCATGCTCATCGCGTGACCTCGCTAGCGCTCGGCCACCCGATGAGCGACTGTGCACAGTCCTTAATGATTCGCTCGCTGCGCTCGCTCATGGCGTGACCTCGCCAGCGCTCGGCCACCCAATGAGCGACTGTGCACAGTCCTTAATGATTCGCTCGCTGCGCTCGCTCATGAACCCGCGACCCCTCCATCGACGTCGTCTGCCCGAACAGTGCCGCCACCTTATGCAGTCGGGGTATCACGCGTCAGCACTGCGGGGTCCAGGAGGGTTCGGCCCACCGGTCACTTCGCTGTTAAGCTGGCGCGCGTGTTCACTCGACGTGCGAAGAGCTCGGCCGCGACGGCGCCGGAATCGGCCCCGGTTTCGATGACCAAGGAGTCAACGTCGCAGGCTCCCAAGGGCCGGCCCACGCCCAAGCGCAGCCAGGCTGAGCAGGAGCGCAAGGACCGGATCAGGCCCCCACGGGACACCCGCGCCGCGGCCAAGGCCACCCGGGCCCGGCGGGTGGCCGAGCGCAAGAGCATGCGCGAGGCGATGGTCAACGGCGACGAGCGCTACCTGCCGAACCGAGACCAAGGGCCGGTGCGTCGCTACGTGCGCGACTTCGTCGATTCGCGCCTGTCCGCCGCGGAGTTCTTCCTGCCCGGCGCATTGGCCATTTTGGTCTTGCTGGTCGCCGGTGCCGGAAACGCCGGTAGCTACATCTGGTCGGTGATGGTGGTCGTCATCGCCTTCGACTCCATGTTCTTCACCGTGAAGATGCGACGGGAGATTCGCCGGCGCTTCCCCACCGAACGCCGCCGCGGGGCGGTCCCCTACGCACTGCTGCGCTCGATGACCTGGCGGTCGTTGCGCACCCCGAAGCCACGTATCCAGCGCGGCCACAAGCCCTGACCCGATGTGGCGATCGGCTACTCGCTCGGGTGCAAAGACATCGGGCCGTAAACCTTCGCAGTGCCTTCCAGCAAGGTCACCGCGTCGACACCCTGGCCGACCAGCTCACGCCAGATCTCTCCGATCCAGCTTTCGGCGTCGGCCTGGGTGGGGAACGCCGGGATCGACCCGGCGACGGGAATCACCTCGCTGCCGTCGGACTTCTCGTACCGCCAGCTCCACGCCATGTCGATGCTCCCCGGATCGTCCGCCTGTGCACTCGCCTGCTCACTTGTCATGGTGCTCAGGCAGGCTAACGGCCATGACCCTTCCCATCGCGCCGCGGCGCGTCCTGCTGCTCGGCGGGGCCCGCTCGGGCAAGTCCGCGGCGGCGGAGGCAATGGCCGCGAACGCGGCCGGCGAGGCGCCCGTGACCTATGTGGCGACCGCTCCGGAACGTGGCGACGATGCGGAGTGGGCGGCCCGGATCGCCGCGCACCGCGAGCGACGCCCGTCGACCTGGAGCACGCTGGAGACTCCGGACCTGCGCGAGTCGCTGGCGCTGCCCGGCGTCGTCCTGATCGACTGCCTGGCGCTGTGGCTGAACCGGGCGATGGACTCCTGCCACGCGTGGGATGACGCGCAGTGGACCTCGGGCGCAGCGCAGAGGGCACTGCGGCGACGCACCGAGGCGCTGATCGGCGCGTGGGCAGCCGCTCCGGGCACAGTGATCGCGGTCAGTAATGAGGTCGGGCTCGGCGTCGTGCCCGCTCACCAGTCCGGTCGACGCTTTCGGGACGAGCTCGGCCGGCTGAACCAGGAGCTGGCGGCGGTCGCGGACGAGGTGTACCTGGTGGTTGCCGGACGCCTGCTCCCGCTGCACAATCCCGACGGCCCAAGCTAACGAAACCGGTGGGCGATCTGGGCGCAACGGTCGTCACCTCTGATGCAGTACGGATCCCCAGCCGACACCCCTGCGGCGTAGCAGGACGATCACTGGTCCGCCGCGCACGCACTTGGCGCATTTTGGGGATGCCGGGGCCCTGGCAGCACTGTCACCGTGGTTCCCAGCAGCACCTCGGGGCGGGCCGATCCGCCCCGAGGGGTGTTGAGATGCGGAGGTCGGGGTGCTCGCGCCGAACACAGCCGTCGACATCACCGGCGGCGGCCGGGTGGTCGTCGGGCATTCGCTGGGCGAGGACGGGCAGACTTTCGTGTTCGAAGTGGGTGACCACGTGGGTAATTCGTACGCGCTCAAGTGGTACAAGATGGCCGACCGCACCCAGTACGACAGTCTGGCCAAGCTGATCGACTACGGCCCGCCGAGCGAGCGGTTCCTGTGGCCAATAGCCCTGGCAAGCGTGCCGGGCCATCCGGATTTCGGGTACCTGATGCCGCTGCGGCCGCCGGAGTACGTCACTTTGCTGGACGTGATGGTAGGCCGCGCCGCGGACGGTTTGCCGGTCGCGTGGTCGACCAACGCGACCCTGACGGCCTGCCGCCACCTCGCCGCGGAGCTCGGCCGGCTGCGGACGCGCGGGCTGCGATACCAGAACCTCGACTTCGGCTGCGTGCTGGTCGTTCCGGCGACCGGGGACCTGATCATCGATGCCAGCGAACGCCTCGTGGTGGACCCGTCGGCGCGCTACCTGGGGACCGTGGGCTTTATGGCGCCGGAGGTCATCCGGCGCGCGTTCGGGGTCGAGCGCGGGAGCCCGCCGTCGTCCCGGGCGGACCGGCACACTCTCGCGGTCCTGCTGTTCTACCTTTTGTTCTTCGCCGATCCGCTGGAGGGCCGCAAGACCGAGCACCGCATCGTCGATGACGCCTGGAAGCTGGTGCACTACGGCACGGATCCGCTGTTCATCTTCGATCCCCAGGACGACCGCAATCGCCCGGTCCAGGACACGCCGCAGCGGTACTGGCAGCACTACCCGACCTTCCTGCGCGAGCTGTTCTGTGAGGCCTTCGGGCCCGGTCTGCAGGACCCGGACGCGCGGGTCGCGGAGGGGATCTGGGCCTCGGCGATGTTGCGGCTGCGCGATTCGCTGACGGAGTGCGGGCATTGCGGCGGGGTGATCTTCGTCGACTGGGAGGAACCGAGCCGGGCCTGCGTGCGGTGCGGGCACGTCAACGACGCGCCGTGCTCGGTTCAGATCGGGCACAAGCGGATCGCGGTGGGCCCGCTGACCCGGGTGTGGTCGGACCATTTCGGCGGTGACCCCGATGCCTCCATGCCGGTGGGGGAGATGACCCGCCGCCCGACCGACCCGACCCGGTGGGGGATCCGCAATCTCACGGACAAGGCGTGGATGGCGACCGGGCCGGACGGGCGGGTGTGCGAGGTGCCGGTCGGGCGCAACATCCAGTGCGACCCGGGCATGCGGATCCGGTTCGGCCGGGGGCGGGCGACGGTGTTGCCGAGCCCGGGTCGCCGCTGACGGCCCCTCACCTACGCCCGCCCGAGACCATCCAGGTCCCAGTCCACGGATCGAGGCTAAGCTGCGGCGGCCATGACTGCTGAGGAACTTGCCGCCCTTGCGGCCCGCATCACCCGCTCCCATGACGACGCGCGCGCCGAGGCCGAAGCCGCCTTCGACAAGCTGGACGCCGGGGAGCTCGGGCGGCTGCGTAAGGCCGGCATGTGGTGGGCGTCGGTCACCGGGACCTGCCCCCCAGCACCGCCCGAGCGGGTGCGGATGTTCGCGTTCACCACGGACGGGACCGTTCCGGCGAGCCTGGAGCGCGTCGCGGGGGCCCTGCCCCAGCCCGTGCGGGCCCTGCGCGCGGACGCCGGATACGACGACGTGGCCGTGGCCCTGCAAGCGGGAATCGATGTGGCCGAGGCAGCAGCCGATACCGGCACCGACCTGCTGCTGGTGGCCGTGCCGAACTCCACCGCGGTGGTGCCGTGTGTGATCGCGGTCGCTGCGCTCACCGGCACCGATGGGCCCTCGATGGTCACCTCCCGCGGCGTCGATGACGCGACCTGGATGACGCGGGTCGCCGCGGTCCGCGACGGTCTGCGCCGCCACCGCACCGCGGGGACCGACCCGCTGAGCCTGCTCGCCAGCGCGGGCGGGACCGAGCTCGCCTACCTGACCGGGTTGCTGCTCGGGGCGGCAGTGCGCCGTACCCCGGTGGTGCTTGAGGGCCTCGCGCCGATCACGGCGGCGCTGATCGTGCACCGGATCAATCCCGACGCCCTGAGCTGGCTGATCCCCGCCCACGCCGACACCGACCCGGCCGCCGCCGCGGCTTTCACGCATCTCGACGTGTATTCGCTGCTCTCCCTCGGCGTCGAGCCCGGTCAGGGGGTGGCCTCGGTCCTGTGCCTGCCCGTGCTCGAGGCCGCGGCGGCGCTGCTGGGCGGCGGAACCCGCGCGTGAGCCCGGGCGCGTGAGCTCAGGCGAGGGTGAGCCCGCCGGCGCGAGCGCCTTGCGCGGGCTGCGGCTCGCGATGAGCCTGCTGACCATCGTCCCGGCGGGACGGGTGTCCGTGGACCGGCGTGCTGCCGGGGTGGCGATGCTCGTCGCGCCGGTGATCGGCGCCGTCCTCGGAGCGAGCGCGGGAGCTCTGACGTGGGCGGGCGGTGAGTGCGGGGTCGGGCCGCTGGTGGCGGCGGTGGGCGCCGTGGCCCTGCTCGCGGCGTGGACCCGGGGGCTGCACCTGGACGGGCTGGCCGACACCGCCGACGCTCTCGGCTCCCAGGCGGCGACTCCGGGGCGCAGTGGCCGCGAGCGGGCCCTGGCGGTCATGAAGGCGCCGGACATCGGTCCGTTCGGGGTCGTGACGCTGATCCTGGTGCTGCTCGGGCAGATCGCCGCGGTGGCCTCGCTGATCGCGCACAGTCCGGATCATCACCTCATCGTGCTGCTGGCGCTGGCCGGGGCGATCGGGCGGCTGCCGCTGGCCTGGGCCTGCCGAACCGGGGCTCGGGCGGCCCGGCCCGATGGCCTCGGGGCGCTGGTCGCGGGCTCGGTGCCACTCGCCGCTGCCGGGGTCCTGACGGCGGCTCTGCTGGGGGGCGCGGCATTGGCCGGGGCCGCTACCGACGTCGGGGTGGGCCGCGCCGTACTCGCCGTGCTGCTCGCGGCGGGCGTCGCTGCGCTCCTGCTCCGGCGCGCCCGGCTGCGTTTCGGTGGGATCACCGGAGACGTCCTCGGTGCCCTGGTCGAAACCGCGACCACCGTCGCCCTGGTGGTGCTGGCCACCACCTGAGGAAGGCCCTGCCGGACACGACGTCGCTGGGTGGGGGTCAGGACCGCACACGCGAGGGCACGAACGGCGGGCGCACCACCCGGAAGCGCCCCGGCCGGCCACGGACATCGACGACGACCTCGTCGCCGTCCGCCACCGACGCCACCACCAGCGCGAGGGCGATGCCGAGCTTGCGGGTCGGGGAGAAGGTCCCGCTGGTGATCTCCCCCAGCTGATCACCGGCATCCGAGCGCACACTCATATGCGCCCGCGGGATCTGGGGGCCCAACGCCTCGAGCCCCACCAGGCGCCGCGAGCGCCCGGCCGCGCGCTCGGCGGCGAGCACCTCGCGGCCCCAGAACGCCGCCTTGCCCCAGCCGATCGCCCAGCCGAGCCCGGCCTGCACCGGAGTGATCGCGACGCTGATGTCCTGACCGTGCAGCGGATAACCCATCTCCGTGCGCAGGGTGTCCCGAGCCCCCAGCCCGCAGGGAACTGCGCCCCACTCCTGGCCCGCAGTCAGCAGCTCCTCCCACAGGTCCGCTGCGGTAGCGACGCCCGGGAGTAACTCGAAGCCGTGCTCGCCCGTGTAGCCGCTCCGGCAGATCACGAGGGGGGCGCCGCGCCAGGTCGTATCGAGAAAACTCATGTAGTCCAGACCGCGCACAGCCAGCCCCGCCTTCCCCAGCACCTTCGCGCTCACCGGACCCTGCACGGCGATCACGGCGAGGTCGCAGTGCCGGTCGCGCACCGCCACCCCGCTGGGGGCGGCGGCCGTCAGGCGAGCGGCGACCTCGGCGCAGTTGGCGGCGTTGGGCACCAGCAGCACGTCGCGATCCGAGCGCAGGTAGACGATCAGGTCGTCGACGACGCCGCCGGTGGCCTCGTCGCAGCACAGGCTGTACTGCGCCTGGCCCGCCGTGATCCGCTCGAGCGCGTTGGTGAGGCAGGAGTCGACGAACGCCGCCGCACCCGGGCCGGTGACGGTGATCTTGCCCAGGTGCGAGACGTCGAAGATCCCGACGCCGGTGCGCACCGCCGTGTGTTCGGCGACCACCCCGAGCTTGGTGCCTCGGTAGGTCGTCGCGCCGTAGTCGATCGGCATTTCCCAGCCGCCGAAATCGGCCAGCTTGGCACCGGACTCGACGTGCCGCTCGTGCAACGGGGATTGGCGTAATGCCGTACTCATCCCCGCAACCTAGTGAGTTCCCGACCCGGACGGATCACCACGGTTAGCCTGTGCAGCACCGCGACCGAAGCGGCGACGACCGACCCTGACGTCACTGCACAGCTAAGGACGCCCCGTGCCCTCGCTCTCGCTCACCGACTCCGCCCTTGACGCCGTGCGCACCGACGTGCTCGTCGTCGGCGTCGCCGCCGGCCCCAAGGGCCTGGTGCTCACGCCCGCGGCCAAAGAGGTCGACACGGGCATGCCCGCACGACTGGGGGCGGTGCTGGCCGCGATGGGCGCCACCGGCAAGGCGGAGGAGATCACCAAGCTGCCGGCCCCGCCCGCCTTCAAGGCTGCCCTTGTGCTGGTGGTCGGCCTGGGCGATGCACCGGGACGGGCCGGCTATGACGCCGAGACCCTGCGCCGTGCCGCGGGAGCAGCCACCCGGGCCGCCGCGGGCAAGGCCTCGGCCGCGCTCGCCCTGCCGGCCGCCAGCGTGGCCGAGGTGGCCGCCGTCGCCGAGGGCGCACTGCTCGGGGCGTATGCCTACCTGCGCTACCGCACCAACGGCTCCGCCCCGGCGGAACCGGTCGCGACCCTGAGCCTGGTCACCGGCCTCAAGGGCGACCGCGGGGCCAAGGCCGCCGCCAAACGAGCGCAGACCCTCGCCGAGGCGATCGGTATCGCCCGAGACCTGATCAACACCCCGCCCTCGGACCTGCACCCGATCGAGCTGGCGGCGGCCGCGTCCGCCGCCGCCGCCGGCACGGGTCTGGCCGTCGAGGTCCTGGACGAGAAGGCGCTGAAGAAGGGCGGCTATGGCGGCATCGTCGGCGTCGGGCAGGGCTCGGCGAACCCCCCGCGGCTGGTGAAGCTGACCTGGACCCACCCGAAGGCCACCAAGCACCTCGCCCTGGTCGGTAAGGGCGTCACCTTCGACTCCGGCGGTCTGTCCCTCAAGACCGCCGACGGCATGGTCACCATGAAATGCGACATGAGCGGGGCCGCGGCGGTCATCGCGGCCGCCCGCGCGATCGCCAAGCTCAATCTGGCGGTGAACGTCACCGCGTGGGCGCCGATGGTGGAGAACATGCCGTCAGGCACCGCGATTCGTCCCTCGGACGTGCTGACGATGTACTCCGGCAAGACCGTCGAGGTGCTCAACACCGACGCCGAGGGGCGCCTGATCCTGGCGGACGCGCTGGCCCGGGCCTGCGAGGACTCCCCCGACCTGATCGTCGACGCCGCGACCCTGACCGGGGCGATCATGGTGGCGCTGGGCAGTAGGACCACCGGGATCATGAGCAATGACGACGCCACCCGGGCCAAGGTCCACGCCCTCGCGGCCGAGGTCGGTGAGCTGATGTGGCCGATGCCGCTGCCCCCGGAACTGAGGACCGGCCTGAAGTCCGCCGTCGCGGACCTCGCCAACATCGGCGAGCGGATGGGCGGGGCGCTGTCCGCGGGCCTGTTCCTGAAGGAATTCGTCTCGGGCGATGTGCCGTGGGTGCACCTGGACATCGCCGGCCCGGCGTTCAACGAGGGCGAGCCCTACGGCTACACCCCCAAGGGCGGCACCGGCGCCGCGGTGCGGACAATGGTCCGCCTTGCCGAGGACCTCGCCTGACGGTATCCGGCAGGTGGCGCGACTCGGACTCGGTTACAGGTACAGACCCGTTTCGCCCTCGGTGGAGCGACGGGTGTCGAAGTCGCGCTTGCGCTGCGGGTAGCCGACCAGCGCGGCGTCGTAGATCGGGATCCCGAGTTTGCCGCACAAAGACCGGGCGGCATCCGGGCTCGGGACGCGGCGGCGCGTCCACTCGCCGTCGTGAGCGATGAGCATGACGGTGGGCTCGGTGATGGCGGTCTGCGGCTCCAGGTAGGCCTCGACGCCAACGTGAGCCTCGGCCCACTCCCGGAGGTGATCGCGCGCGACCAAATCAGGCCGCTTGGCCTTCCCCGCCTTGTCCTTGCCCCGACCGAACAGTCCCATGCACGCAAGTATGCCGCCAGTACTCGCGGGTAAGGCGGAGTGCGGCCCCCTCACGTGACGGAGCGCTCGTCCCCGGCTCGGGCGCGCTCGTGCGTGCAGTGGAAAGATGACCGGCGGGCACGCACTCGAGCGAAGGAGTCCCGGTGTCGGAGCAGGCAGGCGATCAGACGAGTTTCGATCTGGTGATCCTCGGCGGAGGCAGCGGCGGCTACGCCTGCGCCCTGCGCGCTGCCCAACTAGGGATGAGCGTGGTCCTGATCGAGAAGGGCAAGCTCGGCGGGACCTGCCTGCACCAGGGTTGCATCCCCACCAAGGCCCTACTGCACGCCGCCGAGGTCGCGGACTCCGCCCGCGAGAGCGAGCAGTTCGGGGTCAAGGCCACCTTCGAAGGCATCGACATGCCCGCGGTCAACGCCTACCGCGACGGCGTGATCGCCAAGCTCTACAAGGGCCTGCAAGGCTTGGTGAAGTCCCGCAAAATCACGATCGTCGAGGCTGCCGGCGTGCTGTCCTCCCCGACGAGCGTCGACGCCGGCGGGGTGCGGTACACCGGGCGCCACATCGTGCTGGCCACCGGGTCCGTGCCCCGCTCGATCCCGGGGCTGGAGATCGACGGGAACCGCGTCATCAGCTCCGACCACGCCCTGACGCTGGATCACGTCCCGCGCTCGGTCGCGATCCTCGGCGGCGGCGTCATCGGTGTCGAGTTCGCCAGCGTGTGGCGCTCCTTCGGAGCCGAGGTCACGATCATCGAGGGCCTGCCGCGGCTGGTGCCGGCCGAGGACGAGGCCAACTCCAAGCTGCTGGAGCGGGCCTTTCGCAAGCGCAAGATCGCCTTCGAGACCGGCGCCAAGTTCACCGGGGTGACCTACACCGAGGCCGGGGTACGGATCACGACCGAGAACGGCAAGGTCATCGAGGCCGACCTGTTGCTGGTGGCGATCGGGCGGGGCCCGGTCTCGGCCGACCTCGGGTACGAGGCGGTCGGGGTCGAGATGGATCGCGGATTCGTCAAGGTAGACGCCTTGTGCCAGACCAGCGTGCCCACGATCTCCGCGGTCGGCGATCTGATCCCGACCTTGCAGCTGGCTCATGTCGGGTTCGCCGAAGGCATGCTCGTCGCCGAGCGCCTGGCCGGTCTGCCGGTGGTACCGATCGACTACGACGGCGTGCCGCGGGTGACCTACTCCGAGCCCGAGGTCGCCTCCGTCGGCATCACCGAAGCCCAGGCGGCCGAGCGCTACGGCGCCGAGGCGGTCGAGGCCCTGTCCTACGACCTGGCCGGCAACGGCAAGTCGCAGATTCTGCGGACCGCCGGGGCGATCAAGCTTGTGCGCCGCAAGGACGGGCCGGTCCTCGGGGTGCACATCGTCGGCAGCCGAGCCGGGGAGCTGATCTCCGAGGCCCAGCTGATCTACAACTGGGAGGCGCTGCCCAGCGAGGTCGCCCAACTCGTGCACGCCCACCCGACCCAGGGTGAGGCGCTGGGCGAGGCGCACCTCGCGCTTGCCGGCAAGCCCCTGCACGCCCACGGCTGACGCACCGTCAGCCCCAACCTCTGCTCGACCGTTCGTTTCGCAGCACCGCGCACACCGCACTGAGGAGCCAGAAGCCATGTCAGTCTCCGTCACCCTCCCGGCGCTCGGCGAGAGCGTCACCGAGGGCACCGTCACACGCTGGCTGAAGGCGGAGGGCGACCCGGTCGCCCTCGACGAGCCGTTGCTGGAGATCTCCACCGACAAAGTCGACACCGAGATCCCCGCTCCCGCGGCCGGGGTCCTGCTGCGCATCAGCGTCCAGGAGGACGAGACCGTGGCGGTCGGCGCCGAACTCGGCGTGATCGGTGCCGCCGGTGAAGCAGACGCCCCCGCCCCGGCGGCCGAGGTGCCCCCTGCCGAGCCCGTCGCGACTGCGCAGGACGCCGCCGCTGCTCCCGCGCCGCCACCCGCGCCGGAGCCGGTCGCCGCAGCACCGGCTCCCGCGCCCGCTGAGCCGGCTACCGCCGCTCCCGCCGCCGCGGCGCCCGCGCCGCCCGCGCCGCCCGCGGCCGGTACCTCAGTGACGCTGCCCGCGCTGGGCGAGAGCGTCACCGAGGGCACCGTCACCCGCTGGCTCAAGGCCGTCGGGGACACCGTCGCGCTCGACGAGCCGCTGCTGGAAATCTCCACCGACAAGGTCGACACCGAGATTCCTGCCCCGGCGGCCGGTGTTCTGGTGAGGATCACCGTCGGCGAGGACCAGACCGTGGACGTCGGCGCCGAACTTGGTGTGATCGCCGCATCGGGGTCAGTCGCACCGGCGCCGGTTGCACCGCCCGCTCCCACACCACCCGCCAGCGCACCCGAGGTCCCCGCGCCTCCGGCCCCTAGCCCGCCCGCTCCCCTCGCCCCACCCGAGCCCACCCCGCCGCCCGCGCCGCCCGCGCCGTCGGCCGACAACGGCAGCGCTCCTGCCGGGTCGCCGGATGCAGATATGGGCGCCTACGTCACCCCGCTGGTGCGCAAGCTCGCCGCCGACAACAACGTCGACCTGGCCTCACTCACCGGCACCGGTGTCGGTGGCCGGATTCGCAAGCAGGACGTCCTGGACGCCGCGGCCAAACCTGCCCCAGCGCCCAGTGCCCCGCCGGCGCCGGGTCCGGCCTCCGCACCGAGCCGGCCGGCCGACGGCGCCCAGCCGATGTCACGGCTGCGTAAGGTGATCGCGGCGCGCATGGTCGAGTCGCTGCAGATCTCGGCCCAGCTCACCTGCTTCATCGAGGCCGATGTCAGCCGCATCGTGCGCCTGCGCGAGCAGGCCAAGGGTGCCTTCGAACTCCGCGAGGGCCAGAAGCTGAACTTCCTGCCGTTCTTTGCCAAGGCCACCGTAGAGGCCCTGAAGGCGCACCCGAAGCTCAACGCTTCCCTCGACGCCGCAGCCGGCACGGTCACCTTTCACCCGCACGTACACCTGGGCATGGCGGTCGACACCGAACGCGGCCTGCTCGTACCAGTGGTGCACGACGCCGACGAGCTCAACCTCGCCGGGCTCTCGCGCGCCATCAACGACCTCGCCAGCCGGACCCGCGGGAACAAGATCACCCCGGACGATCTGGGCGGGGGCACGTTCACCCTGACCAACACCGGTAGCCGGGGCGCGCTGACCGACACCCCGATCATCAACCAGCCGCAGGTCGGCATCCTGGGCACCGGCACCGTGGTCAAGCGCGCCGTGGTCGTGGAGGACGTCGACGGCGGCGAGACGATCGCCATCCGCTCGATGGTCTACCTGGCGCTGACCTACGACCACCGCCTGGTCGACGGCGCCGACGCCGCCCGGTTCCTGGTCACCGTCAAGGAACGCCTGGAGGAAGGCTCCTTCGAGTCCGAACTCGGCCTCTGAACCCCTCCCAGCGGCCATCTTCTGCGTGCGTGTCGGGCTCTCGGCGTCGCTCGTAGGCCCGGTACACGCACAGAAGTTGAGAGGTCACCCGTGAAGGTTGTCGTCGCCGGCTCGTCCGGCCTGATCGGTTCCGCCCTGGTCGCCTCTCTCAAGACCGACGGCCACCACGTGGTGCGCCTGGTGCGCCGGCCCGCCAAAGCCGCCGACGAACTCCAGTGGGACCCCGAGCAGCCACTCGACCCGCGCTCGCTCGCCGGGGTCCACGCCGCGGTGAACCTGGCCGGAGCCGGGGTCGGGGACAAACGCTGGAGCGAAGACTACAAGCGCGCCTTGATCGACAGCCGGCTGCGTACGACGCACACCCTGGCCACGGCCATTGCCGGGGCCGAGCACCCGCCGTCGGTTTTCGTCGCCGGTTCGGCGGTCGGTTTCTACGGCCACAGCGATGATCGCGAGCTCGATGAGAACTCGCCCCCTGGTGATGACTTCCTGGCCCAGCTCTGCGTGCGCTGGGAAGCTGCGGCGGCCCCGGCGGCGTCCGCCGGAATCCGCGTCGTGCACCCGCGTACCGGCCTCGTCGTCGCCCGCGAAGGTGGAGCCTGGGCGCGGATGTTCCCGCTGTTCAAGCTCGGCCTGGGCGGCAAGCTGGGCTCCGGCAAGCAGTACTGGAGCTTCATTTCCCTCCGCGACGAAGTGGCTGCCCTGCGCTACCTGCTCGAGCGCGACATCTCGGGCCCAGTGAATCTGACGGCCCCCAACCCGGTGACCAACGCGGAGGTCACCAAAGCCATGGGCGCTGCCCTGCATCGTCCGACGCTGTTCCCCGCCCCGGCGTTCGCGCTCAAGGTCGTCCTGGGCGAATTCGCCTCCGAGCCCCTGGGCAGCCAGCGGGTGCTGCCCCGGCGGTTGGAGAAGGAAGGCTTCACCTTCGCCGACCCGAGCATCGACGAGGCCATCCGCGCCGCCCTCTGACCAGATTTCCTCCCACCTGCCCCTCCCCGCAGCTCATTCATGAGCGGGGCGTGCACTTCCATGCGCTGGCGACCAGATTTCACCCGACAACGTGGTCGCCAGCTCATGAATGAGCGGGGCGTGCACTCCCATGCGCTGGCGACCACAATCGGGCGGCCAATCTGGTCGCCAGCTCATGAATGAGCAGCGGACGGGGCCGCAGCAAGGCCGGCAACGCACCTAAACTGGCCCACGTGGCCCCGATGCGATTCCTGACCGCGCGCCCGCAGGACGGCCCGGTGCCCTACGGCCCGGCATGGGACCTGCAACGCACCCTGCACGCGGCCCGAGTGCGCGACGAGATCGCCGACACGGTGGTCCTGCTCGAGCACGAGCCGGTGTTCACCGCGGGCAAGCGCACCCAGCCGGGCGACCGGCCCCCCCACGGCACACCCGTGGTCGAGGCCGACCGCGGCGGCAAGATCACCTGGCACGGGCCCGGTCAGCTCACCGGCTACCCGATCGTCAAACTCCCGGGTGGGGTCTACGTCGTGGACTACGTCCGGCGCCTGGAAGGGGCGATCATCGCGGTCTGCGCCGACCTGGGCGTCGATGCGATGCAGGTGAGCGGACGCAGCGGGGTCTGGGTCCCCGGCGCGCCCGAGCGCAAGGTGGCCGCGATCGGGGTGCGCGTCGCCGGCGGGGTCACCATGCACGGCTTTGCGATCAACTGCGACTGCACGCTGAAGGCCTTCGCCCGAATCGTGCCGTGCGGGATCACCGACGCCGCGGTGACGACACTCAGCGGCGAGCTGGGCCGCGCGGTCACCGTCGCCGACATCATCCCCGCGGTCCGGGCCCGGTTCGCCGAGGTATTCGAGGTAGACGCCGTCGAACTCGCCGACCTCGTGATCCCCTACGCCGGGCCGGCGGACGCCGTGAGCGCCCTCACCGAAGGTGCGGCATGAGCATCGCCCCCGAAGGCCGCAAGATGCTGCGCCTGGAGGTCCGCAACGCCGAAACCGCGATCGAGCGCAAGCCACCGTGGATCCGCACGACGCTGCGTACCGGACCGGAATACCTAGCGCTGACGAAGTTGGTGAAGGACGAGGGCCTGCACACCGTGTGCCAGGAAGCCGGCTGCCCGAACATCTTCGAGTGCTGGGAGGATCGCGAGGCCACCTTCCTCATTGGCGGAGATCAGTGCACCCGCCGCTGCGACTTCTGCCAGATCGACACCGGCAAACCCGCCGACCTCGACCGCGACGAGCCACGCCGGGTCGCCGAGTCCGTCGCGACCATGGGACTGCGGTACGCGACGATCACCGGCGTCGCTCGCGACGACCTGCCCGACGGTGGCGCGTGGCTTTATGCCCAGACCGTGCGGGAGATCCACCAGCGCGTCCCCGGGTGCGGCGTCGAACTCCTTGCCCCGGACTTCGACGCCGATGCGCACGCGCTCGCCGAGGTCTTCGACTCCCGCCCCGAAGTCTTCGCGCACAACATCGAGACCGTGCGCCGGGTCTTCCGCCGGATCCGCCCGGGCTTTCGCTATGACCGCTCGCTGGCGGTCATCTCCGCGGCCCGCGAGGCGGCCCTGGTCACCAAGTCCAACCTGATCCTGGGCCTGGGCGAGGAGCACAGCGAGGTCATCGACACGCTGCACGAACTCCGCGCCGCCGGTACCGAGCTGCTCACGATCACCCAGTACCTGCGCCCCAGTCCGCGCCACCATCCGGTGGCGCGTTGGGTCACCCCCGAGTGCTTCGACGAACTCGGCGCCCTGGCCCGCCAGATCGGGTTCGCCGGCGTCATGTCCGGGCCGCTGGTGCGCTCCTCCTACCGCGCTGGGCGTCTCTACCAGCAGGCCGCTGCCGCCCGCACCGGCGAACTCGCCGCGCCCTGACCTCCCCGACAGCCGAACTCGACGCGGGCCCTCAGCCGAACTCGACGCGGGCCCTCAGCCGAACTCGACGCGCCCTGACCTCCCCGCACAGCCGAACTCGACGCGGGCCGTCGGCCCGTCGGTACGCCTATCAGCCCGCCCGCGGGCCGAAAGGCGCACTCAGCGGATGTCGGCCCGTCGGTACGCCTATCAGCCCGACCGCGGGCCGAAAGGCGCACTCAGCGGATGTCGGCCCGTCGGTACGCCTATCAGCCCGCCCGCGGGCTGATAGGCGTACTCGGCGGATGACGGCCCGCAGGCAGCAGCGGCACTCGGCGGATGACGGCCCGCAGGCAGCAGCGGGCGTCGGGGGACTTCCAGGCGCTGCGTATCCTTCGCTGGACTGCGCGAGACCCATAAGGAAGAAGCACGCATGAGGAAGAAGAAGTCGAAGGCCCCCAAGGCACCGAAGGCGGGCGGAGGGAAGCTCAAGCAGCTCCGCGAGGCGTACACGATGACGCGCCGGACCGACAAGTTGCTGCCGCTCTACATGGCACTGGCCTTCTTCGGCACCATGATCGCCCTGTTCTTCGCGCTGGGCCTGATCATCCATCCGATCGTGGCAGGCCTGTTCGGCCTGTTCTCCGGCCTGATGGCCCTGCTGCTGGTGTTCGGGCGCCGGGTGCAGCATGCGGTCTATTCGGAGATGGACGGCCAGACCGGTGCCGCCGCCGCAGTGCTGCAGAACATGAAGCGGGGCGGGTGGACCGTGACGCCGGCGGTCGCGGTGAACAAGAGTCAGGACGTGGTGCACCGAGCGGTCGGTAAGCCCGGGATCGTGCTCATCGCCGAGGGTCCGTATCAGCGGGTCGCGCCGCTGCTCGATGCCGAACGCAAGCGGATGAACCGCTTCGTTGCCGACGTCCCCGTGCACGACATCGTGGTCGGGCACGGCGAGGGCGAGGTCGAGCTCGCCAAGCTGACGCGGTACATGATGAAGCTGCCCAAGGACCGCGGCATCTCTGTCGTGGAGACCAACGACCGCCTACGGGCGGTCGGTGACCTGATGAAGAACGTGCCGATTCCGAAGGGACCGATGCCCAAGGGCGTCAAGATGCCCAAGGGCGTGCGCCCGCCCCGCTGAGGAGCGTCAGCGCCGCACGACGACCGTGCGGGCCGCGCGATCGTGCAGGCCCCGGTAGTCACGGTCATTGAAGAGCGGCGGGATGACCAGCGCGATTCCCAGCGTGCGGATCAGCACCGCCCCGAGACTTGGGTTGGCTCCATCGAGGCGAGCCACCCGCAGGCCGAGCAGCCGCCCACCACACCCGGCGCCCACCGTGGTGACCAGAGCAACGTTGATCACCACGAAGGCGAGCAGGACCGCGAACGAGCGCTCCCCCGCCGAGGACCCGGGCATGAACAACGCGGCGATGAGCTGAGCGATCATCCAGTCGAGGAAGGTTGCAGCCAGGCGCCTGCTCAGCCCGGCGACCGAGTTCGGGCCCTGTTCGGGAAGGCCCAGGCGCTTGCCGGGCGGCGGCACCTGGGCACCCGTTGCCTCTGCCAGCGAACGCGGACCGGACAGCCAGGACCCCAGCGCCCGCCGGTCGAAACCCCTGCCCTCGTCCATGGGATCACGGTAGGCGGGCCGGGCACCCCGCCTGCGCGCGGGTCTTACCGGACGACACGGCCACCCCAGGGTGGCGAGAGCGAGGCCGACCCGCAAGGATGTGCGCGATCACCATAGCCCCAGGCCAGGTGTCGAGAAGTCGCCGTAACGCCGGCGAAACAATCGGGATACGGGCACGTCATCGCCCCCGACTACCTTCACGGTACCTGGCCGCCTGCCAGCTTCACGCAACGCCCGCCACTGCTGCGCGGGCAAGGAGGACGCGGATGTTCAGCAACGCCGATGAGGTCATGCAATTCATCAAGGCCGAAAAGATCGACTTCGTCGATGTGCGCTTCTGTGACCTGCCCGGGGTCATGCAGCACTTCAACGTCCCGGCGCAGTCCGTGGGCGCGGATTTCTTCACCGACGGGCAGATGTTCGACGGGTCCTCGATCCGGGGCTTCCAGGCCATTCACGAGTCGGACATGAAGCTCATGCCCGACCTGGGAAGTGCCTACGTCGACCCGTTCCGCACGGCGAAGACGCTCAACATCAACATGGGCATCGTCGACCCGTACACCGGCGAGCCCTACAGCCGCGACCCACGCCAGGTGGCCGCCAAGGCCGAGGCGCACCTGAAGTCCACCGGCATCGCCGACACCGCGTTCTTCGCCCCCGAGGCCGAGTTCTACATCTTCGACGACGTGCGCTTTGAGACCAAGCAGAACCTGAGCTACTACGAGATCGACTCCTTCGAGGCGGCCTGGAACTCCGGCCGCAAGGAAGAGGGCGGCAATCTCGGTCACAAGATCCCCTACAAGGGCGGCTACTTCCCGGTGCCGCCGGTCGACGGCTTCGCCGACCTGCGCGATGAGATCTGCACCGAGTTGGACAAGCTGGGCCTCGCGGTCGAGCGTTCCCACCACGAGGTGGGCACCGCCGGGCAGCAGGAGATCAATTACCGCTTCGACTCCCTGGCGAACTCCGCCGACAAGGTCATGCTCTTCAAGTACGTGGTCAAGTCCGTCGTGCACCGCGCCGGCAAGACCGTCACGTTCATGCCGAAGCCGATCTTCGGTGACAACGGCTCGGGAATGCACTGCCACCAGTCGCTGTGGAAGGACGGCGCTCCGCTCTTCTACGACGAGCTCGGTTACGGCGGCCTGTCGGACACCGCCCGCTGGTACGTCGGTGGTCTGCTGCACCACGCGCCCACCGTGCTGGCGTTCACCAACCCCACCATGAACTCCTACCACCGCCTGGTGCCCGGCTTCGAGGCCCCGGTCAACCTGGTCTACTCCGCGCGTAACCGCTCGGCCTGCATCCGGATCCCGGTGACGGGGTCGAACCCGAAGGCCAAGCGCATCGAGTTCCGCGTCCCGGACCCCTCCTCCAACCCGTACCTGGCGTTCTCGGCGATGCTGATGGCCGGCCTGGACGGCATCAAGAACAAGATCGAGCCCCCCACGCCCGTCGACAAGGACCTCTACGAGCTCCCGCCGGACGAGGCCGCCTCGATCACTCAGGTCCCCGGCTCGCTTGCCGAGGTGATGGACGCCCTGGAGAACGATCACGCCTTCCTGATGGAGGGTGGGGTCTTCACCGCCGACCTGATCGAGACCTGGATCAGTTACAAGCGCGCCAACGAGATCGACCCGATCCGGCTGCGCCCGCACCCGCACGAGTTCGAGATGTACTACAACATCTGATCCTGCGTCATGTCCGCGCCCGCTCCGGCTCGCCGGGGTGGGCGCGCTCGCGTTCGGCCTCTACGGCGAGCGCCGCCGTGAGGACTGTGCCCTGTAGGCGCCGGTGGGCTGTGCGGGTGCCTAGATCAGCGAGATGCCGAGCTGGCGGGACAGGCCCAGTGCGTCCCACGCCAGGATCTGCTCGCAGATCTGGCCACCTGCCAGCCGCAGGATGCTGATGCCCTCGACCTCGAAGCTGCGCCCGGTCGGGGCTTGGCCCGCGAACTCGCCCTGATGGGTGCCGGTAAAAACCCACCGTACGGTGACCCGGTCCCCGGCGGGGATCTGCTCGGTGACCGCAAGGGTGAGATCGGGAGCGAACGCCCAGTAACTGCGCATCAGCTCGAGGTATCCCTCCCGGCCCGGCTGCTCCGGGACGGCAACCGGATCCATCATGACGAAATCCGCAGCGATGATCTCTTCGGCCACCGCCTCGTTCGCCTTATTGATGAACTCCTCGATCCAGCGGGTGATCACTGCTTCGTTCGACATGGCTCTGCTCCGATTCATGGTCGTTGGTGTGACTATGTGTTGACGTGTTCAGTGATGGATAGTCAGGTCAGAAGGCGAAGAAGCCCCAGTCGGACTCGGCGCCCAGCAGGTGCGCGCCGACGCTCTCGTAGCGTTGCGCGGAGGCGAAGGCGTGCGCCGTGAGGGTGTGCACGTCCCGGCGGTGGCGACCGAAGGGCGACTCGTCGCGGATCGCGGAGGTCCCGGCCGCGTCGCAGACCAGGTCGACGGCGCGGGCGGCGCACGCCATGGCATGGGTGATGGACAGTTGCATCGACAGCTTGTCGCTCAGCTCGATCGGTGCACCCTCGACGGCCTTCTCCCAGGCCGCAGTGAACGTGGCGTGGAGGAACGCTCGCCCGGCATCGATGTGCGCCCGCGCCTGGGCTACCTGACGTTGGACCACCTGACGGTCCCGCAGGGCGCTTCCGGTGAAGCTGGGGGTCTTAGTGCGGGCCAGAGCGACGAAGTCGTCGATCGCGGCACTGGCGACACCGAGCGCGGGGATGGCTATCAACGCGATGGTGGGCCACACCGTCAGGCGGTAGAGCGGACCGGAGAAGCCGCTGCCCGGCCGCGACGGGGGAGCCATTGCGGCTGCCCGGGCGGCAGGGACGAACACGTCCTCGACGGTGACGTCGTGGCTGCCCGTGCCCCGCATCCCGAGCGAGTGCCAGGTGTCGACGATCCCGACCTGCTCGGCCGGAAGGAAGATCAGGACCTGCTCGGGTACGCCGCCGTCGCTCAGGGGAGGGTTCTTGCCCTCGGTGACCACGGCGAGGAACAGGAACCAGGTGGCGTACCGACAGCCGCTGACCAGCTGGAACCGGCCCCTGACTCGATAGCCCCCGGCCACCCGGCGCGCGATGCCCGGTGGGTGGAAGGACGTCGCCGTGACCAGAGCGGGGCCGGCGAGGATCTCCGCCGCTCCCTCGTCGGGCAGCCAACCCAGGTACCCGGTTTGTCCCACCGTGTTCGCCAGCGTCCAACCGGCGGCGCTGTCGAGCTTGGCCACGGCCTCCAACACCCGAAAGGCGCTCACCGGATCCAGCTCCGCGCCGCCATGCGCCGCCGGGCGGAACAGGGCGTAGAGCCCCGCCTCCACCATGGCGTCGACCACCTCGGGCGAGACGCTGCGAGCCTGCTCCGCGGCCGGGGAGTGGTCCCGGATCAGCGGTGCCAGGTGCTCGACGCGGTCGAGAAGTTCGGCGCAGGAGAGGTCTGCCATGGGGTGCTCCTCAACTCCAGAAGGTCTCGGCGATGCCCCGGGTGTAGAAGGCGAACTTCTCCGGCGGGAGATCCCACAGCGTGGGCACGAGTTGGAACGAGTCGACGACATCGGCCAAGGGTGCGATCCGTGTGCGGCACTCGTCGGCCGGCCCGAGGACCACCATCGTTTTGACCATGTCGTCGGTGATGAAGGCGGATGCGGCTGCGCGGTCCCCGACCCGGGCCCGACACTGCGCTGCCTGCTCGCCGAAGCCGTAGGCGGTGAACATCGGCGCCATCTGTTGCATCGAGGCGTAGTTGGCGAGGGTCGCGCGGGCGTCCTCGATGGCCTCGGCGCGATCGTCGTTGATGTTCACGAACGTCATCGACTGCCAGTGCAGGTCGGCCCGCGCGCGACCGGCCGAATCCAACGCCTGCGCGACCAGCGCCGCGCCGCGGTCCAGCGTCCACTCCACCGGCCAGATCGTCGACAGGCCATCCGCGACCTCGGCGGCGAGGCGGGCCATGCCGGACTGCCAGGCGAAGAGCCAGACCGGGATCTGCGCGCGTAGCGGCGGCAGGAAGGTTCCGTCGAACGTGGACCAGTCGTGCCGGTGGTAGCTGCCGGTGTAGGTGCTCAGTTCACCGGTGTGCCCGCGGGCGATCACCAGCTTGATGACCTCGATGATCTCGCGCATGTGCGCCACCGGACGGCCCCAGTGCGGGAGGCCGAACCAGCCCTCGTTCCACTCCCGGTAGGAGGCACCCAGACCCAGGATGAAGCGGCCGTCGGAGAGCCGGTCCAGGTCGATTGCTGAGCACGCCGTTTCGAAGGGGCTCCGGGCGAAGGCGTTCATGACACCCGACAGCAACTCGACCCGCGAGGTCGCGGCCGCAACCTGCGCGAGCGGAACCAGCGGCGAGCCCCACACCTGCGGGCATGCGATGCCCCTCAGCCCGGCGGACTCCAGGTCCGCAGCCGCCGCGCGGAACTCCGCACCGGACATCAGCGGTACCAGGGTCCCCCAGTGCCGGTTCGGGTCGTTGCGCATGCCAGACGCCTCTCCTCGATCCGCTGCGCCATCATGGGAGAGCGCGCTGAGTAGCCGATGAATGCCCGCTGAGCGGCGCCACGGCGCAGGCCATCGTCACGGCTTCGTCGAACGTCAGCGCGTCGCCGGCCGCCAACGCGGCGGCCAGTGCGACGTGTCCCAGACGATCGCCCAGGTCGGCTCGCAAGGTGGCGTGCAGGGCGTCCAAAGTCGCCGGAACACCGGCTCCCAGGCGTGCTCGCAATGCGCCGGCAGCCCCGAAGAGTCGGGCGGCGCAATCCGCGTCGTCCGCGGCGGCGACGCAGGCGATTCCGTCCAGAGCGCTCGCCACGCCGCCGAGGTGCCCGATGCGGCGGCACAGGTCCAGCGCGTCGGCAAACGCGGCGGTCGCCGCCGACGCCTCGCCGCGTCGGAGGTGGATCAGGCCCTTGGTGTTGAGCAGGGACGCGAGCCCTTCCTGGTACCGCACGGCCCGGTAGTGCTCGGCGGCCTCGTCGATCAACAGTGCCGCCTCCTGCAGGTTGCCGCGCTCGAGTTCCAGAGCGGCCGAGAGGTCCAGCACCACTCCCAGGGGGAACGCGACGTCGAGCGAGCGTGCCCGGCTCCGAGCCTCGCTCAGGTGCATCAGCGCAGCGTCGAGATCACCGGCGTCCTGAGCGGCCCGACCCAGCAGGGCCGCGGCGCTCGAGACCAGCACCCGGGGGAAACAGGCCCAGTCGGGGCCAAAGGTCTTCACCGCGTGCGGATCCAGGCCGGGGTGTGTACTGCGGTGGAGCCCGTCCGCGAGCAGGGCTCGAGCCTCCTCGAGCCGGCCGCGCGCCCATCGGTCCAGACCGACGAAGAGCACGGCCTGCGCGCCGAGAAAGCTCGAGGACAGTTCCTCTGCGATGGCGAGGGCTTCGTCGCCATGGGCGGCCGAGGCGTCGAGGTCCGAACTCATCGTCAGCAAGGCGGCGATGTGCAGGACACGGCCCCGCAGGAAAGTACGTTGACCTCCGGTGGCGGCCAGAGCAGCGGCGGCCCAGGTTCCGCCCTGCGCGAGGTCGCCTTCGATGAACCAGACGCGGCCGAGGGAGGCCACCAGCCGCGCGCCGGTCTCGACCCGGGAGGCGTCGGCGAACGCCCAGGTCAGGGCGGCACGGAAGTTAGCGGAGTCCTCGCCCAAGCATCGCTGCCAGGACTCCGCCCCGGCTTTATTCAGCCGCATCTCCCCCTGCTCGGCGATAGTGCAGAAGTAGCGCGCGTGGACGGCCTGGACGTCCGCGTGGTGGCCGTCCTCGACGAGCCGGGCTGATCCGAACTGACGGAGTGTCTCGAGCAACCGGTAGCGGGGCCCTTCTGTGCCGTCTGCATCCCGCAACACCAGCGACTTGTCCACCAGCCGGGTGAACAGGGAGAGGACCTCCTCGCCCGGCACGTCCCCGCACGCACCAACCGCTTCGGCGGCCTCCAAGGTGAACCCGCCGGTGAACACGGCCAACCGATCGAACAGCGATCGTTCCGGGCCCGAAAGCAGTTGATAGCTCCACTCGATCGTCGAGCGCAGCGTCCGCTGCCGGGCGGACATTGCCCGGGTGGGTTCACCGAGCAGTCGCAACGCATCGTCGAGCCGGGCAACGATCTGAGTTGCCGTCAGGGCGCTCGATCGGGCGGCGGCGAGTTCGATCGCCAAGGGCATGCCGTCCAGGCGCCGGCACACCTCGGCCACCGCCTCGCTCTCGTCCCGGGTCCCGCCCCCAGGAGCGGCTGCTTGCGCCCGTTCGACGAACAGGCGGGCGGCGTCGCGCTCGGACAACGAGGGAATCGTCCAGGTCATCTCGCCCGGGACACCGAGGCGCTCCCGGCTGGTCGCCAGCACTCGGAGGATCGCTCCGGCCCGCAACAACTGCTCCGCCATCGCGGCCGCCGCCTCCACCAGGTGTTCGCAGTTGTCCAGGACCACGAGCATCTGGCGGCGCCCCAGATAGTCGGCGACCGATTCAGCCAGCGTCCGACCAGGCTCGGCTCGCACACCGAGCGGAGCGGCGACGGCAGCGGGCACGAGCTCGGGGCTCGCCGCAGTGCTGAGGTCGACGAAGCAGATCCCCTCGCCGAAGTCGCCCGCCTCCACGGCGGCGGCCACGGCTCGGACCGCCAAGCTGGTCTTGCCACATCCACCCGGCCCGCTCAGCGTCACCAGGCGGGACTGCGCGAGCAGCTGCGCCACTCGGCCGAGTTCGGCCTCCCGGCCCACGAAGCTGGTCAGTCGATCGGGCAGGTTGTTCGGCACCCGTCGAGGTGGGGGTGACGCGGTGGCCTCCTGGTTGAGCACCCGGTGCTGCACCTGGCGCAGTTCCCGCCCCGGTTCGATACCGAGCTCGCTGGACAACACCTGGCGGGCCCGTCCGAAGGCGGCCAGCGCATCGCCCTGACGTCCGCTGCGATACAGGGCCAGCATGAGCACCCCCCACAGGCCCTCGTTGAAGCGGTCCTCGACCAGGAAGTCCTGCACCACCTCGACCAACTCCCGGTGCCCGCCGAGCTCGAGGCGGGCACCGGCCCAGTCGTGGCGGGCGGCGCGGACCAACCGGGCGAGGCGCTCGGACTCCGCGGCGGCGAAGGGCATGGCGCCGAACTCCCCCAGCGGGGCTCCGCGCCAGATCTGCAGTGCCGCACCGAGCAGCGCAGCAGCACGCTCGGGAGCCCCACGGGCGCGCGCCGCGCCACCTTCGGTCACCGCACGCACGAACCTGGCGGCGTCGACGGCACCGGGATCGACATCCAGGCGGTACCCCGGCGCGAGCGTGGCGATGCCCGCGCCGGCGGGCAGGAGCCGGCGCAGGCGCGACACGTAACCCTGCACGGTGTTGACGGCCCGCGGCGGCGCGGCGGCGCCCCACAAGCCGTCGAGGATCACCTCGAGGGCGACCATCTCATTCGCGCGCAGGCCGAGCAGCGCCAGCAGCGCCCGCTGCTGGGGCGGACCGGCGTCCAGCACCGCACCGCCGCCGTCGCGCAACTCGAACGGGCCCAGCAGCCGGAGTTCCACCAGCTCAGCCTTGCAGGTCGCGGACGCGCTCATCCCAGCCGGGACAGTGCACGAGGCGTTCAACAAGGGCTCGGAGCCCGCGCAGTTGCACATCGTGGCGTTCGTGCCCCGGTTCGGGTCCGATGCAGATGGAAGAGCCCCGGGCTGCTGACGCTGCCTCGACGCGGCGCCACCAGGGTGGCCCCGCTCTCGTCGTTGAACCAGAAAATGCCGTGCACCGTAGATACCTACCAGATACCATGGCGTGCATGGCGATGACTTTGCGACTCACCCCGGAGCAGGAAACGGCACTCACCGACCTCGCGGCCTTGGAGGGGATCTCCAAGACCGACGCCGTGATCAAGGCCATCGAGGAACGCCTAGAACGCCTGACGCACCAGACCGAGGTTTTGCGGTACGGACGCGAGGAAGCGACTCATTACGCCGCACTCCTCGACCGGCTCGGCCAATGACATCGCGATGACCCGTTACCTCACCACCGAGGACCTGCTGGCGCTCATCCAGCTCACCGGGGCGGCAACAGCAGTGCGCGACGTGGGTCTGCTGGAGTCAGCGGCGGCGCGGCCGCAGGCGAGTGTCTTCGGCGAGGACGCCTACCCGGACCTGCACACCAAGGCGGCCGCCATGCTGGAGTCGCTGGTGCGCAACCATCCCTTGGTCGATGGAAACAAGCGATTGGGTTGGTTGGCGACGGCGACGTTCTACCGGATGAACGGGCATCGACTGCGGGTCGCCGACGATCCTGGCTATGACTTCGTCATCGCCGTCGCGCAGGGCCGCCTCGACGTAGCCGCGATCGCGATCTCCTTGGCCGGATGGTGCGTGGACGGGTGAATCACCACCACCGGCGCCCGTAGACCGACGGGTAGGGCGAGGTGCCGGCGCGGGCCTCGGCGAAGAGGTCCTCGAACTTGCCCATCTCCATCCCGGTCACCGCGCCCTCGACGGTGGATCCCGCCAAGGTGTACTGGGCGGTGAAGGTCTCGGCGCTCACGCTGACGAAGGTGCCGGTGATCACCGTCAGCACCGCGTCGTCGAAGGCCTCCAGCAAGGGGGCCGACCCCTCGTCGTAGGCGTCGTAATGGTCTTCGGGGAAGTCGGCGAGCAGCACCGCGGGGTCACCGGCCGCGATCGCCACCTGCGCCTCGGGCACCTCTTCCACCGCACGCAGCCCGAACAGCAGCGGAATCGACCCCGCCCTGGTGGGGACCACGTGCACGACCCAGTCCGACATGCCGAACCAGGGCACGCTGTGCCACAGCGCCGGGTCGTCGCCGAACCCATCCACCTCGGCCAGGCCGATCTGCGCCAGGGCGGTGGCCCAGGCCTGGGCGCGCACGTTGAGAATCCGGAACTTGACCGGGTTCAGGCACCGTTCGAAGTCCTCCTCCGACTCTGGCCTGCCCAGGAACGCCGGGCTGGCCCAGGCCAGGGAACTGCCGCCAGCCGCCTTGAAGGCATCGATCATCGCCGCTCGAAGTATCGAAGAGTCCACCGGGCGACCTTAGGTGTGCGGCTCGCACCCGAGCGAACCGCTCCCCCTCCGGTGGGTGTTCAGCGCGGTACGCGGCCCAGCAGGAAGAACTCCGGGTTCGGATCGATCGCGGCGAAGTGCGCCAGCCGGTTCGACATCGCGAACAGCGCGGTGATCGCGCCGACGTCCCAGATCTCGTCCTCGCTCAAACCCCCCTCGCGGGCAGCGTCGATATCCACCTCGGTCAGCAGATCCGACCCGGACGCGACCGTGAGCGCGAGATCGACGATCACCCGCTGACGGGCGGACAGCGCGACCGTGTAGGGGTTGGCCGCCACCCGGTCCGCGAGCTGCGGGTCCCGGGCGCGGATACGCAGGATCGCCCCGTGTGCGACCACGCAGTAGGTGCAGTTGTTGACTGCGGAGGTCGCCACCACGATGAGTTCGCGCTCGGCCCGGCTCAGGCCCTCGTCGGAGTCCATCAGAGCGTCGTGGTAGTCCAGAAAGGCCCGCAGCTCGCGTGGACGACGCCCGAGTGCCGCGAAAATGTTGGGCAGGAACCCCGACTTCTCCACGATCGGCGTCAACCGCTGCGCAAGGTCGCCGGGCAGATCGGCGAGCTCGACGTGGCCGAATCGGCTGATCGCCGCCATGGTTGTCCTCCTGGTCGCGTGGGTGGCGTCGACACAGTGCACCACCGACCCACCCGCGACAATGTGGGGGTGGACCTTCCCGCACAGCGTTACCCCGGCGGCGACGGCGCCGCGCTCGCCTTCCGCGAGCTCGGCAGCGGGCGCCCGCTCGTGTTGATTCACGGATACTTTTCCACCGCCACGGTCAACTGGGTGAAATACGGGCACGCCGCCGAACTCGCGCGGCGCGGGTTCCGGGTGCTGATGCCCGACCTGCGGGCCCACGGGGACAGCGCTGCCTCCCACGACTCGGCCGCCTACCCGCCCGACGTCCTGGCGGACGACGGATTCGCCCTGCTCGAACACCTCGGCCTGAGTGATTACGACCTCGGAGGCTATTCACTCGGCGGGCGCACCGTGGCGCGGATGCTGGTGCGGGGCGCGAGGCCGCGGCGCGCGATCGTAGCCGGGATGGGCCTGGAGGGGATCCTGCGCCCCGGCGAGCGGGTCGAGCATTTCCGGCACATCCTGACCAACCTCGGCTCGCACGAGCCGCGCTCGCCCGCCTGGATGGCCGAGGCGTTCCTGCGCACCGTCGGGGGTGACCCCGTGGCGCTGGCACACATCCTGGATACCTTCGTTGACACCACGGCGGACGAGCTCGGCGCGATCACCGTGGCGACCCTGGTCGTGCTGGGCAGGGACGACGACGACAACGGCTCCGGCCCGGCGCTCGCCGAGGTCCTGCCGGCCGGAAGTTTCCAAGCGATCCCCGGCTCCCACATGAGTGCCGTCACCAAGGCTCAACTCGGGGCCGCGATCGCCGACTTCCTCACCCGCTGATCACTCGCGCGGGTGATGTCCCGAGCCCGGCTACGGCATGTGAGTGACACCGCCAGCCGGAACATCCGTATTCGCCCTAATGTCCGCCCAGCGGGATCATCCGGGATCCCGGATCGGGATGGCGGGTGCGGACATGGGCACGACAAAGAAGCGACCGTGGTGGGCGATTCTGTCCAGCCGCGGGGAGGTCGAAGGCCTCGATGAGAAAGCCCTGCGCCTGGACGCCGTGGTGGTCGCGGTGGTGCAGCTGACGAACACCAAGCGCGCAAAGAAGGACCTTCCGCTGCTGAAGTGGAATCCGAAGCTGGCCTCGGCGGCCCAAGCCCATGCCGAGGACATGAACAAGCGCAACTACCTGGCCCATGACACCAAGGGCGGGCCGTCCTGGGACAAGCGGATCCACTCGCACGGCTACCCGAGGGGCCGGCGGATCGGGGAGAACGTCGCCGACGGGTTCGACTCCGCGGCCGACGTGCTGCAAGGCTGGATGGACTCCCCGCTGCACCGGGACAACATCCTGGACCCCAAGTTCGACCGGATCGGCGTCGGCCTCTCGGGTGAGTACTGGGTCCAGGACTTCGGCGGTCGCTGAGTCAGCGCGCGGTCACGTGGGCCGCGATGACGGCGGCTCGGGTCGCCAGCCAGCCCAATTCTGTTCACCCTCGTGCGTCCCGAACGAATTCACCGCCTCGCGCGTCCTTGGTTCATCGAGCAGCGCAGGGGCGCCACCATGGTGGTGACGCGAACAAGGGGGATCTAGGGATGAAGCACTTGGTGGGACGGCGGTTCCTGGTGGCGACGGGCGTGAGCATGCTGCTCGTCCTGGGCGCCTGCGGCAGCGACAGCACACAGGTGACGACCCCGGCGGCCAATTCGGGCGATCCGGGCGACGCCGCGGGGGGCACGAGCCTGGCCGGCTCGGATGACGCCGGGCGCAATGACACCCCGGACAGCGACATCGGCACCGACACCGAACCTGGCGCTCCCGCGCCGGAGCCCGGGCCGAAGGTGGTCAAACCTCAGGGCGGCATGTCCAACGTGCGCCCGGTCACCTGGGAGTCGGCCGCCCCCACCGGCGATCGGGTCGTGCGGGTGCAGTTCTACGGCGGGATCGAGCCCTGCGACGTGCTGGATTCGGTCAAGGTCGCCTACCGCAAGGCGGCGGTGGAGATCTCGCTGTTCTCCGGATCTGACCCGGCCGCACCGGATGTGGCGTGCATCGAGATAGCCGAACTCAAGGCCGTCGACGTCACGCTCACCGAGGACCTGGCCGGGCGCGAGATCGTGGACCCGACCGTCGCTGATGAGACGGCAACCGAGGGCGAGCAGCCGGCCGGCGAGCAGCCCGCCGGCAAGGTCCGCGGCGACGGCGCAGCAACCGCGGTCGAGCCAAGGCCCGGCATGGACAATCTGCGCACGATCGCCTTCGACCGCACCGAGAAACTCGGCAACGGCGTCATCCGGATCTACTACACCTCCGGGATCGAACCATGTGACGTGCTCGACCACGTCGAGGTCGACTACAGCTCCCAAGCCGTGACCCTCACGGTGTTCATGGGCAGCGACCCGGCCTCCCCGGACGCGATCTGCCCGGCACTGGCGCGGTTCTCCTACACCGACATCACCCTCGATGAGGGGTTGGACGGGCGCGAGATCCGCGACGGCGGGGCTCTGTAAGGCAGCCGCCAGGATCAGTCCTGGTAAATGATCCGCTCGACGATGGCGCGAGCCCGGCGGGTGAGCCGGCGGTACTCGTCCAGCATCCGCCCGCTCTCCTGCACCGGGTAGCCGAGCAGGCTCGCCATCGAGGAAAGTTCGCGCCCCCCGGTCGGCGGGCTGTCGGCCGGGCGGCCTCGCACCAGCATGATCGCGTTGCGGACCTCGGTGGCCAGGCGCCAGGCCGACACCAGTACGACCCGGTCATCCTCGGACAACAGCTCGGCGTCCCGGGCGGCGTAGAGGGCGGCCAGCGTGCGGGTTGTCCGCAGTGCGGGCACTGACGCGCCGTAGCGTAGCTGCAGCAGCTGCGCGGCCCACTCGACGTCCGCGAGCCCGCCGCGGCCGAGCTTGGTGTGCAGGGCCGGATCGGCCCCCCGTGGTAGTCGCTCGTTCTCCACCCTTGCCTTGATGCGCCGAATCTCGCGAATCTGATCCTGTGTCAGTCCACCCGCGGGATACCGCAGCGGATCGATCAGGGCAGTGAACCTCGCACCGAGATCGGCGTCTCCCGCGATGACCTCCGCCCGCAGCAAAGCCTGGGCTTCCCAGCCGCTGGACCAGCGATCGTAATAGGCCGCATAGGAGGCCAGCGATCGCACCAGCGGGCCCTGGCGGCCTTCCGGGCGCAGATCGGCGTCGACCTCCAGGGTGGGCTCGGGTGCGGGCATGTGCAGCAGCCGGCGCAGTTCGTTGGCCAGCGCGTGCGCGGTGTCGGTGGCGATCTTCTCCGCCACCTCGGGCATCGCCTCGTACACGAACATGACATCGGCATCGCTGGCATAACTCATCTCGTGCCCGCCGAGGCGTCCCATCGCGACCACGGTGAAGCGGACCGGGGAGGATTCCTCGCCGAGCACCCCGCGTGTGGCCGCGGCGAGCGCGCCGGTCAGGGTAGCGGCGACCACGTCGGTGATGGCGCCCGCGACATCAGTGACGTCGAGGGAGTTCAGAGTGTCGGCGGCCGCGATGCGGAACTGCTCGCGGCGACGGTTGCCCCGCACCGCAATCACGGCTGCCTCCGCGGTCGTTGCTCTGGCAACCGCGGCGTGCGCCTCGGTGATCAGCGCATCACGAGCCCGTGGACGCAGCTCGTCGTCGTCGGCGAGCATGGCGGTGCCCTCCGGGGCTCGCAGCAACAGCTCCGCGGCGAAGCGGCCGGAGGCGAGCAGGTACGCCATGCGCTGCGCGGCCTGGCCTTCATCACGCAGCATCCGCAGATACCAGGGAGTGGATCCGAGCGCATCGGAGACCTGACGGAAAGCCAGCAGACCTGCGTCTGGGTCGGCCGCGTCGGCGAACCAGCCGAGCATCACCGGCAGCAGGGTGCGTTGGATGGCCGCGCGCCGGCTCAGCCCGGCCGTCAGCGCCTCCAGGTGCCGCAATGCGCCCGCCGGGTCGGCGTAACCGAGGGCGGCCAACCGGGACTTGGCGGCGTCGGTGGTGAGCCGGGAATCACCGTCGGAAAGCCGGGAGACGGCGATGAGCAGCGGACGATAGAACAGCTTCTCGTGCAGGCGGCGGACTCGCGCCGAGTGCTTGCGCCAGAGCAGCGTGAGCTCGGCCGCAGGGTCTCCCTGCAGACCCATCGAGCGCCCGAGCCTGCGCAGGTCGGACTCACCCTCGGGCAGCTGATGGGTCCGCCACAGTTTGTAGAGCTGGATGCGGTGCTCGAGGGTACGCAGGAAGCGGTAGGCCTGCGCGAGACCATCGGCGTCGTCGCGCCCGACGTAACCGCCCTGGGAGAGGGCGGCCAACGCGTCGAGGGTGGAGCCGGCGTGCAGCGCCGCATCGTCGCGGCCGTGCACCATCTGCAGCAACTGGACGGCGAACTCAACGTCGCGCAGCCCGCCCGGCCCGAGCTTGAGCTGACGGTCCGCATCGGCCGGCGCCAGAGTTGCCTCCACCCGCCGCCTCATCGCCTGGACGTCGCCCACAAAATTTTCCCGGTTCGCGGCCTTCCACACCAGTGGCGCAAGCGCGTCGGTGTAGGCGTGACCCAGCATCAGATCGCCGGCAATCGGGCGGGCCTTGAGCAGTGCCTGGAACTCCCAGGTCTTGGCCCAGCGCTCGTAGTACGCGACGTGGCTGGCCAACGTCCGCACCAGGGGGCCTTGCTTGCCCTCGGGCCGCAGCGCGGGATCGACCGGCCAGATCGTGCCCTCGGCCGTTGCGGCCCCACACGCTCGCATGAGCCCCGTCGCGAGCTGGGTCGCGGTGCGCAGTGCCGCGCTCTCCTCGGCGAGTTCGCCATCGGAGCCGTGGGCGGCCTCGGCGACGAAGATGACGTCCACGTCACTGACGTAGTTGAGCTCGCGGCCACCGCACTTGCCCATGCCGATCACGGCGAGGCGGCACGGCGCCGCCCCGGCAGGCACGCCGGCCCGCGCGATCGCCAGCGCGGCCTCGACCGTGGCGGCGGCCAGGTCGGCGAGCTCAGCCGCGGCCAACTCCAGGTCCGCGGCCCCGGTCAGGTCCCGCGCCGCGAGCAGGAGCAGGCGGCGCCGGTAGGCCACCCGCAGCCGGTCGTAGGACTGCATAAGGCCCCCGGTCGCCACCGGCTCCGCGGCGAGTGGGTCCGCGCCCACCACTGCCAGCATCCCCGCGCGCAGCTGCTCAGGCGTCGGGGCGCCCGCCTCGTCGGGAATCAGGAGCTGCCAGTCATTGCGGTGCCGCAGGAGATGATCCCCCAGTGCCTCGGACGCGCCCAGCACCGCGATCAGGCGGCGCCGCAGACCCGGCGAATCCACCAGCGCGTGTCGTAGTTCCGCGGGCTCGGCGGCTTCGGCCAGCCGGATGAGCTGCACCAGCGCGAGGTCCGGGTCGGGCGCCTGACCAAAGGTTGCCAGCACGTCGGCGTTCTCACCGAGCGCCAGCGCGGGGCGTGAGATCAACTCCCGCGCCTGCTCGCGACGCTGAAACCCCAGCCGCGCCAGCAGCGAGTCGGTCGTAGGGACCGGGCGGCCCGGGGTCCGGCCGCGGAGCTCGCTCACGAGGTCAACTTAGCCGCCGGGAACTTTCGGCACCCCTCACGGCATCCAAGGCGCCGTAAACCCAGACCGGGCGCTCTCGGGCGGCCGGGGCCACCGTGGAAAGGAATCCGATGGGGACCATCGCGATCGACACCAAGTTCTTCTTCCTGATGTTCATCCTGTACCTCTTTCCCCCGATCGTGACGATCGACGGGACCGCCCAGAAGGTGCGATGGGGCTCCTTCAAGACGCCGGTGACGGCGGGTGCGCACCAGGTCGACATTCACTACCGCTACCTGTTCATCATGAACGCCGGCAAGAGTTCCACGAACGTGAATGTGCCGCCGGACGGCACCGTCACGATCACCTACCAGGCACCGTGGCTGGTGTTCCTGCCGGGCCGGGTCAGCGTCGCCTGAAGCGTGGCCCCACCCGGGACCCTCACAGCACAGGCAGGTAGCGGTCGAGCTCGAAGGCCGTGACCTGCATCCGGTACTCCTCCCATTCGCGCCGCTTGTTGCGCAGGAAGAAGTCGAAGACGCCCTCACCGAGGGTTTCGGCGGCGAGTTCGCTGCGCTCCATCGCGGTGATGGCTTCGGCGAGGTTCTGCGGCAACGGGTCGATGCCCAGTGCCCGGCGCTCGGCGCCCGAGAGCGACCAGACGTCGTCCTCGGCGCCGGGCGGGAGCTCGTAGCCCTCCTCGATGCCCTTGAGGCCCGCGGCGAGCAGCAGCGCGTAGGCCAGGTAGGGGTTGCAGGCCGAGTCCAGCGAGCGGAACTCCACCCGGGTGGACTGGCCCTTGGTCGGCTTGTACATCGGTACCCGCACCAGGGCCGAACGGTTGTTGTGCCCCCAGCAGATGTAGGACGGCGCCTCGCCGCCACCCCACAGTCGCTTGTAGGAGTTCACCCACTGGTTGGTGACCGCGGTGATCTCCGCGGCGTGTTTGAGCAGGCCGGCGATGAACGCGCGCCCGACCTTGGAGAGCTGGTACTCCGCTCCCGCCTCGTAGAAGGCGTTGCGGTCCCCCTCGAACAGCGAGAGGTGGGTGTGCATGCCCGAACCCGGGTGCTCGGTGAAGGGCTTGGGCATGAAGGAGGCGTAGACGTTCTGCTCGAGCGCCACCTCCTTCATCACCATGCGGAAGGTCATGACGTTATCCGCGGTGGTCAGTGCATCGGCGTAGCGCAGGTCGATCTCCTGCTGGCCCGGTCCGCCCTCGTGGTGGCTGAACTCGACCGAGATGCCCATGTTCTCCAGCATCGTGATCGCGTGGCGACGGTAGTCGTGCCCGGCGCCGTGGATCGTGTGGTCGAAGTACCCGCCGTGGTCGATCGGGATCGGGCGCTCGCCCGCGACCGGGTGCTTGGCGAACAGGTAGAACTCGATCTCGGGGTGGGTGTAAAAGGTGAACCCCAGGTCCGATGCCCTGGCCAGCGTCCGCTTGAGCACGTAGCGCGGGTCCGCGAAACTCGGGGCACCGTCGGTCTGCAGGATGTCGCAGAACATGCGGGCCGTGCCCGGCGCCTCGGCGCGCCAGGGCAGCACCTGGAAGGTCGCCGGGTCCGGCTTGGCCAGCATGTCGGACTCGTGGACGCGGGCGAAGCCCTCGATCGCGGAGCCGTCGAAGCCGATGCCCTCGGCGAACGCCGACTCCAGCTCGGCAGGGGCGATCGCCACCGACTTGAGCATTCCCAGCACGTCGGTGAACCACAACCGAACAAAGCGCAGGTCGCGCTCCTCGAGGGTGCGCAACACGAACTCGGTCTGCTTGTCCATACCTTCTCCGACTCGTGGCGTGAGGGGATCGGGGGATCCTGCCCGACAGTCTGGTGCACCAGGGTTTCCGGCCGGTAACACAGGGCGCGATCGGGTGTGAGATGCCCGCGATCGCCTCGCTCGTTCCGGCGCGCGAGCGCGGGCCTACGCTGGCCCAATGCCCCAGCTGCGGATCGCGCTCGCGCAGGTCAACCCCACTGTCGGAGCGATCGAGGCCAACTGCGAGCTCGTGCTGGACCGGGCCCGGCAGGCCGCGGCGGCCGGGGCGCACCTGGTGGCTTTCGGGGAGATGGTCCTCACCGGGTACCCCGTCGAGGACCTGGCGCTACGCAGCTCCTTCCAGGCCGCGTCCCGGGCAGCGCCCCGCGCCCTGGCGCAGCGCCTGGATGCGGAGGGCCTCAGTGACCTCACCGTTGTTCTGGGTTACCTCGACGCGACCGAACACGACCGAGTGCGGCTGGGCCGCCCGGCCGGGTCGCCGAAGAATGCGCTGGCGGTACTGCACGGTGGGCGGGTGGTCGCCCGCTCGGCAAAGCACCACCTGCCCAATTACGGGGTGTTCGACGAGTTCCGCTACTTCGTGCCCGGCAACGTGCTGCCGCTCGTGCGACTGCACGGGATCGACATCGCGTTCGCGATCTGCGAGGACCTCTGGCAGGACGGCGGCCCGGTTGCGGCGGCGGCCGGGGCGGGCGCGGGATTGCTGGTCGTGCTCAACGGTTCTCCCTACGAGCTGAATAAGGACGACACCCGCCTTGCGCTGTGCCGGCGGCGGGCCGCGGAAGCGGGAGCGACGCTCGCCTACGTCAACCTCGTCGGCGGGCAGGACGAGCTGATCTTCGACGGAGATTCCCTCGTGGTCACCCCCGCCGGCGAGCTTCTCGCCCGCGCACCCCAGTTCGACGAGGCCCTGCTGGTCGCCGACCTCGAGCTGGGAACACCCGGCGGGTCGGGGCCGCGTCCGGTGATCGCCATGGCGAGCGAGCTACCCGGCGGCGAGCCCGCGCTGGCCGCAACGGTGGCGGCCGCGGACGCCGCCGCGGTGAGCGTGCTCCGGGTCGTGCTCGACCCCGATCCGCTGCCGACCTATGCCCCGCAGCCCGCGCCCGTGCAACCGCGCAGCTCGAGCGAGGCCGAGGTGTACGGGGCGCTGGTGCTGGCGCTCGGCGACTACGTGCGCAAGAACGCCTTCACCTCGGTGGTGCTCGGGCTGTCCGGCGGGATCGACTCGGCGCTGGTGGCCGCGATCGCCTGCGACGCGGTTGGTGCGCCGCAGGTCTATGGCGTCTCGATGCCGTCGAAGTACTCCTCCGAGCACTCCCAGTCCGACGCCGCGGACTTCGCGGCCCGCACCGGTTGTCACTACCGCACGGTGGCGATCGAGCCGATGGTCGCGGCTTACCTGGGCGAACTCGGATTCACCGGCCTGGCCGAGGAGAACCTGCAGGCACGGGTGCGCGGAGCGACGCTGATGGGGCTGTCCAATGCCGAGGGCCATCTGGTGCTCGCAACCGGCAACAAGAGCGAACTGGCCGCCGGGTACTCCACTATTTACGGCGACGCGGTCGGCGGCTTCGCACCCCTCAAGGACGTGCCGAAGACCCTGGTGTGGCGGCTGTCCGAGTGGCGCAATGCCGAGGCGACCCGGCTCGGCCAGATCCCCCCGATCCCGCCGAACTCCATCACCAAACCGCCGTCCGCGGAACTGAGGCCGGGTCAGCTCGACACCGACTCGTTGCCGGACTATGCCGTGCTCGACGACCTCCTCGATGACTACGTCGAACGCGATGCCTCCGCGGCGGACCTGGTCGCCACCGGGTTCGACGCCGCCTTGGTCACCCGCATCCTTCGGATGGTCGACCTTGCCGAGTACAAGCGTCGCCAGTACCCGCCGGGTCCAAAGATCTCCCGGCGAGCCTTCGGCCGCGACCGCCGCCTGCCCATCACCAGCGGCTGGCGCGAGACCGCGACCTAACCCGGCGCGTACCCTGAGCCTGCCAGGGGAGCTCATCCGGAGACCCCGAGGTGTACTGACGAGGAGTCACCGATGACCCCCACCCCGCCCGACCCACCTGGCGCCGACTCTCCTGCCTCCGCGCGTCCCGCGGACGAGTCCACCCCGGTCTACGGAAACCTTCCCCCGGCCAAGCGCGTGCGGATCCCGGCGCTGGCCGCCATGAAGGCCCGCGGCGATCGCTGGCCGATGCTTACCGCCTACGACATGTACACCGCGGAGATCTTCGACGCCGCCGGGATCCCCGTGCTGCTGGTCGGGGACAGCGCCGCGAACAACGTGTACGGCTACGAGACCACCGTGCCGGTGACGGTCGAGGAACTGCTGCCGCTGTGCCGCGCGGTGGTGCAGGCCAGCAAGCGGGCCCTGGTGGTGGGGGATCTGCCGTTCGGGTCCTACCAGGTCTCACCCGAGCAGGCCCTCCAGACCTCGATCCGCTTCATGAAGGAGGGCGGCGCGCACGCCGTCAAGCTCGAGGGTGGGGTGCGGGTCGCCGCGCAGATCAAGGCGATCGTCGACGCGGGCGTGCCGGTGATGGCGCACATCGGCTTCACCCCGCAGAGCGAGCACGGGCTGGGTGGGTACAAGGTCCAGGGCCGGGGCGAGGGCGCCGAGCAGGTCCTCGCCGACGCCCACGCCGTCCAGGCGGCCGGCGCGTTCGCGGTGGTGCTGGAGATGGTGCCGGCCGCGGTCGCCAAGGCGGTCACCGCCGAGCTGACGATCCCGACGATCGGCATCGGCGCCGGCCCGGACTGCGACGCCCAGGTATTGGTCTGGCAGGACATGGCCGGGCTGAGGGAGGGTCAGGTGCCGCGGTTCGTCAAGCGGTACGCCGATCTGCGCGCCGTACTCACCGACGCCGCCCGCGCCTACGCGGCCGACGTGGTCGGGGGCACCTTCCCCGCTGCCGAGCATTCCTTCGACTAGCCCCAACTTCTGTGTGTGTCCCGGGCCGTGCGCCAAGCGCGAAGGCCCGACACGCCTACAGAAGTTGGTCATAGGACAGTGGTGGCCCAGTCCGGGCCCGGACGGGCGGCGGCAAGCTGCGCCGTGAGGTCGGAGCGCGCGGTCGCCATCGAGGGGCCGTACCAGGTGAGCAGGCGTCCGGACACCAGCGCGACGTCGAGACCGGCGAATGCCTCCGGACCGTCCAGCGCGGTGAACTCATACGGCTCGTCGGGCAGCACGATCAACTCGGCCCCGCGGGCGCGCAGCTCGTCCGGGTCGATCTTCGGGTAACGCCCGAACTCATCTGCGGGCGGATCGTCGACGACATTGTCCAACCCCAGCCGCCTCAGCACGTCGGTGGTGAAGGTGTCCGCACCGGCCACCATCCAGGGCTTGCGCCAGATCGGCACCGCGACCCGGCGGCGCACGGGCGGTTCGGGCGCTGCCCAGGCCAGCTCGGCGGCGAGGAGCCAGTCCGGGCGACCCAGCCCGCAGATGTCCAGGACCCGCGCCAGCGAGCTCAGCGCCGAGTCCACGTCGCGGATATCGCACACCCAGACGGCCAGCCCCGCGCTGCGCAGCAGGTCCAGGTCCCCGCGCCGGTTCTCCTCCACCGCCGCCAGCACCAGATCCGGTTTCAGCGCCAGGATCGCCGAGACGTCCGGGTTCTTGGTGCCGCGGATCCGCTCGCAGCCCAGCGACGGGGGATGGGTGCACCAGTCGGTGACCGCCACCAGCAGCTCCGGGCCGCTCACCCCGATCGCCTCGGTGAGCGAGGGGACCAGGGAGACGATGCGGCGCGGGAGTTCGGGAACGTCGACGGGTGCCCCGGTGTCATCCAGAATCCGCCGCCCGCGCACCCGACCTAGACTGCCAGCATGGCTTCCCCCACCATCTGCGCCCCATCCGTGCTGCCCGGGATGGTCTCCCCCTTACGGGCGGTCCCCGCCCACATCGAGCGTCCGCCCTACGTCGGGCTCGCCGCGCCGGAGCCGTTTCGCGGCAGCGAGATCAAGGACGCCGAGACCATCGAGCGGATGCGGATCGCGGGGCGGATCGCGGCCCGCGCCCTGGTCGAGGTGTCCACCCACATCCGCCCCGGGATCAGCACCGACGAATTGGACCGCGTCGGGCACGAGTTCCTGTGCGATCACGGCGCCTACCCCTCGCCACTGCGGTATCGCTACTTCCCCAAGTCCCTGTGCACCTCGGTCAACGAGGTGATCTGCCACGGCATCCCGGACTCCCGCGAGCTCCAGGACGGCGACATCGTCAACGTCGACATCACCGCCTACATCGGCGGCGTGCACGGCGACACCGACGCGACCTACCCCGTCGGAGAGATCGATGACGAATCCGCCTTGCTCATCGAGCGCACCCGGGAATCGCTGCGCCGGGCCATCAACGCGGTCAAGCCGGGCCGGGCGATCAACGTCGCCGGCCGGGTCATCGAGAGTTACGCCAAGCGTTTCGGCTACGGCGTGGTACGCGACTTCACCGGCCACGGCATCGGCACTGCGTTTCACTCCGGCCTGGTCGTCCCGCACTACGACACCACCGACTACGCCGTGGTGATGGAGCCTGGCATGACGTTCACGATCGAGCCGATGCTCACCCTGGGCACCATTGAGTACGACACCTGGGACGACGACTGGACCATCGTCACCAAGGACCGCAAGCGGTCCGCTCAGTTCGAGCACACCCTGCTGGTGACGGACACCGGCGCGGAGATCCTGACGCTGCCCTGAGCTGGACAGGGGCCCTGAGCTGGACAGGGGCCCTGCGGCAGGCGACTCAGTTGCTCGAGGTGGCCTTGGCGACGCGCGGGCGAGCCGACTTCAGGGCCGCCGTGAGGTCCTCACCGACGTACTCGAACGCGTACAGCGTGCGCACCTCACCAGCCGACATCTTCGGCGCCTGCAGCAGCTGATTCGCGATCTGGACCTCGCCGGCATTCACGGCCTCGACGAGGATCTCGAACGAGCGGGTCTCGCCCGATTTGTTCGTCAAGATGACGGGCCAGGCCCGAGTCTGGGCTCCGATGGCGTCGACCCCGGTGGTGAAGTCACCGAAGCGCACGTCGACGTCCTGGTCGAGCACCAGTGCGGTGCCGCTCTCCGAGGCCTTGATCCGGTCGTCGCGAGACTGCTTCATCTCCCACAACGTGCTGGCCACCACGGCGATGATCGCGACGATGGCGATCAGGCGCCCGAGGCGGATCAGGCGCAGGTCGCGTACCGCCCGCCCGCGCAGGCGCACCTTGGCGGTCGGGTCGATGCGGGAGAACTCGCGGGCCGCCAGGACCACGGCGATCAGCGCGAAGACGGCAGCCAAATACTTGATCAGCGGTACGACAGAGAGCAGCAGCGCGATGACGCCGAGGAACATGATCGCGGCCGGAATGTCGACACCTTCGCGTTCTTCGTCCGCACCCTGGTCGGGGGCGTCATACCCACGCAGGCGGTCGTAGCCCCCCTTGGGGTTGGCGATGCGCGGGGCAGGCTTACGGCGCAGCCCGTACCAGGCGCGTCTGCTGCGTTCAGGTTTCATCCAGTCCGGCAGGTCCTCGAAAGACCCGACGGGCGCACCAGCGCGTGCGTAGGTACGGGTCGAGCCCGACTCGGACCCTGAGTCGGCGGGTCGCTTACCGCGCGAGCTGAGCATGATGAACGAGGTCCCTTCCCCCTGGGCTGGTGTTAAGAGTGCGCCTGATCGGGCGTTCGCGCATCCGCCCTTGAGGTGATTTGACCGAACGGGCGCGCCGCCGTGACTAAATCGCTGCGGCATCCGCACCGAACGTCACGATCTTGACCGGTATTGCCGTGGCCGGATCGGTTCAGTAGGCCGAGGCCCGCACGACGGTGAACTTCGCGCCCTTGAGCTGCGCCGCGAGGGTGTCGGACAGGATCCCGAACACCACCACGTTCGCCGAGCGGCCCGGCGCAAGCGCAGGCAGCAGCACGGAGTCGGTGGTGATGCGCTTATTTCCCGCCACCGTGCGGGCCTCGAATTCGAGCTCGTAGGAGCGCGCCTTGGCGGCGAGGTTGGTCACGGTGACCGCGAGGGCGCTGCGGCGGATCCCGGAGGCGTCCAGCTCGGTGCTGATCTTGCCGATCTCGACCTTCGCCTGCCGCAGCACGGCCTGGGTGGATTCCGTCACGCTGGGTGCCGCCACCCCGGCGGGCCCCGCGGGCGCTCCGGTCGACCCCTTCGACCCGGGGGCGCCGAATGCGCTCGGGGAGGCAAGGAAGGCGAAGGCGGCCGTCACGGCCAGTGCGATCGCGACCCACGCCGAGCCACGCCGGGAGCCCGCCGAGGAGCGGCGGTGGCCCAGCATCGAGATGCCCATCAGCAGGCCCGCGGTCCCCAGCGCCAGGGCAGCCGGGCGCAGCCCGGGGAGCATGGCGCAGACGACGGCCGCCCCGCCGGCACCGGTGGCAACGGCACCGAGGGAGTTTCCCCGAAACAGCACGCGCACCGGCGAGTCGGCGCGGGCGATGCGAGGCGTCGGGTAGACCTCGAAGGCGGACATGGTGTGCGTTCCTTCCGGCTGCGGTAGTGAAGATCAACTCCCCGCTTGGACGCGACGCGGGCGCATTGCGTTCACCTCGGGGCCGAGGAGATTTCGCAGACCATCCGAACGGCTGATGCCCACCCCATCAAACGGCTTGATTGTGCGATCGGGTGAAACCGCCCGACCAGTGTCGAGGTCTGAGGGGCCAACTTCGCGCGATGGCCGCCGAAGGGGTTGCAGAGGAGCAGTACATGAGCGCCACCGCATGGTTCGTCTACCCGGTCGAGAACGGTGTCGAGCTGGTCATCGACTCCCGCGACGGTGACGTCTACGACGCCGCTCTGGCCGCTTTCGTCACCCAATACACCGACTTCAACATCGCATCGGAGTACTCAGTGAACGGCGGGGAGGTCATCCACTTCGTGCCGGCGCCCCTGGACGCCGAGGTCACCGCCCCGTCCGGCGCAGACGCTCGCTGACCTGGCGTCAGCCTGAGGGCAACTCAGGGCACGGCGAAGCCCACCGCATCGGCAATCGCGCGTTGATAGTCCGTGGCCGAGGCCCGGTCCAGGCGGATCAGCGGCCCGCCGACCTTGGTGCGGATCAGTAGCGTGGTGGAGTTACCACCGTCGAGGATCGCCGCGGTCACGGCGCCGAGTCGGCGCAGATAATTCCCGGTCTGGTGTAGGGATGCCCCACCGAGCCGGATACCGGAGTAGGAGCTGTCCCGGCCGGAGATCGCGACGAGCAGCACGTCGCCGTTCTTGCGCCACCCGATCACCGAGCGCGGGCGACGCAACTCCGAGCGCGGGTCGCAGCCGGCGACGTTCTTGCCGTCCTGGACCAGCACCGCGCTCAGGCCCAGCAGGCCCGTCGGTGACCCGATCGGCGTCGACTTCTTCTCCTGCCGCAGCTTCCCGGCCGGGGCAACCCTGAGCACGACCCGGTCCCCGACGCGCGCCTTGCTCAACAGCGCCGACGCCGTGCTGCCGCCGCGTGCGGTCAGGAACACCCGGCCACTGCCCGGTCCGCGTGTCGCGCCGGTGACACCGAGGATGTCGACCACCTTGCCACCGGCGACGACGACGGTGCGGTTGCCGACCGAGTGCGAGAGCGCGCCCCAGGCGCTGGTGAACATGCCCGCTTTGGCCCGAGGCAGCGAGCGAGAGTTGACCGCGCCGATCCGCAGCGTCCCCACCGTGGTCCGGCCGCGGGTGATCACGGCCGAGCCCGCGACGCTCGCCTGCGCGATGGCCGCTTTGCGGGCGGCGGCGTAGACCGCCAGCGTCCGCCGCGGCGTACTGTCGGCCTTGCGCAGCACGCCCCCGGCCATGGAGGACTTCGTCGGGATGCCGTAGGTGTCGAACACCGCGCCGTTGAGGAAGGCCACGGTGCGCTTACGCGCGAGTTCGCCCGGCCGGGCCAGCGAGGTCAGCGTGGACGGCGTCAGCACCTGCGGTACCAGCGACTGACGCGGGATCACCACCGCGCCGATGCGGACCTCCCGGTAGACCTGCGAGCGGCGCCCGGTGTCCCAGACCCGGGCCGTCGCTGACCGGGGAAGGTCGTAGCGGGCCACCGGGGTGCTGGCCAGCAGCGACTCCCCCGGGGCGCAGCCGGCAAGGCGGATCGGGTCCGCGGCATCCACCGACGACGCGGTCGTCGCGAGGAGCGCGAGCGCGAGTGCCGCAGCGGTGCGCAGGGGGTGGCCGGGGGGGCGAGGGGACATCGTGGGCTCCTGTTCTCGCCCATGTGTCGGTCATGGAGTGCCCGAGCTGAACCCCCGCTCACGGACTCGGGACGCCCCAGAGCTGTGCGACGTGCGAGGCGTCGGTGCCGCAACACCCGTCGAGCGTGTCGATGCCCGGCAGGTCCGCCAGCAACGCGGCGGTGGCCGAACGCAACAGCGGGCGGTCGCCCTCGTCCAGCACCTCCATCTCGTCGAGCTCAGCGTGGGTGAGAGTGGACGCGTTCGGGCGGAACACCCGGATCCGGGACTGCCACTGACCCCCGTCCAGCGCCGGGGTGACGTGGGTCGGGTGGGCGCAGTTGATGCCGTACCAGTCCGGGGCCGCCGCCGCGATCGCGGCGTAGTCGCGGTAGTACCGCTCCAGCACGCGGGCGCCGCCGGGGTCTTGAACCAGCGGGAACGCCGCGAACTGCGGCAGATCGGTCCCGTGGTGAAAGACCAGGTCGGTCTCCAACCCTCCGTCGCTCACCCACGCCACCATGGCGGCCTCACTCATTCGAACTCACAGGTGCAACTGATGGGTTTGCATCAGCGTGTCAATCTAAGCCTGCCTACGTCGACGGCGATCAGGTCCAGGCGCAACGCCGGTTCGTTCTCATCGCCGAACCACGCGAGGAGTTGGCCATCGCTGAGCCGGGCGTCCGCACCCGGCATGGCCGAATGGTTGACGGGCACGGTGGGCCAGGGCCACGAGGAGGCACGAGCGATCGCGTCCTGAACGCCGCTCAACGTTGAGCGCGCCGCTCGTTCCACAATCTCGTCGGCGTCTGGGCAGATTGTCCACTGCTGCACGTCGTTGAGGATGTCGAGAGCGTCGGAGCCAGCCCACGACTCGCCCGCGGCGTCGACGTGCAGGCCGCAGTCGGTCGCGCGAACCTCGATTCCGGCAGGGAGGTGCGGTCCTAGTCGCTGCGCCAGCGCTACTGCGAGGTCACGGGATGATGCAACCGTTGGTGACACTGCGCGACTTCCTCCCCTGCACGTCGACGTGGCGGGCGTCGATCCGGAATATCTCGCCGGACTTGGCATCTTTGGGGTGTACCGAGCCATGCGGAGCCTAGACCTGCCCTGGCGGCTCCTTGTGATCTACGCGCCGCTTGCCGACGAACACATCCACCCACCACGCTCCCGCGTCCTCGGACGGATCGTGCATGTAGATCGCCCACTGAAGGTAGCCGGTGGGCCCGGTCTGCACGGAGATCGTTCCGGCGTCGCCCGTGTACTGGAGCGACGTGCACGAAGGCAAGACGACTCCGTCGAGGACGATCGACGAGGTGGTAGTTCGGGCCATGCCTCCGGCGACGACCGCTGGTAGCTCCGCTGCAATGCCCGCATTCGGCGCGCCGATCACAGAGCGAACTGTGCCGTCCGCATCTATGCCCGAACCTAGGTCGGACGAAGCACCCCGCGCAGGCGATTCGTAGATCCTGTGGCTATATGCCCCTGCGGTCGCGGAAAGAGCGCGACAGATCCACCCCCGCAGCTCGTGGAGGGTGGGCGACGACGAGCCGACCTGTAAGCCGGATTCTGTAGCTCAGCCCTTGCGGGTTGACCTGACGGCCATCCATCTGGGGCCGACGTTGCCGTCGACCTCGGTGCGGCCTACCTGTGAACTCGGGCGGGCAGCCCTCGAACGTTCACACACGGCGGGCCGAAACCCGCCGATCTTGGCCTTGCTCCGGGTGGGGTTTACCGAGCCGCCCGGGTCACCCCGGGCGCTGGTGGTCTCTTACACCACCGTTTCACCCTTACCGCCGGTGCAAGCACCGGCGGCGGTTTGATTTCTGTGGCACTGTCCCGCGGGTCACCCCGGGTGGGTGTTACCCACCACCGTGCCCTGTGGAGTCCGGACTTTCCTCACTGCACGCGGGGCGGGCAGCGCGGCCGTCCGGTCGGCTCGTCGCCGCCGCTGAGCCTAGTGGTCCGCGGCACCCTCGCGGCGGGACGCCCCGGGCGGAACGACCGGACGCTGCACGGGACCACTGCGCGCAGCACCTACGCTCAGCTGCATCACCGTTGGGAGGGCACTGCGTGGCTATTCGCGTCGCCGTCGAGCACCGCACCCTCTACACCTTCGAGGGGCCCACCGACATCGGGCCACACCTGGTGCGACTGCGCCCGGCGCCCGGGTGCCGCACGCCGATCACCGGGTACTCCCTGCGGGTCGAACCGGCGGACCACTTCATCAACTGGCAACAGGACGTCCACGGCAACCACGCCGCCCGCCTGGTTTTTCCCACTCCGGCCCGCGAACTGCGCATCAGCGTCGATCTGATCGCGGATCTGGCCGTGATCAACCCGTTCGACTTCTTCGTCGACCAGGACGCACGCGACTTCGGGTTCAGCTACCCGCCGGGTCTTGCCGAGGACCTGCATCCCTACCTGGTGCGGGTACGTGAGCCGGGCGCGCTCGCCGGCGCCGGGCCACTGCTGCAGGCCTGGCTCGCGGATTTCGACGCCGGTCAGCACAAGGGCACCCCGATCGTCGACTTCCTGGTGGCGCTCAACCGCGAGGTGGCCGGCTCGATCGCGTACTCGGTGCGGATGGAAACCGGGGTGCAGTCCCCGGACACGACGCTGGGCAACGGGCTCGGCTCCTGCCGGGACAGCGCGTGGTTGCTGGTCGCCGCCCTGCGCGAGCTCGGCCTGGCCGCAAGATTCGTCTCCGGTTACCTCATCCAGCTGGTACCCGACGACCCGGTCAAGGCCGGTGCCCCGGCGGCCCTGTCCAGGGACTTCACCGATTTGCACGCCTGGGCCGAGGTGTTCGTCCCCGGGGCGGGCTGGATCGGGCTGGACGCCACCTCCGGCCTACTCGCCGGCGAGGGCCACATCCCGCTGGTCGGCGCTCCCCGCCCCGAGCAGGCGGCCCCGATCACCGGGACCACCGGGCCGTCGCAGGTCCGTTTCAGTTACACCAACATCGTGCGCCGCATCCATGAGGACCCGCGGGTGACGCTGCCCTACAGCACGGATCAGCTGGCCCGGATTCACCTGCTGGGGGCCGCGGTGGACGAACGCCTACGGGACGGCGACGTGCGCCTGACGATGGGCGGCGAGCCCACCTTCGTCGCCCGCGAGGACATGTCCTCCGCGCAGTGGCGGGTGGATGCGGACGGCCCCCAAAAACGTGAGCTGGCGCTGACCCTCGCCCAGCGCCTCAAGGCGCGCTACGCCCCTGGCGGGGTGCTGCTGCACGGGCAGGGCAAGTGGTACCCCGGCGAGCCCCTCCCGCGCTGGCAGATCGCCGTCCTGTGGCGCTGCGACGGCGCGGCGCTGTGGGCGGACGCTTCCCTGCTCGACGATCCGTGGAGCGCCCCGCCCCAGCAGGGCGGCTGCGCGGGGTCCGCGGCCGCCCTCACCGCCCTGACCGCCGCGATCGGGTCCCGTCTCGGCGTCCCGGCGGACTGCGTGCGCGCCCTGTACGAGGACCCCATCGACGTGCTGGCCGCCGAGGCACGCCTGCCCGAAGGCGCACCACCGCAGACCGAATTGGCCGGGGCGGTATGGCCCGCCGCGGCCGCACGCCGGCACTCACTGATCGCGGCGCTGGACGCCGACCGCGGTGACCCGGCGGCGTGGGCGATTCCGCTTTCGCGGGCCGAGGACGGTTCCGGCTGGACCACCACACGTTGGAGCAGCCGGCGCGGGGAGATCTATCTGCGCCCGGGGACCTCACCGGCCGGGCTGCGCCTACCCCTGGATTCCCTCGCCTGGACTCCCCCGCCCGACACCTACGACCGCTCGCGCTACGCCTCGGTCCCGACATTACCTGACGCTACGTCAGAGAACCTCCCCGCCGGCGGCGCACCGACCACCGTGCTGCCGGTTGAGGGCGCACCCACCACCGCACTGTGCGTGCAGGAGCGCGCGGGGCACCTGTGCGTGTTCCTGCCACCGCTGCCCGCCGCCGAGGACACCGTCGCCCTGCTGCGGATCGTCGAGGCCGCCGCCGCCGAGACCGGGACCCCCGTGGTGCTGGAGGGATACCCGCCGGCCGGCGACGATCGGTTGCGCACCTTGACCGTCACCCCGGACCCGGGCGTCATCGAGGTCAACATTCACCCCTCGGCGAGCTGGGAAGAGTTCGCCTCGATCACCACCACGCTGGACGGCGACGCCCGCGCGGTCGGACTGGCGACCGAGACCTTCGCCCTCGACGGCACCCACACCGGTACCGGCGGGGGCGCTCACCTGACCCTGGGCGGACCCACCGTCGCGGATTCCCCGTTGCTGCGCCGCCCGGACCTGCTCGTCAGCATGCTCACCTACTGGCAGCACCACCCGGGGCTGTCCTACCTGTTCGCCGGCCGTTTCATCGGGCCGACCAGCCAGGCCCCGCGGGTCGACGAGGGCCGCCACGAGACGCTCTACGAGCTCGAGATCGCCTTCGCCGAACTCGCGCGCCGCAACGCGGCGGCCGAGGCGCGGCCGTGGCACCTCGACCGGGCCCTTCGCCACCTGCTCACCGACATCACCGGAAACACCCACCGCAGCGAGTTCTGCATCGACAAGCTCTACAGCCCCGACTCCGAACGCGGCAGACTGGGGCTGCTGGAACTGCGTGGCTTCGAGATGCCACCGCACCCGGACATGGCCCTGGTCCAGGCGCTGCTGGTGCGCGCCCTGGTCGCCCGGTTCTGGGCGAGCCCCTACACCGGAACGCTCGTGCGCTGGGGGACCGCCCTGCACGACTCCTTCCTGCTGCCGGAGTTCGCGCTCGCTGACGTCGGGGAGGTCGCGCGCGACCTGCGCGAGCACGGGCTGGACTTCGACCCCGCGTGGCTGGAGCCGTTCGCGGAGTTCCGCTTCCCGCGCCTGGGCTCGGTGGACGTCGCCGGGGTGCACCTGGAGCTACGGGCCGCCGTCGAGCCCTGGCATGTGCTGGGCGAGGAGGTCACCTCGAACGGCACCGCGCGCTACGTCGACTCCTCACTCGAGCGCGTTCAGGTCAAGGTCATCGGCGCGGTCCCGGGACGGCATGTCATCACCTGCAACGGGGTCCCGATCCCGCTGCACCGCGGACTCGACTCCAGTACCCAGGTCGCGGGAGTGCGCTTCAAGGCCTGGGCGCCGTACTCGGCCCTGCACGCGAGCATCGCCGTCCACTCGCCGCTGGTCTTCGACGTCGTCGACACCTGGAACTCCCGGGCGCTGGGCGGGGCCACGTATCACGTCACCCACCCCGGTGGACGGGCCTACGAGCGCTTCCCGGTCAACGCCGGGGAGGCCGAGGCCCGCCGGGGGGCCCGATTCGTCGCGGGCGGTCACACACCCGGCCCCGTCGATCGCTCGGCATGGGACGCTTCGTTCATGCAGCCGGCGAGGTCCCCGCACCAGATGTCCGCAGCCGGCGGCGAATACCCCCGCACGTTGGATCTGCGCCGGTTCCGGCCCGGGGCCGCCCCCGCCGCCACGTGAGCGTCACCGGGGCACCCCCACCCGGGGCGGCGCGGGGCGAGGAGATCGGCGCCGCGGGAATGGTGCACGCCTACGCCGCCAGACGGACCGTGCAGCGCAGCGGCGGACCCGCCGCCACCAGTGGCCGGCGCCGGTGGGATGAGATGGTGGGCTTTCACGGGCGCGTCCGGCGCGGGTGGCGTGAGCTGTCCCAGGTAGCAGAACACCTGGGCCCGGCGGGGTTGTCCGCCGCCGCCGCCGAGACCACCCGCCTGCTCGAGGAGGACGGTGTCACCTACCGCCCCCTCGGTGCCGCCGAGGAACAGAGGTGGGGCCTGGACCCCCTGCCGCTGGTCGTCGACGAGGCCGAATGGGTGCTGCTCGAGCCAGGTCTGGCCCAGCGTGCGGAGCTGCTGGATCGAGTACTCGCCGACCTCTATGGCCCGCGCGAGACGATCCGCGCCGGCGTGCTGCCCACCGAGATCGTGCACGCGCATCCCGGATTCCTGCGGGCCTGGGACGGCGTCGGGGGCGGCGGTACCCGCCAGTTGTTCATGGCCGCCACCGACCTCGCCCGCGGGAACGACGGCAGCTGGTGTGTGATGGCCGACCGCGTCCAGGCGCCCTCCGGTGCGGGATACGCGATGGCGAACCGGCGCGTGGTCTCGCGGGTCCTGCCGGTTCTGCACCGCCAGTCCGAGATCCACCGGCTCGGCCCGTTCTTTCACGCGATGCGCCTGGGCCTGGAGCAGGTCGCCCCGCCGACCGCCGAGGCGCCACGGGTCGTGCTGCTCACCCCGGGGACGGCGAGCGAGACCGCCTTCGAGCAGGCCTACCTCTCGACCCTGCTGGGCTATCCGCTGGTCCAGGGCGGTGACCTCGTGGTCACCGACGGTCGGGTATGGCAGCGAACGCTGGGGCGACTGGAGGCCGTCGATGTGATCCTGCGCCGCGTCGACAGCTGGTTCTGCGATCCGCTCGACCTGCGCCCGGACTCCGAGCTTGGCGTGCCGGGCCTGGTCGAAGCCGCGCGCCTGGGCACCGTCACCGTGGTCAACTCGCTCGGCTCGGGGGTGCTGGAGAATCCCGGATTGCTCCCCTTCCTGCCCGCCCTGGCCCAGCTGCTGCTCGATGAGCCGCTGCGGCTCAAATCGGTGCCGACATGGTGGTGCGGGGACACCGGCGGGCGAACTCGTGTCCTGGCCGAGCTCGACAACCTCGTCATCAAACCGCTCGCCCGCGGCATCGGGCGCACCCACGTCAACGGCTGGGAGCTCTCGGCCACGGCGCGCGCCGAACTGATTGCACAGATCTCCTACGAGCCCTACGCCTGGGTGGGTCAGCAGGCGCTGCCCTGCTCGACGGCACCCAACGTGGTCGGCGACGACCTGCACCCGCAGGATCTGACGCTGCGTACGTTCACGGTTGCCGCTGGCAGCGGTTACCAGGTGATGACCGGTGGGCTCGGCCATGTGCACGCCCACCCTCATGATCTGACGTATCATCACGTATCGCCGACCTCGAAGGACGTGTGGATCCGCAACACCCGCGGTACCCCCATGGCGGAGCCCTGGGTGCGCGAGGCGACGCCCTCTGCGATCCTGCCCATGACGATCTCCCCGCGCGTCACCGAGGACATGTTCTGGCTGGGCCGGTACGCCGAGCGCGCCGAGGACACCGCCCGGCTGCTGCGTGCGGTCATCGACCGCTGGGCAGATTTCCACAACTCACCGGAGAACGCCGGCGCCGCCGCCCTGGCGGCCCTGCTCGGCGCGCTGAGCGAGGTCACGACTACCTCGCCCAGCTTCACCGGCATGAGCGCGGACACGCGCTTCGCCGCGCACGCGGACGAGTTGCTCGCGATGCTGCTTCATGCCAACCGCGCCGGGAGCCTGGCCTATGCGGTCCGCCGCCTGACCGAGGTCTGCGGCGACGTCCGCGAGCAGCTCTCCACCGACACCTGGCTGGTGCTGGGCTCCCTGGAACGTGAGCTACAGGCTCTCGCGGTGCGCTCGGCGGTACGCACCGGTGCGCCGGGGCTGCCCGCCGGGACGATGACCGCGCTCTCCCGCGTCCTGCAGGGGCTGCTCGCCCTCTCCGGACTGTCGGCGGAATCCCTGGTCCGGGACGTGGGCTGGCGCTTCTGCGAGATGGGCCGCCGCGTCGAGCGCGCGCAACATGTCGTCGCCCTGCTCGGCGCGACCCTTCCGGGCGAGCGCCCCGCCGACGAGGACAGCCTCGTCGTGGAGTCAGTGCTGATCGCGACGGAGAGCATCATCACCTACCGCCGCCGCTACACGGCGCGGGCGAACGTGGCCACCGTGCTCGATCTGCTGCTCACCGACCGGGAGAACCCCCGCGCGGTGGCGTTCGCGCTGGACCGTCTCGGCGAGGCCCTGGAGCGCATCCCCGCCGAGGGCGAACGGATTGCCGCGGTCCGCGACACGCTCACCGCGATGCGGGCACGTCTGCGTTCCACCGACACCGCTGCCCTGGCCGCACTCACCCGGCGTGGGCACCGCGACGGCCTGCGGGACCTGCTGACCCAACTGCGCGATGACCTGGCTCACCTCGCTCTCGACGTCGAGAAGATCTTCTTCGTCGCACCGGCCCCGCAACGTCAGCTCGACACGAACCTCACCTCGTGGCCGACGTGGTGAGGGCGGACCGGGTCTGGCACCTGACCCACCGCACCGAATACCTCTATGACGACGATGTGGTCGCCAGTTACGGCCGCGCTCACCTGATCCCCCGTCACGGTGACGGGCAACAGCGACTGACTGCGCAGGTGACGGTGGAACCGGACGCTGCCCAGCTACGCGAGCACAGCGACTACTTCGGCAACCGCTCGCTGTACTTCGACGTCCGCACCCCGCACCGGCGCCTCGCCGTCACGGCAACCTCCACGGTCGCGGTCGCTCGAGGCGGCGGGCACCGCGAGCACCTGCGCTCGATGCGCGCGCGCGAGGTCCGCGAACGCCTGGCCGACCGAACCGACCTGACGCCGGAGCTGCTGGGGGCGCGCCAGTTCACGTTGCCCTCGCCGATGGTCGCCCGCTCACCGGCGGTCGATGCCTTCGCGGCCGACCTGGTCCGGCCCGGCGCCAGCCTCGATGAGGTCCTCACCCGGTTGCTCGCCCGGATCGCTGAGCGCTTCACCTACGTCAGCGGCTCCACCACGATCGGAACCACGCTGCCCGAGCTGCTGGAACGAGGTAAGGGGGTCTGCCAGGACTTCGCGCACCTCGCGGTGGCCTCGCTGCGCTGCACCGGGCTGGCAGCGCGTTACGTCAGTGGCTACCTGGAGACCCGCCCGCCACCGGGCAAACCCAAGCTCCTCGGCGCGGACGCCTCGCACGCCTGGGTCTCGGTCTTCGCCCCCGAGCTGGGCTGGGTCGACATCGACCCGACCAATCACACCTTCGTCGATGATTCCTACGTCGTGACCGCGGTCGGTCGGGATTACGCCGATGTGCCGCCGCTGCGCGGGGTGATCTTCACCGAGAGCGCCGAGAACACCATGACGGTCTCGGTGGACATGAAGGAGCTCCCTGCTGGGTAACGTGCTCAGGTGCGCGCCTTCTGCTGTCCCACCTGCGGGGCGCTGATCCACTTCGAGAACAGCCAGTGCTTGGCCTGTGGCGCGAGTCTGGGATTCGAACGATCCCGGGCGGATTTCGTGATCTGCGAGCCCGCCCTGCGCTGCGCGAATGCGGTGCTGGCCACCTGCAACTGGGTGCGTGACCCGCTCGATCAGCAGGGGCTGTGCCCGTGCTGCGCGCTGACCCGGACCCGCCCGCCGGACGGTGACACCGGCGCCCTGGCCGCCTTCGCCCGTGCCCAGGCGGCGCTGCGCCGCCTGCTCTACCAACTCGACGACCTGGGCCTGCCGGTGATCTCGCGCGAGCACGACCCGGCGCGGGGGCTCGCCTTCGACCTGCTTTCCAGTGCACAGGAGCAGGTCATCACCGGTCATGCCGACGGCATCATCACCATCGACCTCGCCGAGGGCGACGATGGCCACCGCGAGGCGCTGCGGGTGCGCCTGGCCGAGCCCTACCGCACGCTGCTCGGGCACGTGCGTCACGAGGTCGGGCACTGGTACTGGACGGTGCTGGTGGAGCACACGCCGGCCCTGTCGGGTTTCCGGGCCACCTTCGGCGACGAGCGCGCGGACTATGGACTGGCCCTGGCAGCGCACTACGACAGCGATCCGCGCCCGGATTGGGACCAGCACTTCGTCTCGGTCTATGCCACCGCACATCCCTGGGAGGACTGGGCGGAGACCTTCGCGCATTACCTGCACATCCGCGACAGCCTGCAGACCGCGGCGGCCTTCGGGGTCGTGGTCACCGGCCCGGTCATCTCCACTGCCCCCTCGGAGCAGGCGCCACTGTCCTCGGTGCCGCTGGAGGACATGGACGACTTCGACATGCTCATCGACACCTGGCTGCCGTTGACCTACGCCCTCAATGCCGTCAACCGAAGCATGGGCAAGCACGATCTGTATCCGTTCGTGTTGTCCGCGCCGGTAGTGGACAAGCTGCGCCAGGTGCACCGGCTGATCGCCGCGCAGGCTGCGGCCGCGGCGAACATCTGACCCAACTTCTGTGTGTGTCCCGGGCCTATACCTGGGCCCGTAGGCCCGCGACACACCCAGAAGATGCCAGCCCCGGGGGGCGGTATCCCTCCCGGCTACTCGAAGAGCGCGGGCAGACTCGGGTCGGCGTGGTGCGCGAAGGCGGCGTCGATGACCCGGTCCGGGGTGCGCCGGTGGCTCAGTGGGGGCAGCGCGCCGCGGGCATAGAAACCGACGCCGTCGGTCTCATGGTCCCCGCCCGCCTCGCCGCCGATGACCTCACCGGCGAAGACCAGCTTGTAGGCCGAGAAGGGTGAGCCGGGATGGTGGGCGTCGAAGACCCCGACCAGGTGGGTCAAGCGCGCCTCATACCCGGACTCCTCGCGCACCTCGCGTGCCGCGGACGTCTTCGGGGAGTCCCCGACGTCGGCCCAGCCCCCGGGCAGTGACCAATGCCCGTCGGCGACCTCGCGCACCAGCAGGAGTTCGCCGGCGGCGTTGAAGACCGCGGCCCGCACATCGACCTTCGGGGTCACGTAGCCCTCGGACGGCAGATACAGCTCGAGCGCCTCGACGTCGGGGCGAGTGGACAACTCGGTGAGCATCGCCCGGGCGATCGATCCGAGTTCGCCGTAACGGCGGATCTCGTAGGGGTTCTCCGCGAAGGTGAGCCCGATCCTGGACATCGCGTCGAGCTTGCGGGCCCAGTTCAACCAGGGCGAAGCCTCCTCCAGCGACATTCAGCCGCCCTCCGCCCGGGCCCACTCACCGAGATGAGCAGTCTCGTTGTACGCATGCAGCGCGGAGTTGCCATCGCCGTACCAGCGCACCGTGCACAGCGCCGCCGGCGCGAGCTGTAGACGGTGGATCGTGGCGATCGGGGCGTCCAATGCGGCGCGGACCAGCATCTTGATCGAGCCGACGTGGCCGACGATCAGCACACCGCGTCCCGCGTGCTCGGTGAGGATGCGGGCCTGGGCCGCCTCGACCCGTTGGGACAGTGCCAGCAGGCATTCCCCGCCAGGCGGGGACAGCTCCGGGGTGGACAGCCACGCGCCAAGGCGATCACCCCAGCCGGCCTTGGCCTCGGCGAAGGTCAGCCCGTCCCAGTCCCCGAAGTCGCACTCGCGTAGGTCCGCCTCGATCGCGACCTGAAGACCCAGGGTGGCGGCGACGGCCTGGGCGGTCTGGCGGGCCCGCTGCAGTGGCGAGGACACGATGACGTCGATTCCGCCGAGACCGGCTAGATGACGTGCTGTCACATTCGCCTGACCCTGGCCCCGCTCGGACAGCGGCGGATCGAAGCGGCACCCGGAGAACCGCCTCTCCACCGTGTGCGGGGTCTCGCCGTGGCGCAACAGCCGCAACGTCGTCACAGCGCCCAGATCCGTTGCCCAGCCGATGATCTTCGGCGTCGTCCCGGTGCTGAGCGCAACCTCTTTGGCCAGCGGCTGCACGGAGACGACCTGTGTACCCGCACAGGCGGGGGGCGCCTTGGCGGCAGCCGTACCGGAGCCGCCGGTGCCGTCGAGTGCCGCATTGGCCAGGCGGTCGGCGTGGGAGTTCTGCGCGCGCGGGATCCACGTCCACCGCACGCGGTCGTGATGGCGGATCAGGTTGCGCGCCCGCAGGGCCAGGGGACGCAGACCCGGGTGCTTGATCTGCCAGCGCCCCGCCATCTGCTCGATGACCAGCTTGGAGTCCATCCGGACCTCGACCTCGGCTTCGGGGTCGATGGCGAAGGCAGCCTCCAGCGCGGCGATCAGTCCCGAGTACTCGGCGACGTTGTTGGTCGCCTCCCCGAGCGCCGCACCCCGCTCGGCGAGCACCTTACCGGTGTCCGCATCACGCACCAACGCACCGTAGGAAGCCGGCCCCGGATTGCCACGTGCGGCCCCATCGGCTTCGACGACCAGCCTGCGTCCCATCCGGCCCCCCGCCTAGAGCCCAGAGTCGGAGACGCGGATGAGGATGCGGCGGCACTCCTCGCAGCGAGTGATCTCATCCGCTGCCTTGACGCGAAGAGCTGACAGCTCGGTCGAGGCGAGTTCCATCCGGCAGCCCTCGCACCGGCCTCGGCGCAGCGCCGCGGCACCGACACCGTCCGAGGTGGCCCGCAGCTTCTCGTACAGCGCGACCAGGTCCACCGGCAGTCCACCGGCCAGCATCGTGCGCTGGGAGGTGATCTCGGCGATCTCGGAGTCGATCTCGGCGAAGGCGGCGTCGCGAGCACCCTGCAGGCGCTGCAGTTCGCCGCCCAGCGCGTCGTTCTCCGCGTCCAGCTCGCTGATCCGCGTCTGCACGCTCTCGCGACGTTCCATGATCTCCAGCACCGCGTCCTCCAGGTCGCCCTGGCGGCGGGCGAGGCTGGCGATCTCGTGCTGCAGGCTCTCCAGCTCCTTGGCGGAGGAGACGGTACCGGCGTCCAGGCGCTGCTGATCACGGGTGGACCGGGTGCGAACGGTATCGACATCAGCCTCGGCCTTGGTCTGCTCACGACCGATATCGGAATCGGAGGTGCGGGCCGCCACGAGCAGGTCGCGCAGCACGGCGGAGCGCCCCGAGCGCTCGGTGATCGCGGCCAACTCGGGCAGAACGCGGCGGCGGTGCGCCAGCTGGTCTGCGCGAGTGTCCAGGGACTGCAGATCGAGCAGGCGCCACTGATCGGCGAGCGCGGCGTTCAGTGTCCCTCCCGGGGGTTCAGGGCGCGCCGGGCAGCTGCGTGGTCCACGGATCGGTGACCACGGTGCTGACGCGGGTCTCCACCGTATCCAGGTAACCGCAGGCGGCCAGCCCCGCCGCCAGGGCAGCGGCCCCGTGGGCGAGCCAGGGCCACTCGCTCGCCCAGTGCGCGACGTCGACCAATGCGGGTCCAGCGGCCTCCATCGCCTCCGAGGCGGGGTGGTGGCGCAGGTCCGCAGTGACGTACACGTCCACCTGCGCGGCGCGCACCGCGCCCAGCAGGGAATCCCCGGCCCCGCCGCAGACCGCAACCCGGCGCACCAGGCGCTGCGCGTCACCAGCCACGCGAATCCCGCTTGCCGTGGCCGGCAACCCGCAGCGAACACGCTCAACGAACGCTGTCAACGTCTCGGGTTCTGCGAGTTCGCAGATCCGCCCGATCCCGCGCGCACCCTGCAGCGCAGCGAGCTCGATGACGTCGAAGGCCGGCTCCTGGTAGGGGTGCGCCGCCCGCAGCGCGGCCACGACGGCCGCCCGGCGCGCGCGCGGCAGGACCAGCTCCAGCCTGCTTTCGCCCACCGTCTCGACGGCGCCGACCTGCCCGATGGCCGGTCTCGCGCCGGGTCGCGGCCGGAACGTGCCGGTGCCGGTCGTGGTGAAGGCGCACCGCTCGTAGTCCCCGATCGCGCCGGCCCCGGCGGCGGCCAAGGCGTCCAGCAGTCGCTCGGCGTCGGCGTGCGGCACGAACGTCGTGAGCTTGTCCAGCGGGTCGGCCGGATCCGCCTCGATCGGTAGTCCGCGCGGCAGAGCGAGCGCATCGGTCAGCGCATCGTTGACCCCGCCGCTCGCGCAATCGGCGTTGGTGTGCGCGACCAGCAACGCGGCGCCCCCGGTGATCAGGCGGTGCACGAGGCGGCCCTTGTACGTCGTCGCCGGGACACCGTGCACCCCGCGCAGGAAGAGCGGATGGTGGGTCACCAGCAGGTCCGCGCCCCAGGCCAGGGCCTCGGAGACGACGGCGGCGACCGGGTCGACGGCAAAGAGCACCTTGCGCACCGGCGCGTCCGGGTCTCCGCACACCAGCCCGACCGCGTCCCAGGGCTGCGCCCACCGGGGGTCGTAGTACCGCCCGATGACGGCGACGACCTCGGCGAGGCTGGGCCCCGGGCCGGGATCGATGATGTCCGCCACGATTGGCGACGCTACCCCGGCGGCTCGCTCCCCCGGTGATCCCGCGCTGCGGTGGCGCTGGCTACGGTGCCGGTGTGTGCGAGGAGGGTGTGCCCCAGGCGAGCGCCGCGCCCGCACCGGACTGGACCACGCCGGGCGCCTACGAGGTGGCCCCCGGGGTGCACCGCATCCCGTTGCCGATGCCGAACGACGGGCTACGTGCCGTCAACGTCTACGTGCTGGCCACGGCCGGCGGATGCGTACTGATCGACTCGGGCTGGGCGCTCACCGAGGCCCGCAGCGCGCTGGAGGCCGCCCTCGGCGAGCTCGGCTACGGGCTGGAGAGCATCTCGCGATTCCTGGTGACCCACGCCCACCGCGATCACTACACCCTCGGCATCGCCCTGCAACGCACGCTGGGCACCAAGGTCGCCGTCGGCGCCGGGGAGCAGGCCAACATCGAACGGGCCACCATCGACACCGGCAGCACCGCGGCCCGCCTGCTCCCGATGCTGGGCGCGAACCATCTGGTCCAGGACTGGATGGCCGCCTACCCGCCGGCGGCCCGCGAGGCGGCAGCCGCCTCCTTCGGCCCGCCCGATGAGTGGATCGACGGTGGTGCCGAGCTCCGGGTCGGGGCGCGAACTCTGACGGCGATCCAGACCCCTGGCCACACCCGTGGGCATCTGGTGTTCCTGGACCCGGCCGCGGGGGTGCTGTTCACCGGCGACCACGTCCTGCCGCACATCACCCCGTCGATCGGCTTCGAACCGGCCCGGGTCGAGGACCCGCTCGGGGACTACCTGCGTTCCCTGCGTCTGCTGCTGGCCTACCCCGACGTCCGGATGCTCCCGGCGCACGGGGCGCCCGGGGAGAGCGTGCACCAGCGGGTGACGGAGCTGCTCGCGCACCACGAGGTCCGCCTCGAGGCCACCCACGCCGCTGCGCTGGCCGGGACCGGCACCCCGTTCGAGACGGCGCGACGCATCGGCTGGACCCGGCGACTGACCCCATTCGAGGAGCTGACGGTCTTCAACCAGATCCTGGCGATCGGTGAGACCTACGCCCACCTGGTCGTTCTGGCCGATCGCGGCAGGCTGCGCCGCCACGTCGACGGGGCCGGCGTGCACTGCTTCGAGGTCTCGGCTAGCTGAACGCGGCGTCGGCTGGAGATCAGGGTGGTGACTGACGGGGCGCCCGCGCCAGTGCGCGGCGCCCCACCAGTGTCAACGTTGATCGCCGGCCGACGAACGGGTGGGCGCAGAGGGTGTCGAACCCCCGACATCCGCCTTGTAAGGGCGGCGCTCTACCACTGAGCTATGCGCCCGTCGTCAGCGATTATGCCGTCAGCCCCCGTCGGCGACGCCGGAGCCGTTGTCCATGCCCAAGGCGGCCAGGGCCTGGTGGTACTCGGCCTGATCGCGCGGGTGGGAGATGTCATTGAGCACGCGCCAGCGCACGATGCCCTCGCCGTCGATCAGGAAGCTGGCCCGGGTCGCCACGCCCGCTTCCGGCTCGAACACGCCGTAGTCGATCGCGGTCGCGCCGTGCGGCCAGAAGTCCGAGAGCAGCGGGAAGGTGAGGCCTTCGCGGTCGGCGAAGACCCGCTGGGTGTACGGAGAGTCGACGGAGACGCCGAGCACCGCCACCGCATCGTTCTGAAACGAGGCGAGCTCGGACTGGATCAGCTTCAGCTCCCCGGCACAGACCCCGGTGAAGGCGAGCGGGTAGAACACCACCAAGACACTTTTACCCCGCTGCTCGGCCAGGGTGATGATCACGTTGTGCTGATCGCGCAACGCGAAGTCGGGCGCTTTCGCCCCGAGCTCGAGGGCCACCTCAGCGCTGCTTGGGGCCGGGGCGTGCCGCCTTCGGCGCGACCAGGCGAGTTCCCGACCAATCCGGGGCGGCGCTGATGCTGGAGGTCTGGGACAGCCCCGCGGTCGGTGCGGCCTCGCCGATGTCACTGGGCTCGACGTGCCCGATCCTGCCCGCCTTCGGGGTGAGCACCCAGATCACCCCGCCATCGGCCAGGGAGGTCAGGGCGTCGACCAGGGCGTCGACCAGGTCCCCGTCGCCGTCGCGCCACCACAGCAGGACGGTGTCGGCGACCTCGGCGTAATCCTCATCGGCGAGTTCGGAGCCGATGATGTCCTCGATCGCCTCTCGCAGGTCGTGATCGACGTCGTCGTCGTAGCCGAGTTCCTGGACCACCTGGCCCGGGAGGAATCCAAGCCGTGACGACGTCATTGCGCCATCGGCGCTGGTGCCCACTGTCGAATCTCCATCCTCGCGCAGGGTCCGTCGGTGCGAGGGACCACGGGTAGTCCATCCGGTCAGCCGCGCCCAATGCAAGTATCCGGGCCGCCACCAGAGACGATAGGGGTGTCAGACCCGACGAGATCATCCCGGCCACCTCCGGGATTTCCCAGTCCAGAACGGGGCGAAACCTGTGACCTCAGGACGCGAACGGTTCTCCGTGATCAGCGACGGCCTGCCCACGCACCTGCCGGACATCGATCCGGAGGAGACCCGCGAATGGCTCTCCTCCCTGGACGCGGTCATCGACGGCGGCGGGCGCGGGCGGGCGCGCTATCTGATGCTGCGCCTGCTGGAGCGGGCCCGCGAGCGCCAGATCGGCGTACCGGCCCTGCGCAGCACCGACTACATCAACACCATCGGCACCGAATCCGAGCCGTGGTTCCCCGGTGACGAGCACGTCGAGCGCCGGATCCGCGCCTACATCCGCTGGAACGCCGCGGTCATGGTCTCGCGGGCGAACCGCCCGGGCGTCGGGGTCGGTGGCCATATCGCGACCTATGCCTCCTCCGCCTCGCTGTACGAGGTGGCGTTCAACCATTTCTTCCGCGGCAAGGCCGGCGGGGAGTCCGGGGACCAGGTGTTCGTGCAGGGCCACGCCTCCCCCGGCATCTACGCCCGCGCATTTTTGGAGGGCCGCCTCTCGACGGCCCAACTCGACGGCTTCCGTCAGGAACTGACCAATCCCGGCGGCGGGCTGCCGAGTTACCCGCACCCGCGCCTCATGCCGGACTTCTGGGAGTTCCCCACCGTGTCGATGGGCCTGGGCCCGTTGCACGCGATCTATCAGGCCCGGTTCAACCGGTACCTGTTGAACCGTCAGATCAAGGACACCTCGCGCTCGCACGTGTGGGCTTTCCTCGGCGACGGCGAGATGGACGAGCCCGAGTCCCTTGGTGCGATCGGGGTCGCTGCCCGCGAGGAATTGGACAACCTGACCTTCGTCATCAACTGCAACCTGCAGCGCCTGGACGGCCCGGTGCGCGGCAACGGCAAGATCATCCAGGAACTGGAGTCGGTGTTTCGCGGGGCCGGCTGGAACGTCATCAAGGTCGTGTGGGGTCGGGACTGGGACCCGCTGCTCGCCGCCGACGTCGACGGCGTCCTGGTCAATGCGATGAACACCACCCCGGACGGGCAGTTCCAGACCTACACGACCGAGTCCGGCGCCTACACCCGTGAGCACTTCTTCGGCCGCGATCCGCGGCTGCGCAAGATGGTGGCCGGCTACACCGACGACGCGCTGACCAAGCTCTCCCGCGGCGGACACGACTACCGCAAGGTCTACGCGGCGTTCAAGGCCGCCCAGGACCACGTCGGGCAGCCCACGGTGATCCTGGCCCACACCATCAAAGGCTGGACGCTCAAAAGTTTCGAGGCGCGCAACTCCACGCACCAGATGAAGAAGCTCACCAAGGCCGACCTGATGGAGTTCCGCGACCGCCTGCACCTGCCGATCACCGACGCGGCGCTGGGGGCGGACCTGCCGCCGTACTGCCACCCGGGTGAGAAATCCGAGGAGCAGGAGTACCTGCGCGAGCGGCGCGCCGCGCTCGGCGGTTACCTGCCGTCGCGAGTGGTGCGAGCCAAGTCCGTCACGCTGCCCGGACCCGAGATGTACGCCGAACTGGCGGCCGGATCGGGCAAGCAGACCGTGGCCACCACCATGGCCTTCGTCCGCCTGCTGCGCGATCTGCTCAAGGACCCTGCGATCGGGCACCGGATCGTGCCGATCATCCCGGATGAGGCGCGCACGTTCGGGCTGGACTCGATCTTCCCCACGGCCAAGATCTACTCCCCGCACGGCCAGCTCTACGACGCCGTCGACCGATCCCTGCTGCTGTCCTACAAGGAATCGACGCAGGGTCAGATCCTGCACGAGGGCATCAGCGAGGCAGGCGCGATGGGGTCACTCGTCGCGGCCGGGACGGCCTACGCCACGCACGGTGAGCACATGATCGGTATGTACATCTTCTACTCGATGTTCGGCTTCCAGCGCACCGGCGATGCGGCGTGGGCCTTCGCCGACCAGCTCGGCCGGGGCTTCATGCTCGGCGCCACGGCGGGACGCACCACGCTCAACGGCGAGGGCCTGCAACACGAGGACGGGCACTCGATCCTGCTCGCCTCGACCAACCCGTCGTGCGTGGCCTACGATCCCGCGTTCGGCTACGAGGTCGGGCACATCGTGGCCGACGGACTGCGCCGGATGTACGGGTCCAGCCCGGCTTTCCCGCACGGTGAGGACATCTTCTATTACCTGACGCTCTACAACGAGCCGTACGTACAGCCGGCCCAGCCCGAACACGTCGACGTCTCGGACATCCTGCGCGGGCTCTACCGCTACCAGAGTGCCCCCGCGCTCGGCGAGGCCGCGCCAAGGGCCCAACTGCTGGCCTCCGGTCCCGCCATGATGTGGGCGCTGGAGGCGGCGCGCCTGCTCGCCGCCGAGTGGGGCGTAGCGGCCGACGTGTGGTCGGTGACCAGCTGGACCCAGCTGCGCCGCGAGGCCATGGGCTGCGAGCAGACCACGATGCTGCACCCCGATGCTCAGGCCGCGGTCCCGTTCATCACGCGCGCACTGTCCGGAGCACCGGGTCCGGTGGTCGCGGTCAGCGACTGGATGAAGGCCGTCCCGGACCAGATCGCACGCTGGGTCCCAGGTGACTTCGTGTCCCTGGGCACGGACGGGTTCGGGCGCTCGGACACCCGGGCGGCGCTGCGCCGGCATTTCGGCGTCGACGCGCAGACGATCGTGGTGCGCACGCTCTCCGAATTGGCCCGCCGCGGTGAGGTCAAGACCTCCACCGTGCGCGCCGCCTTGGACAGGTACCGCCTCACCGACGTCACGGCCACCACCGCCGCGGAGCTGGGCGGGGCGACCTGAGTCGGCAGTTGCCGCAACGTCCGATGGGACACCGCAACGTCCGAAGGGGTGGTCGCTATAGCGACCACCCCTTCGGACGTTGCGGTGTCCCATCGGACGTTGCGGCAACTGC
>JBQTII010000020.1:0-20886 GCA_052388275.1 Sporichthyaceae bacterium | reverse complement strand
CGGCGGCGTCTGCGGCGCCAGCCGGGCGCCTCGCTGCGTTGTTGTCGTCGCCCGATGCTCCGCATCGGGCCTCCTCCTCCGCCTTGCGATGCATCCCGGCTGATCACCGCATCCACCACCTCAATTCTCAGACACACCACTAGAATCGGGGGACATGACCGAGACTTCGCCCGCGTCGCACAAGATCGTCGTCCCACCCGGCGTCCCGATGGTGGGGCTGTTGGGGCCGGGCGATGAGTACTTGCGCACCGTGGAGGCGGCCTTCCCCGCAGTGGACTTCCTCGCCCGCGGCAATGAGATCACCCTGACCGGTGCCCAGCCCGAGATCGCGCTGATTGAACGGCTCTTCGACGAACTCGTCGTGGTGCTGCGCACCGGGGCGCCGCTGTCGGCGGATTCGGTGCGCCGCTCGATCCAGATGCTGCGCCACCACACACAGCTACGCCCCGCCGAGGTGCTCACCGCGGACATCCTGTCGACGCGTGGCCGCTCGATCCGGCCGAAGACGCTGAACCAGAAGCGCTACGTCGACGCGATCGAGAACTCCACGATCACCTTCGGGATCGGCCCGGCCGGTACCGGCAAGACGTACCTGGCCGTGGCCAAGGCCGTACAGGCGCTGCAGACCAAGCAGGTCGACCGCATCATCTTGACCCGGCCGGCGGTCGAGGCCGGTGAGCGACTGGGTTTCCTGCCCGGCACCCTCTACGAGAAGATCGACCCGTACCTGCGCCCGCTCTACGACGCCCTGCGGGACATGATGGATCCCGACGCCGTGCCGCGCCTGCTCACCGACGGCGTCATCGAGGTCGCCCCACTGGCGTACATGCGTGGCCGCGCGCACCCGCTGACAACCAACGTGCTGACCCCCGCGGGATTCGCGCCGATCGGCGAACTGCAGGTAGGCGATCTGGTCATCGGTTCCGATGGCAAGCCAACCGCTGTCCTCGGTGTCTATCCGCAGGGCGCGCAAGAGATCTTTCGAGTGTCGACCCAGGACGGCGCGTCCACGTTGGCGTCCGGCGAGCACCTGTGGGCGGTTTCCACTCGCGACGACGTCCGTCGGAACAAGCCCCGGCGGGTGCTGACGACGACCGAAATGAGAGGCAACCTTCGTGCTGCCCACTACCACCGCTACGAGCTGCCGCTGCTGAGCGCGCCGGCTCAGTTCTACCCCTCGCTCGTCCCGATGGATCCTTACGCGTTGGGCCTCATGCTCGGCGACGGCTGCCTCTCCGGCACGACCACGCCCGGCTTCACCACCACAGACCCTGAGCTGGTCGAAAGACTTGAGGCCGGGATCCCTGACATCACGCTACGTCGGAGAAGCACAATCGACTACACCATCAACCGCGTCGCTGGATCCGCAGCGGCCCTCGCCGTCGTCAACCCCGTGACGGCGCTCGCCCGTGAGTTGGGGTTGTGGGGGACGAAGTCTCACACCAAGTTCGTCCCGGCCAACTATCTGCACAATGCGTCGGAGGTCCAGCTCGGTGTCCTGCAGGGCCTGCTCGACACCGACGGTGGGCCGGTGAGGCAGGCGAACCGAACCTGTCGGGTTCAGTACTGCACGACCTCGCCTCAGCTGCGCGACGACGTCCTGTTCTTGGTGCGGTCATTGGGTGGGGTCGCCTACTGGCGCACTCGCGTCGCGGAAGGTCGCAAGCCGGGTTTCGCCAACGGCCGACCGGTGCCCTATAACCACGACGCATTCGTGCTCGATATTCGGCTCCCCATCGGGGTCGAGCCCTTCCGCCTGGATCGAAAGGCCACCGCTTACCGCGAGGCCGGTGGAAGCGGGAGGCCGATGCGCTACATCGACAGCATTGAACCTGCCGGTTCGGCCGATTGCGTGTGTATTGCGGTCGCCGCGGCGGACTCGCTCTACGTGACCGAGGATTTCCTGCTCACTCACAACACCCTCAATAACGCGTTCATCATTCTCGACGAGGCGCAGAACAGCTCCGCGGAGCAGATGAAGATGTTCCTGACCCGCCTGGGTTTCGGGTCGAAGATCGTGGTCACCGGAGACGTCACCCAGGTTGACCTGCCCTCAGGTACCACCAGCGGGCTGCGGATCATTCAGGGCATCCTCGACGGGTTACGCGACGTCAGTTTTTGTTGGCTGAGCGCCGGCGACGTCGTGCGCCACCAGCTGGTCTCCGAGATCGTGGAGGCCTACGGGCGCTGGGACGCCACCCAGGCCGACGGCAGGCGTCCAGCGAGCCGCGGCGGTGCACGCCGATGACGCGGCGGCGATGAACGTCGACATCTGCAACGAATCCGGGATCGTAGTCGAGGTGGATCCGTTCCTGGATCTGGTGCGCCATGTGCTCGACGCGCAGGGCATCCACCCGGCGGCGGAGCTCTCGGTGCTGTTGGTCGACGCCGCGACGATGGAACAGCTACACGTGCGGTGGATGGACCAATCCGGGCCTACCGACGTACTCGCCTTCCCCATGGACGAGCTGCGCCCGGGCCGTCGCGATGATGGCGAGGCCGCTCCCGGATTACTCGGCGACGTCGTGCTGTGCCCGGAGGTCGCTGCACGTCAGGCGAGCGCGGCCGGGCACTCCATGGCCTCCGAACTGCACCTGCTCACTGTTCACGGCTTGCTTCACCTGCTGGGTTACGACCACGACGAGCCCGCAGCTGCGAAGGTGATGTTCGCCGAACAGAACTCCCTGCTCGCGAGCTGGCGCGCCGATGGGATCTGACGGCGCCCTGATAGCTCTGGCGGTCCTGCTGGTGGTGGTGGCCGGGACCTTTGCGGCGATGGAGTCGGCGATATCGCGGCTCTCGCGCGGCAAGGTCGCCGAGCTCGAACGTACTGCGCGGCGCGGGGCGAGGCGGCTGCGCGCGATCATCGAGGACACCCCTCGGTATCTCAATCTGGCGTTGCTGCTGCGGTTGTTCTGCGAGCTGACAGCAACGGCGCTGGTGGCCGTGGTGATGGTGGGGCGGGTCGAGAATCGCCCGGCCGCCGTAGCGCTGACGGCGGTGGTCATGGTGGCGTCGTCCTACATCGCCGTCGGGGTGTCCCCGCGCACCCTTGGGCGCCAGCACGTCGGCCCAGTGAGCCTGCTTGCCGGCGCGGTCCTCCCGCCGCTGGCCGCCTTGCTCGGCCCGGTGCCTCGCCTGCTGATTCTGCTCGGCAACGCGCTCACCCCGGGCAAGGGCTTCCGGGAGGGTCCATTTGCCTCCGAGGCCGAGCTGCGTGATCTCGTCGACATGGCTGCGGAGGAGTCCGAGGTCATCGAGGACGACGAGCGACGCATGGTGCACTCGGTCTTCGAGTTCGGGGACACGATCGTGCGCGAGGTGATGGTCCCGCGCACCGACATGGTGGTCATCGGATGCGACAAGACCCTGCGCCAGGCGACCTCCCTCGCGCTGCGCAGCGGGTTCTCCCGAATTCCCGTGATCGGTTCCGGAGAAGACGACATCCTGGGGGTCGTTTATCTCAAGGACGTCGTGCGCCGTACCTTCACCGACGGCGAATGTGAAAGCCGGGAACTGGTCTCCTCGGTGATGCGTTCAGCCATCTTCGTTCCGGACTCCAAGGCCGTCGACGATCTGCTCAAGGAGATGCAGCTGAGCCAGTCTCACATCGCCATCTTGGTCGATGAGTACGGCGGCACGGCCGGGCTGGTGACGCTGGAAGATCTGGTCGAGGAGATCGTCGGAGAAATCGCGGACGAGTACGACAGCGAGCGCCCACCGGTCGAGCGACTCGACGACGGCTCGGTGCGGGTGATCGCCCGGCTGCCGGTGGACGAGCTGGGCGAGGCATTCGACCGAAAGATCGACGACGAGGACGTGGAGACCGTCGGCGGGTTGCTCGCCAAGCACCTTGGCCGGGTGCCGATTCCGGGCGCCGAGGTCGTCGTGGCGGGGTTGCGCCTGCGGGCGGAGACGGTAGCCGGTCGGCGTAACCGGATCACCACGGTGTTGGTCACCGAAGAGCCCGAGCCGGACGAAGATACCGGCGCGCCAGGCGCGGGCGAACACCTCTAGGGTTCTGCCGTGGCCGAGGTGAGCGCGGAGGACGCCAAGCTGGTGACGCTGGCCCGGGCCACCCGGGCGCGCAATGGCGCTGCGGAGGGTGCCGCGGTGCGCGATGACACCGGCCGCACCTACGCCGCGAGCACCGTTGAGCTGTCCTCGTTGCAGATTTCCGCGGTCCAGGCCGCAGTCGTGATGGCGGTCGCCAGCGGCGCCCGCGCTCTGGAGGCAGCGGCGCTGGTGAGCGAGGTCGCGGAGTTGGTGGCGGCAGACCGCGCGGCGGTCAGCGACCTGGGCGGGCGCACCGTCCCGTTGCACCTCGCCGGGCTCGACGGGGTTGTGCGGCGGACCGGCTAGGCAGGCTCCGTGCTCGATTCGCAACGCGGGCACGGCGCCGGCGCCGGCGCCTCGCGGATGGCCCCGCAGTCCGGGCACACCTGATTCAGCCAGCACACGGCGTCCCCGCCGAGGTCCTCGGGATCGCCCATGGTCATCACTGTGACCTATCCGGGGGAGAATCGCTGGGTGAGCGCCCCCCGATCCACCGAGGCACCGCACCGCTGCGGCTTCGCCTGCTTCGTCGGGCGGCCCAACACCGGCAAGTCCACCCTGACCAACGCCTTGGTCGGTACCAAGGTCGCGATCACCTCCGACCGGCCCCAGACCACTCGGCATACCGTGCGGGGGATCATCAGCAGGCCGGATTCCCAGTTGGTCCTCGTCGACACTCCGGGCTTTCACCGCCCCCGCACCCTGCTGGGAGAGCGGCTCAACGACCTGGTGCGCGCGACGCTGGCCGAGGTCGACGTCGTGGGGCTGTGCATCCCGGCCAATGAGAAGGTCGGCCCGGGGGATCGGTTCATCCTGGGGGAGATGATCAAGGCGATCGGGAGCACCCCGGCGTTCGCGATCGTCACCAAGACCGATACCGCGAGCAAAGCGCAGATCGGTGAGCAGTTGCTGGCGGTCCATCAGCTCGGGATCGGAGCCGGCGTCGACTTCGCCGAGATCATCCCGGTCTCGGCGGTGGCCGGCGAGCAGGTCGAGTTACTCGCCGATCTGTTGATGGCCCGGCTGCCGGCCGGCCCGGCGCTCTACCCCGACGGAGATCTGACGGACTCTCCAGAGCGGGTGATGATCGCGGAGTTGATTCGCGAGGCCGCGCTGGAGGGCGTGCGCGACGAACTCCCGCACTCCCTGGCGGTCGTGGTGGAGGAGATGATCCCCCGGGAGGGCCGGCCCGCTGATCGCCCGCTGCTGGACATCCGCGCCGAGGTCTATCTCGAGCGCGACAGCCAGAAGGGCATCGTGATCGGGCACCAGGGTTCCCGGCTGCGCGACGTCGGCATCACCGCCCGCCGTCAGATCGAGGCCCTGCTCGGCACGGCGGTGCACCTGGACCTGCACGTGCGGATCGCCAAGGACTGGCAGCGCGACCCGAAACACCTACGCAAACTCGGCTTCTGAGCACGGCGGCGCCCGGCGAATCGAGCTGCCCCGTCGGCTCAGGATCAACGTTGATGCAGCTGCGACGGCATGCGCGGCGTGCCGCGCGCCTGCGCTCACCACGTTGATCACCAGCCGACCGGCGTCACAGGCGGATCTGCCACTCGCCCCAATGGTCGAACAGGCGAAAGCCCATGGCCTCGTTGACGGCGATCATCGGGCCGTTGGAGACCGCGTTCCAGGTGAACAGCCGCGCCAGAGCAGGCTCGTGGGCAAGGGTGTTGCGCAGGTTCTCCACCTTGAGCAGGGTGCCCAGGCGGTGCCCACGGTGGTCGGGATCGACGATCGTGTTGTGCTGATACCCGGCGTCTTGGACCTCGCGGGACATCCCGATCGTGGTGAATCCGGCCACGTCGCCGGAGGCGGTGTGCACGGCCAGCGCGGTGTACTGCACCAGGCCCCAGGGCTCGAGTCTGGCCTCGCGCTCCCGTAACCGATTCGCGTCGTAGCTCTCCGGCTCCCACTCCAGGTCATCGAGTGGGGCATCGGTGGACATCCGCCCGTGCAGGTAGGCCATGCCATCGATCCAGCGCTCCGGAGTGCGGCCGACGACGGTGTGTACCTCATACCCGTCGGCGTAGGGGCGGGACGCGGCGGCAAGCTCGCCGGCCAACGCGCGCACACCGTCGTCGATGACCAAGCGCCGACGTGCGGAGAGAATCCCCAGCTCGGCGCCGCGTCCGCGGGCGAAGGCCTCGCTGGGGGAGTCCATCGGGCATTCGAACACGGCGAGTTTGCGGTCGGCCTCCCGCAGCCGGGCCGTTACGTAGTCTGCGAGCGTGGTGCCCACGCCGGCGCCGCGGGCGTCGGGATGCACCTGAATCTGGGTCCACCCCGTGCCGGTGTTGTCCAGGTGGGGCAGCTCGATGTCGGCAACCCCGACCAATCGGGCGCCGTCGTAGGCCAGGTGATAGGTGGTCGGCTCGTCCGGCAGCGGGTGCCTGATCCGCCCACCCTCGGCCGCAGCACTGAAGGCCGGATCGTGGGGCCGGTCGACGGCCTGGGCCGCGGCCCAGAGCGCGAGTACGCCGGCGATCCGGGCCTCGTCGGCCGGGTCGAGCTGCTCGATATGCATGTCTCCAGAACACCCGACCGGCCCACGCGCCGCCACTCATTTATCCGGGTGTGCCGCGCGCTGTTGTAGGCTTCGCACATGCGTCTGTGCCGCCTCCACCCCCTGCGCCCATCCCGCATGGGCCGCCTCCTTAGCAGCCGCGGCGAGGCCCTGTAAGGGCCGGCTCCCTCGTCGCGGGTCCAGCTGCGCCTGCCGGTCGCGCCCTTCCGACCTCGCACCTCGCGACACACCCAGGGAGCCCCACGATGCACCACCCTCAGCAGCCCAGCGGCATGCCGATCCACCGCTACCCCGCCTATACCCCCGTCGCCCTGACCGACCGCACCTGGCCGGCCAAGGTGATCACCGCGGCCCCGCGCTGGTGCGCGGTCGATCTGCGCGACGGCAACCAAGCCCTGATCGACCCCATGAGCCCCGCCCGCAAGCGGCGGATGTTCGAGCTCCTGGTCAAGATGGGCTACAAGGAGATCGAGGTCGGTTTCCCGGCCGCGAGCCAGACCGACTTCGACTTCGTCCGCCAGCTCGTTGAAGGTGACCTGATCCCGCACGACGTGACCATTCAGGTGCTGACTCAAGCCCGCGAGGAACTGATCACGCGCACCTTCGAGTCCATCAAGGGCTCGAAGCAGGCCGTGGTCCATCTCTACAACTCGACCTCGACACTGCAACGCCGGGTGGTGTTCGGGCTGGACCGTGACGGTATCCGGGACATCGCGGTACAGGGCGCGCAGATCTGCCAGAAGCTGACCGAGACCGTCCCCGGTACCGACGTCTACTTCGAGTATTCCCCGGAGTCCTACACCGGCACCGAACTCGACTTCGCCGTGGACGTGTGCAACGCGGTCAATGACGTCTGGAAGCCGAGCCCGGATCACCGGGTCGTCATCAACCTTCCCGCCACCGTGGAGATGGCGACGCCGAACATCTACGCCGACTCCATCGAGTGGATGCATCGCCACCTGGCCTACCGCGATGCGGTCGTGCTCTCCCTGCACCCGCACAACGACCGCGGCACCGCGGTCGCTGCCGCGGAGCTGGGCTATCTGGCGGGGGCGGACCGGATCGAGGGCTGCCTGTTCGGCAACGGCGAGCGCACCGGCAACGTCTGCCTGGTGACGCTGGGCTTGAACCTGTTCAGCCAGGGCGTGGACCCGCAGATCGACTTCTCCGACATCGACGAGATCCGGCGCACCGTCGAGTACTGCAATCAGCTCCCGGTGCCCGAGCGCCACCCCTACGGCGGTGACCTGGTCTACACCGCCTTCTCCGGTTCGCACCAGGACGCGATCAACAAGGGCTTCACGTGGATGGAACGTGACGCGGCGTCAGCTGGGGTCGCGGTGTCGGATCACACCTGGGCGGTGCCCTACCTGCCGATCGACCCCAAGGACGTCGGGCGCACCTACGAGGCCGTCATCCGCGTCAACAGCCAGTCGGGCAAGGGCGGCGTTGCCTACATCATGAAGACCGAGCACAAGCTCGAACTGCCGCGCCGACTGCAGATCGAGTTCTCCGGGGTGATCCAGCGGCACACCGACGACGCGGGGGGCGAGGTGTCCGCCGAGGCGATGTGGGAGATGTTCCACGCGGAGTATCTGGGGGAGAAGGGCCGGATCCGGCTCAACTCGCATCACACCTCCGCGGCCGCGGGCGAACTCGACCAGCTCTCGGTGAACGTCATCACCGACGGCGAGACGCAGACCCTGACCGGCTCGGGCAACGGCCCGATCGCCGCGTTCACCGATGCGCTGGCCACGATCGGCGTGGATGTGCGCGTGCTGGACTACACCGAGCACGCACTCTCCGCCGGCGGCGACGCCCGTGCGGCGGCCTACCTGGAGTGCGCGGTCACCGCGCCGAATGGGGAGACCGCGGTGCGCTGGGGCGTGGGCATCGACCCGAACATCGTCACCGCGTCGCTGAAGGCCGTGGTCTCCGCCATCAACCGCTGATGCGGTGGTGCATCCGCCCACGTGCCCGCTGAGGCAGCCAGGTGGGCGGACGCCGCACGAGTCTGGGGCGTCAGGATGGTGCCGCCAGCCGCGCGCGATGTCCGACAAACTGGACCCCGATACGGATGACAGGGCGTTCGACCGGCGCTACTGTCAGCCGTATGGACAACTCGCAGGCTGGCCGAGTCAGCTTCCGCACGGACCGTTCGACCGAAGCCGCTATCTCCGCGCTCCTGTCCGGTTCCGCCCTGACGCGGTCCGAGGTCGTTCGGGCGGCCATCCACGACGCCGCGGATGCCAAGCGGCGGGCGGCATTGCGCGCCGAGGCCGAGGCGTTGGCGGCCGATCCGCAGGACCGCGACGAGGCGCTGGCCACGATCGACTTCCTGGACGACGACCGTGCGTGGTGACATCTATCGCCTGAAGGCTCCTCGTGGGCGCAAAGGTCACGAGCAGGGGGGAGTCCGGTACGGCGTGGTGCTCCAATCGGACGACCTGCCGCTGTCCACCTGGCTCGTTGCCCCGACCTCGACCTCTGCCCGCCCGGCCTCCTTCCGGCCGGAACTGACCATCGAGGGCACGCGCACCGTCGTGCAGACCGAACAACTCAAGGCCCTCGACCCCCAGTCGCGCCTGGGTGAGCGCATCGGGCGGGTCAGCGCGGGTGAGATGGCGGCAATCAGCTCCGCGCTGCGGGTCGTGCTGGACCTCTGATCGGTCGGCCGCCGACGCTTGATCCGTGCCCGGCGCCGCCGGAGAAGGATCGCTGCGGTCCAGCTGGTTAAGGTGAGGCGGTTTTGTCGTCACCGGATCCATCACCGTGCGCGACTCGCCGCCCTTGATCCCGATGTGGCGCGTTCCCCTTGCCGTGCCCGTGGAGCCGCTGCGCCAGTAGAAAAGCGCTGGCCGAGGGTGTGCCCGAGAAGGTCGCCGCCGCCGCAGCGGAGTTCATCACCGGCCCGCTGCTGGAGAACCCTCACCGGGTCGGCAAGCCGCTGGCTCCCCCCTCGCCCCAGCGTGGTCAGCCCGCCGAGGCTCCTACCGCATCCTCTACCTGATCGATGATGAAGCTCGCGTCGTGGAGGTCGCCGCGACCCGGACCCCTCACAGGAGGGCGAACTGCAGGGTAGTATCGAAAGTATGACTGTCAAGCTCACGATCAGCTTGCCCGATGAGCTGGCAACGGGCGCCCGCCATGCCGTCCGCCGCGGCGAGGCGGCCTCGATGTCCGGCTACGTCGCGGCAGCCCTGGAGCACTATCGCCAGGCCCGCACTCTGGACGAATGGCTCGACGCGGTGGATGCGGAGTTGGGCCCGCCCTCGGCCGCGGCAATCGCCTGGGCCGAATCCGCGCTAGGTGTTGACCATGGCGCGGCGTGAGGCGGCTGCGCGAGGGGGCCTGACGTTGGACGCCGGCGCCCTGATCGGGATCGAACGAGGGTCCGAGCACATGATCGCGCTGCTGCGGGTCGCGCGCCGCGAAGGGCTTGCTGTGGCGGTGCCCGCTGGTGCTCTGGCGCAGGTCTGGCGCGACGGAACGCGTCAGGCACGCCTGGCGGGATTCCTACGCGTTCGGACCAACCCGCCCACTCTTGTCGCGCTCGACGGTGCGGTGGCCCGCGCAGCTGGCGAACTCTGCGGCCGGGCCGGATCAGCCGACGTCGTCGATGCCTCGGTGGTGCTGTGCGCGCGCTCGCGCCACGACCGCATCGTTACCGGCGAACCCGACGATCTGCGTCAGTTCGACCCGGGTGTGCCGCTCATCGTGGTCTGACTTGCGTCCAGGCACACCGGCACTACTTGACTGCGCGTGCCTGCGATCAGGTGTTGCTCGACCTCGGCAGCGACTTCATCGTGGACCCGCAGACCCTAGTGGGCTGCCTGCGAAATGCCAGGCGGCGTCTGCGGCGCCAGCCGGGCGCCTTGCTGCGTTGTCGGCGTCGCCAGCTACACCGTAGCGGGCTCCTCCTCCGCCGTGCGATGCCTCCCGTCTGATCACCGCATCCACCACCGCATTTCGCAGACGGACCACTAGGCGAGCACCGCGACCTCGGTGTGTCCCGGCAGGCCCCGAAGTTCGACGGTCTCCGTCCGGGCCAGCGGGTAGTCCTTCGCGGCCGCAATCAAGGTGGCCCGGCTGGTCAGCACCTCACCTCCGCGTCCGAGCGCGGAGATTCGGGCCGCCTCGTGCACCCCGCGCCCACTGAAGTCGCCGTCGGAGTGCAGCACGCGGGCCCAGTGCACGCCGACGCGCACCCGTAGCAGCCCGCTGGGGTCCGTGCGGATCGCCTGCTGAATGTCCAGGGCACAGTCCAGGCCGGCGGCGGCCGACCCGAAACCGACGAAGAAGCCGTCGCCGCCGCCCTTCTGCTTGACCTCCACCCCGCGGTGGCGGACGAATTGCTGGCGCAACGCGGAGTCGTGCCAGCGCAGCACCTCCGTCCAGGCGTCGTCGCCGAGTTCGGCAAGCAGCTTGGTGGACCCCTCGATGTCGGTGAACATCAGGGCGCGCTCCACGCGTTGGGAGGCGACCGGGCGGCCCAGCAGGTCCGCGACCAGGTGTGCGTCCCGGACGGCTCCGAGACCGGTGAACGCCTCGTAGGCGTGGGTCAACTGCTGGTCCTGGCCGGCGACATCCCCGCCGGCCGCCAGCGCAGCGGCAAGCAGGACGCGCATCCTCGCAGCCTCGTATGGGGCCCCCGCGTTCTCCCAGCGGGTAAGCGCCTCCGCGAGCCGGTCCTGGGCCGCGGGGAGGTCGCCCAGGGCCAGGGCCAGCGATCCGGTGGCCTGGGCGGCGCGGGCGAGGTGTGCGGGGGTGGCATAGGTCAGGGCCAGTTCCGCGGCCTCGGCGGCGGCGACGCCGGCCTGGTCCGGTTGGCCGTTGGCGAGCGCGACCTCGACGGCCACCGGCAGCAGCGCGGCCCGGGCACAGGGATCGGTGGCGTCGCTCAACGCCGACCGGATAGACGCCGCCGCCAGCTCGAGGTGACCGCGCGCGAGTGCCAGCTCGGTGCGGCCCGGCTGTGCCGAGGACCCGAGCTCGAGCGCATGCGCGAAGGCGGACTCCGCGGCGTCCAGATCTCCGCGGCGCAGGCTGAGCACGCCGAGCTCGGTGTAGGCGCTGCCGCCGTGGCCGGGGTGCCAGGCGTTGACGTCCTCGCACACACTTGCCAGCTCGAGTTCCGCCTTGTTCCATTCACCGCGCAGACGCAGCAGCTCGGCGCGGTGCATCCGGCAGTCGCCGGGGAAGTCGCTGCGCGAAGGGGGCCCCACCGAGCAACGGATCGACTCGCTGTTCCAGTCCCACGCCCGCTGGTAGTCCCCGATCTCGGCCAGGGCGCTGACCGTTCCGCAGGTGATGAACGCGGTCGCCAGCGGGCCTAGGCAACCCCCGGTGGACAGCACCATCACCTGGTCGAGCAACGCCCGGGCCTCGGCCGGCTCCCCGATCCGCAGCAGTAGCTGAGCGCGGTGCAACAGGCCGAGGGTCTCCACATCGAGGTTGCCGAGTCGCCTGCCGGTCTCCACGACCTCGTCGGCCTGGGTCAATGCGCCCTGTGGATCTGCTCCGGCGTCGGCGTTCGCCACCGCGTGCATCCACACCAGCCAGCCGTACTCGGGGCAGTTGGTGTCGGCGAGGAGATTACGGTCCGCCTGCGCCACCCATCCTTGTCCGACCGTCATCGCCCCCCGGGAGAAGTGGGCTAGGGCCAGCCACACCGCCGTGAGCCCGCCCCGGCGGCGATCTCCCGTTCGCAAGAAGGCGGCGAACGCCCCCTGCCACGCCGTGAGGCTGCCTGGGATGTCACCGGTGAACATTGCGGCCCAGGCGAGGCGGTCCAGGTCTTCCGGACTCAGGGGGTGGCTGGTGGCCGCACCCGTGAGCAGTTGGCGGACCTGGCCCCAGTCGCCGATCTCCGCGGCCGCACGGGCGTCGCCGGTGATGGCTGCCTCGGGCATGGCGCAGGGTACCGCTCGCGCCCCGTGGGCGACGCAGGAGCCGTTGGCCGTGTCCCCCGTCGGCGACGCAGGAGCCGTGGCCGTGTCCCCCGTCGGCGACGCAGGAGCCGTTGGCCGTGTCAGCCGCGGCTGCTCGTGGGCGGGTGCCCGCGATGCTCGTTGTCGGCCCCGCGGCGCAGGCTCGATAGGCTGCGGGGTCGGCGCGGGGCGCCGGGGGTCCGTCTGGTGAGACCGAGCGTTGAGCGACAGGGAGTGCAGGGCTGTGCCGAAGTTCGTCTACGACTTCACCGAGGGTGACCGCAATCAGAAGGACCTGCTGGGCGGCAAGGGCGCCAACCTGTCCGAGATGACCAAGCTGGGCCTGCCGGTACCTCCCGGGTTCGTGATCACCACCGAATCCTGCAAGGCCTATCTGGCAACGGGATCCGCACCGGCGGAACTACGCGAGCAGGTCACCGAGCAGCTCGCTCGGCTCGAAGCCAAGATGGGGAAGGCCCTGGGCCAGGCCGACGACCCGCTGCTGGTCTCCGTGCGCTCCGGCGCCAAGTTCTCCATGCCCGGCATGATGGAGACGGTCCTGAACATCGGCCTGAACGACTCCTCCGTCGAGGGCCTGGCCAAGCAGTCCTCCAACGAGCGTTTCGCCTGGGACTCCTACCGACGCCTACTGCAGATGTTCGGCAAGACCGTGCTGCACATCGAGGGCGAGCACTTCGAGGACGTCCTGGACGCGGCGAAGAAGGCCAAGAACACCACTGCGGACCTCGACCTGGACGCCGCCGACCTGCAAGGCATCGTCGAGGCGTTCAAGGCGATCATTCGCGAGCAGACCGGCGACGAGTTCCCGCAGGATCCGCGCGCGCAGCTCGACGCCGCCGTCTACGCGGTCTTCAACTCCTGGAACGCCCCGCGCGCGATCCTCTACCGCCGCCAGGAGCGCATCCCGGCCGACCTCGGCACCGCGGTCAACGTGCAGACCATGGTCTTCGGCAACCTCGGCATGGATTCGGGCACCGGCGTCTGCTTCACCCGCGACCCCGGCACGGGCCAGATCGGGCTCTACGGGGACTACCTGGAGAACGCCCAGGGCGAGGACGTCGTCGCCGGTATCCGCAACACCTTGCCGTTGCAGGACCTCGAGCGCATCGACAAGGCCGCGTTCGACAAACTCGTGGCGATCATGAGCCGGCTCGAGACGCACTACAAGGACCTGTGCGACATCGAGTTCACCATCGAGCGCGGCAAGCTGTGGATGCTGCAGACCCGCGTCGGCAAGCGCACCGCGGGCGCAGCCTTCCGCATCGCGACCCAACTGATCGACGAGGGCCTGATCGACCTCGATGAGGCGCTGCAGCGCGTCACCGGCGAGCAGTTGACCCAGCTGATGTTCCCGAAGTTCGACACCTCCGCCAGCCCGAAGCGCGTCACCAAGGGCATGAACGCCTCGCCCGGCGCGGCCGTCGGGCGGGCCGTGTTCTCCTCTGCCGACGCGGTGGCGTGGGTCGAGCGCGGCGAGAAGGTCATCCTGGTGCGGCGCGAGACCAACCCCGACGACCTGTCCGGGATGATCGCGGCCGCCGGCATCCTCACCTCGCGCGGCGGCAAGACCAGCCACGCCGCCGTCGTCGCCCGCGGCATGGGCAAGACCTGCGTGTGCGGCGCCGAGGAACTCGACGTCGACACCAAGGCCAAGATCATCAAGGCTCCCGGTGGCGTCACCATCGTCGAGGGCGACGTCCTGTCCATCGACGGCTCCTCCGGCGCGGTCTACCTCGGCGAGGTGCCGGTTCAGCCCTCGCCCGTGGTCGAGTACTTCGAGGGCAACCTCTCGCCCGACTCGGCCGATGCGGACGACCTCGTCAAGGCCGTGCACCGGATCATCACGCACGCCGACGCGGCACGCGTCCTGAAGGTCCGCACCAACGCCGACACCCCCGAGGACTCCGCGCGTGCGCGGCGCATGGGCGCGCAGGGCATCGGGCTGTGCCGCACCGAGCACATGTTCCTCGGCGACCGGGCGATCCAGGTCGAGAAGCTGATCCTGGCACCCGACGCGGCCGGCCGGAAGGCCGCTCTCGACGTTTTGGAACCGCTGCAGAAGCAGGACTTCCTCGAGATTTTCGAGGCCATGGACGGCCTGCCCGTGACGGTGCGTCTGATCGACCCGCCGCTGCACGAGTTCCTGCCGAACCTCACCGAGCTTGCGGTCAAGGTCGCCGTCGCCGAGGCCCTGGGCCAGGATCCGGGCCACGACAAGGAGCTTCTGTCGGCGGTCAACCGCCTGCACGAGTCCAACCCGATGCTGGGTCTGCGCGGGGTGCGCCTCGGCGTGGTCATTGCCGGCTTGTTCGGCATGCAGGTGCGCGCGATCGCCGAGGCGGCCGCCGAGCGCAAGAAGGCCGGTGGGGACCCGCAGCCGGAGGTGATGATTCCGCTCGTCGGCGCCGTGCAGGAGCTCGAGCTCATGCGCGAGGAGGCCGAGACCGTCCTGGCCGAGGTCGCCGCGGCATCGGGCGTGGACCTGTCCTTCATCCCGATCGGCACGATGATCGAACTGCCCCGCGCCGCAGTGACGGCCGCTGCGATCGCCGAGGCGGCGGATTTCTTCTCCTACGGCACCAACGACCTGACCCAGACCACGTGGGGCTTCTCCCGCGACGACGTCGAGGCGGCGTTCTTCACCCAGTACCTGGAGAAGGGGATTTTCGGGGTCTCCCCGTTCGAGTCCCTGGACCGCGAGGGCGTCGGGCGCCTGGTGCGCATCGCGTCGCAGGAAGGGCGCGCCACCAAGCCCGACCTCAAGCTCGGGGTATGCGGTGAGCACGGCGGGGACCCGGACTCGATCCACTTCTTCCACGCCGTCGGGCTGGACTACGTCTCCTGCTCCCCGTTCCGGGTGCCGGTCGCGAGGCTGGAGGCCGGGCGGGCCGCGTCCGGCGCCGCCGGCAGCGACAGCCGCTGAACAGTCGTTGCGTCCGAATGGGTAGCAGGGCGGCGCGGTGAACTCACACAGGCCGATCTTCCTGGTCGGCTGTCCGCGGTCGGGGACGACGTTGCTGCAGCTGATGCTGCATGCGCATCCCCGCCTCGCGGTTCCGCCGGAGAACCGCTACGTGCTGCCGGCGTATTACGACCGGACGCAGTTCGGCGACCTGGCCGAGGCGGACAACCGGGCGAAGCTCGCGACCTTCGTCACCGGAAAGAAGTCGTTGTTCAAGGACTTCGGGCTCGACGGCAAGGCGGTGCGCAGGGCCATCGTCGACGGCCCACCGACGCTGGGCTCGGGCCTGGAGATCGTCATGCGCGCCTTCGCCGACGCGAACAACGCGGCCCGCTGGTGTGACAAGCGTCCGATGTACGTGCGCCACGTGCGGATCCTGCAGCGGCTATTCCCGGACGCTCAGTTCATTCACTTGATCCGCGACGGTCGGGCGTGCGCGGCCTCGCTGATGCGCATGCCCTGGTTCCATGGCGACCTTGGGCGCGCGATCGGCACCTGGACACTGGCGATGGAGTACGCCGACCGGGCGCGGCGCCGCCTGGACCCGAACAGTTGGTTCGACCTGCACTACGAGAAGTTGCTCACCGAACCGCAGTTTCACCTGCGCCGGTTGTGCGCGTTTCTCGGGGAGGATTTCTCCCCGGCGATGCTCGAGCCCGGTGAGGTCAAGGATTCCCTGGTCCCGGACCGCAAGTCCTGGCACGTGAACACCGCCGGGCCGATCACGACCGACCGTGTCGAGTCCTGGCAACGTGAGCTTGACGCCGCCGATATCCGATTCGTCAACGACGTCGCCGGGCGGCGCTTGCGCGGGCAGGGTTACCCCGTCCGGAGCGAGGGCCAACGCGATGTCGCCCGGCTGGCCAGGTACCGGGCCTTGCACGCCCGGCGCTGGGCCGGCCTGGCCCGGACCGAGGCCGCGGACCAGCTCGCCATCCGCCGCGGCGAGCCGTCGGTGGTCTCGTTGTTCGACGAGGCCGAACGCGCCGCGCGCTGAGTTCGGTTGCCCGGCGCCCGCTCTGTGGCGGGCCGACGGCGCCTTCCCTACGCCGGCGGCCACATTCGGGCCCAACGCTGGTCCGGATGTGGTCCCCCGCTCATGAATGAGCTGGGGCCCAGCGCATAGCGTGATCCCCGATGGAACGCGACGAGGGATCCGGGCCGGGTTATTCGGCGTCCGATCGGCGGCGCTGGGTCGACGAGCCGCCCAAACGCACCGGGCGCAGCGCGTTCGCCCGCGACCGCGCCCGGGTGCTGCACGCCGCAGCCCTGCGACGCTTGGGCGCCAAGACCCAGGTGGTGGAACCGGGCAGTGACGACTTCGCCCGCAACCGTCTGACGCATTCGCTCGAGGTCGGCCAGATCGGGCGCGAACTCGGATCCTGGCTCGGCGCGGACGCCGACCTCGTCGAGGCCGCCTGCCTGGCCCACGACCTCGGGCATCCGCCGTTCGGGCACAACGGCGAGGACGCCTTGAATGCCGCCGCGCAGGCCTGCGGCGGGTTTGAGGGCAACGCCCAGACTCTTCGGGTGCTCACCCGGCTGGAAGGCAAGGCCTTCGATTGCGCCGGGCGCAGCGTCGGGCTGAACCTGGCCAGGGCGACCCTGGATGCCACCGTGAAGTACCCCTGGGAGCGACGCGACGGCGTGCGCAAGTTCGGTGCGTACGCCGACGACGTCGATGTCTTCACCTGGTTGCGGGACGGGCGCGCGGATGCCGGCCGGTGCCTGGAGGCGCAGGTCATGGACTTCGCCGACGACGTCGCCTATTCGGTGCACGACGTGGAGGACGGGATTCAGGCCGGCGCCATCGACCTTGCGGTCCTGAGCTCCGCCGGCGACCGCGCGGACCTCGCCGAGCTCGCGCGCACCGCGTTCGTCGCCGACCTGGACCCGGCGGAGATCGACGCCGCCGCCGCGGCGCTGACCGCGCTGCCGTGGTGGCCGGGCGCGCCGGACCGCACCCGGCGCGGCTTGGCGGCGCTGAAGAACATGACCAGTCAGCTGATCAGCCGGTTCTGCCTCGCCGCGGAGTCCGCGACCCGTTCCTTGCACGGCGCCGGCCCGCTGACCAGGTACGCCGCGGACCTGGTCGTGCCCCGCGCGACCACCGTCGAGGTCGCCCTGCTCAAGGTCGTCGCGACGCGCTACGTGATGCTGACCGAGGCGCGGGTCAGCATTCAGGCGCGCGAGCGGGACCTCGTCGCAGAACTCGTCGCAGCGCTGCTCGCCAGGGCACCGGTAGGCCTGGATCCGGCGTTCGCCCACGACTTCGAGGCGGCACCGGAAGAGGGCGCGCGGTTGCGGGTAGTGCTGGACCAGGTCGCCTCCCTCTCGGACACCTCCGCGCTCGCGATGCACGCCCGCCTGTGCCGCTGCTGAGGTCCTGGGAGCGCACGGTGTCTGCCCGACCACGCCGCGGCCCGGCAAGCCCACCCACCGGGACCAGCGAGCGCGGCTTAGGCTCGCTCAGTGCTCCTCGCCGCCGCGCTCTGCCCACACCCTGCGCTCCTCGTTCCCCAGGTTGCCGGCGGGGCGGCGCCGGAGCTTGACGAGCTGCGCGCCGCCTGCGACACCGCGCTGGCGGCCGCCTTGGCGAGCCCGCCGCAGCGGGTGGTCGTCGTCGGCGCCGGTGCGCACACGTCCGCCTGGCCACTCGACGCCGCGGGGGCGCTCGCCGGCTTCGGGATCGCGGGCCTCGGCCCGGGCGGGGACCTGCCGCTGTCGTTGACGATCGGTCGCTGGCTGCTTGAACGCGCGTCCTGGTCCGGTCCGCTGGAGCTGCACTCCATCGCTGCGGGGGCGTCAAGCGCGCAATGCGCCGCCTTGGGCGCGAGGTTGGCGACGGGCGTGCCCACCTTTCTGCTCGCCGTGGGCGATGGGTCGGCCCGTCGCTCGTTGGCCGCGCCCGGGCATCTGGATGACCGCGCGGAAGGCTTCGACGCCGATGTCGCCAAGGCGCTGACGAGCGTCGACGTCGAGGCGCTGCTCGACCTGGATGAGGATCTGGCCGCCGACCTGCTCGCCGCCGGACGTCCTGCCTGGCAGGTACTGGCCGGCGCCGCGCGGGTCAGCGGGCGCTGGCGTGCGGTTCTGGACTATGACGATGCGCCGTACGGCGTCGGGTACTTCGTGGCGTCCTGGGTGCGCGCGGACGTTCCCTAACGCTCGTCCGGCGCCCCGGATCGCGGCGCGGCCGGCGTCACCGGCGGTGCGGGGTCCTGGGTGGTACGGGGCGCGGCCGCCTTGGGCGCTGCCTTGTCCGGAGAGCCGCCAGCGCTCTGGGGAGCGACCTTGTCCAGGCCATCGGAGACCTTGCCCAGCCCCTTGTCGATCTTGTCGGCGTGCTTGCCCCCGGTCTTGGAGTCGGCGAACTCACCGGCCTTCGCCAGCCCCTTCTCGATCTTGTCGCGGTTGCCGCTGACGAGGTCCTGTGCCTTGTTCTTCACGTTGTCGAGCAAGCCCATGACGGCCTCCGTTGAATCGGTGTGGTCTGAAGGAAGGGACTGCCCGATCGTAGACACCGCAACCGGTGAGCCTGCTCTCACTTGTCACACTGTGCTGGTGAACTCCCTGCCGGTGGTGGCCGTCGTCGGGGCCACCGCGACGGGCAAGTCCGCGCTGGCCATTGACCTGGCCGCCCGGCTGGGTGGGGAGATCGTCAACGCCGACTCCATGGCGCTCTACCGCGGCATGGACATCGGAACCGCGAAGTTGACGCTCACCGAGCGCCGCGGAATCCCGCACCACCTACTCGACATCTGGGAGGTCACCGAGCCGGCTGCGGTCGCGCAGTATCAACGCCTGGCCCGCGCAGTGGTCGCCGACCTGCTCGCGGCGGGCAGGATTCCGATCCTGGTCGGCGGCTCGGGGCTGTACGTGCGCGCGGTGCTGGACGACCTGGATTTCCCGGGCACCGACCCGCAGGTCCGGGCGCGACTGGAGGCGGAGGTCGAGGCGGTCGGGGCGCCGGCGCTGCACGGGCGGTTGGCCACCTTGGACGCGGTCGCCGCCGAGCGGATCCTGCCCGGCAATGCGCGCCGGATCGTGCGGGCGCTGGAGGTCATCGAGATCACCGGCCGGCCCTACGTCGCCAAGCTCCCGACGCCGTCCTACGTACGCCCGGCGGTGCAGCTCGGCCTCGCCATGGACCGCGGCGTCCTTGACGGACGCCTAGACCTGCGGGTGGATCAGATGTGGGCCGCCGGTCTGGTCGAGGAGGTACGCGCCTTGGAGCGGGTCGGTCTGCGGGAGGGCCGAACGGCGTCGATGGCGCTGGGCTACGCGCAGGTCCTGCGCCTGTTGGACGGGTCTTGCGAGGAGGACACCGCTCGGGCGCAGACCAAGGCTGCGACGCGCAAGTTCGCCCGTCGCCAGGGGGCCTGGTTCGGCCGGGACCCGCGTGTGCACTGGCTGGACGCCACCCGAGTGGACCTGATCGACGCCGCCCTCGCCGTCCTGAGCTGACCGCGCCCTGGCTCCTGCTGGGCGCCCGTGCGGGCGCGGTCACCCGGTCTTCACACCCTGTCGAACTGACTGGGCGTCAGGGTGTTGGGCCTGGGGTAAGCAGGCCCTCGGGCCGCTGGTACCAGTGCGGGTTGCGGCGGGGTCGTTGCTCGAAGTCCACCCAGGCTGGGGGGATCAGCTCGGGACGTCCATCGTCGCCGAACCTGATGTCCCAGTCACGATGGTGTGCGTGGTCGTGGTGGATACCGCAGAGCAGAGCCAGGTTCTGAAGGTCCGTCAGGCCACCCTCGGCCCAGTGGACGGCGTGATGCGCCTCAGTCCAGGCGGCGGGGCGGGTGCAGCCCGGGAACACGCACCCCTTGTCGCGTTCGACCAGGGCGATCCATTGGGCGTGGGTGACGGTGCGGTGCTCGCGTCCGACTTGGAGTGGGACCCCGGTGGTGGCGTCGAGGGCGAGGGCGGTGAGGGTCGCGTCGCAGGCGATGCGCCGGATCACTGCGATGGTGAGGTCCTCGCCGCTCTCGGTGGTCCCCAGCCCGGTCCCGGCCTTGAGGTCTTCGGCTGTGACGGTGATGTGCACGTGGGGTCGCTGTCCGCGTTGGCGAGGAAGCGTGCCAGAGCGTAGGACCTGCCGGCACACCTGCATCATGGCGTCCGCGCGGCGCACCCCCGCGGGGCGCGGCTCCGGGGTGCCATCCTCCGCCGGCATCGGGGCCGCCAGCGCCTGGATCGCCGACTTCACGACGGCGATGTGCTCATCGGTTTCGGTCCACCGGATCGTCTGCGTACCGTTGTGGTTGTCCTTGATCACCAGTTCCCGGCGCCGTTTCGCGGCCTCGTCATGATCCAAGGAACCGTCGGGGTCGATGCAGTAGGAGATCCGCTTGGCGAGCTTGCGCAGGTTCGATGAATCCAACACC
>JBQTII010000019.1:0-10798 GCA_052388275.1 Sporichthyaceae bacterium | reverse complement strand
TGCAGGCTCGCTGTGCTGTCGCCTATGTCTTGAGAGAGGTGTCGCCTATGTCCTGACGCACAACACCTCGCGGCGCACCCTGTGATCTCTCAAGAGATCGGCCCCAGACCGAACCTGGCGCGTAGTTCGGTCTGGGGCTCGCTGCGGTCACCCCACAGGACGGTGACGGCGGTGCCCGGCTCGGCTGACGACGCTCATCTGAATCTCCCCAGACCTGCCCTCACTGAAATTCCCTACCCGTGTGGCTGTCCTGGACGCGGTTGATCAAGCCGAAAATCGATCATAAAAGGAACACTCGTTCCATTCATGAGTGACGTATGGCAGACTCAGCCCGTGGACTTCGCCCAGCCGGTTCAAGCGATGATCCCCGGCGCGCAGGGACGCATCCTCGCAGTTCTGGCCGAGACCTCAGCCGAGCTCAACTTGCGCACCATCGCGCGGCTGTCCGGGGTGAGCGTGGCGCACGCTTCCCGGGTAATGCCCTTATTGGTGGAACTCGGCGTCGTCGAGCGACGCGAAGCTCCACCCTCGGCGCTGTTCCGATTCGTACCGGAGAACGTCGCCTCCCGGGCCATTACCGCACTGACCCGTGCGCGCCAGAGCGTCCTCGACGAGATCGGCTCGAGTGCTGCTCGCCTGGATCCCCCACCGGTGAGCGTCGTCGTGTTCGGTTCTCTGGCGCGAGGAGAGGCCGACAGCGAAAGCGACATCGACCTGCTGGTCGTGCGCCCCGCCGAGTTCACCGACGAGGACCCCGCGTGGCGCGCAAACCTCGACGCCTGGCGCCAGCGCGTGACCCGCCTGGCCGGCAACAGTGTCGAGATCCTAGAGACCAGCGAGACTGAGATACCGCGACTGCTCCGGGGCCGCAAACCCCTGTGGGCCGACATTCAGCGGGACGGGGTCCTGCTTTCCGGACCGCCGCTCTCGGCACTGAAGGAGCGCCGCAGTGCCTAACCAGATGCGCACGCGCCCGGCCAGTGCGGCGCAAGCACGCGCCTACCTCGCCAAGGCCGAGGAGTTCCTTGCCGCCGCTTCCGACGAGGTGGAGGCGGGCCGGTCGATCGCGGCGACAAGCTTGGCCATTCATGCCGCCATCAACGCCTCTGACGCCGTGACCGGCCTGCGCATCGGTCGCCGAGCCGTCGGCCCGGACCACAATCAGGTCCTCGCCCTGCTGAAGGAAGCCGGCAAGGACGGCGCCGAGGTCGAACTCAACCTGGGCCGGCTCCTCCCACTCAAGACCAAGGCCGAATACGAACCTGACGACATACCCACCTCGGAAGCCAGCCGAGCCGTCGAGCGAGCCGCCCGCTGCGTTGCGGTGGCGCTGCGCCTCGCACATGGAGCCGCAGAATGACAGGAACCTGAAACGCAGTTGCTGAAGCTCGCAGGAACCGGAATCTCGGGCGTAGCCAACGGCTCTGATGCGCAGCGGGGAGGTTCGGGCGCCCAGCCGCGCCCGATTTCGACCCGGCGGGCACACAGGGCCCCGGCCCGCGCCGCAACCTCCGCCTGGACGGCGGTCAGCCCGGCAGGACCGAGGAGTGATGTTCCACGATCCGCCACATTCCGTCCGCGCGTCGGTAGACGAAGGTGAACCGTGCCTCGACCTGCGCCGCGTTCTCGCCGGGGCGCGCGAACGTGAAGCGGTACAGCCCAGAGTGGCAGGTGGCATCCGGGCCGAGCACCCGGGTCCGTGAGTCCGTGAGGTGACCGCTGGGGCCTTTGGCCAGGAAGGCGGTGAAGTAGGCGAGGATCTTCTCGCGGGTGTCGTGGATGGCGGCGTGGACCGTCGGCAACAGCACGGCGTCGGGGGCGTACAAGTCCGCTACCACGGTGGGGTCGCCGGTCTGCAGCGCCTGATTCCAGGTGCCGAACAGTTCCTTGATGGTCGCTGCGCTGGGCAGCACGTCCTCACTCGGCACGAAGCATCTCCTTCACGGAATCGATAGCCCTATTGTCCTCGCTCGCCTCCGAGCGTTCGACCTGGCCTGCACCGGCGAGGCCGCTACGGCCGCACCGGGGCAAAGGCGGCCGGGGTCTCGTCATCCCCGACCACGCCCGGATCGCCCACGCCGAGCTGACCGCCCTGGTTGGACCCCCAGCAGCGCACGCTGTCGTCCTCGCGCAGCACGCAGGCGTGGTAGGCGCCGACGGAGATCTCCACCACCCGCACCTCGTCGCCGAAATCAATCGGGGCTACCTGGTCAGGGGTGGCGGCATCCCCGACCGAGCCCGGCCGGCCCAGGCCCAGCCGACCCTGGCTGCCTGCGCCCCAGCAGCGCACCGCCCCGTCGTCCAGCAGCGCGCAGGTGTGCGCCAGAGCGGCCGAGATCTGACGGACAGTTCGCCCGGCACCGACCTTGACGACGTCGACCGAGGTCACGGACTCGTCGTCACCGATCGTGGCGTCGAAGCCCAGGCCGAGTTGCCCGTCCGCGCCGTAGCCCCAGCACCGCGTCGCGGCCGTGTCGAGCACGACGCAAGTGTGACTGAAACCGGCGGCGAGGCCCTGAACCCGGCGATCGAAGCCCAGGAACACCGGTCGGCGTGCGGTCACCGGCTCGTCGTCACCGATCCGCACCGTGTCCCCGAGCCCGAGCTCGCCTGTGGTGTTGCTGCCCCAGCACATCAACGAACCGTCATCCAAAGCGGCGCAGACGTGAAAGCCGCCGGCGCTGATCGCCACGACCGGTCGCGGCAGGGGCACGGGTCCCACGCCACCGGGTACCTCGTCGTCCCCGATGGTCTCGGTGTTGCCGTAGCCCAGCTGCCCCGAACCGCCGAACCCCCAGCAGCGCACGCTGGCATCGTCGAGCAGCGCACAGGTGGAGTTGCTTCCCGCCGCCAGCGCGACCGCGGTGCGCCCAAGGCCCAGGTCCACCGGCCCGGCCTCGGCCGGAGTCTCGTCATCGCCGATGTTCTCGGTGTCGGCGTACCCCAGCTGCCCGAACCGGTTCTCACCCCAGCAGCGCACGCTCGCGTCGCTCACGATCGCGCACGAGTGATAGTCACCCGCCACCACCGCGCGAGCCCGCAGCCCTGGTCCGAGTTCGACGGGGGGCAGCCCCTCCGCGAGCTCGTCGTCACCGATCGAGCTGACGGCGCCGGTGCCGAGCTGTCCACCGCCGCCGAACCCCCAGCAGCGCAACTCTCCCCCAGCCTCAGCAAGGTTGGTGATCACGCAGGTGTGCTCCTGGCCGGTAGCCAGCCGAGGCCCGATCGGGGACTCTGGAGCCGATGCCGACCCGCCGGTGCGGACCGCGGGTGCCCCCTGGCCCAGCAGGACGCCGAGTGCCAGGACCAGGCCCAGCGCAGCGGCCGGCGCGCGGAGCACCTGGGGCCGCCTAGCGCCTGGCGCCAGGCGGCGGCGGGATAACGATGGGTGGGATCGTGCCGGGCGGCAGGATCAGCGGTGGCAACGTGCCCGGGGGCAGAACTTCGCGAGAGAACTCCCGCAGGATCGCTTCTACGTCCAGCAGCGGCTCAGGTTCGGCCGGTGCCGGGGCCGGTGCCGGGGCCGGGGCCGGCGGGCCCTGCGCGGGCTCGATCGACCAGGAAGGCTCACCGTCGAGGGCGTCGTTCTGAGTGATCCTGGTGGGCCGTCCGCCGGTTGCGGAGATCGAGAAGATCTCGTCGTCGCCGTCGCGGTCGCTGACGTAGGCGATCCGGGCGCCGTCGGGGGAATACGTCGGTGCGATCTCGAAGCCGCCGTCGGAGGTCAGTTGGCGCATGCCGGTGCCGTCGACGTTCATCGTCCAGATGTCGGAGGAACCGGCCTTGCTGCTGGAGAAGGCGATCGTGCGCCCATCCGGGGAGTACACCGGATCGGTGTCGAAGGAGAGCTCGCTGGTCAGACGCACCACGTCGGAGCCGTCGGCGGCATTGATCGAGAAGATGTCGGCGTTACCGTCCCCGAGGCTGACGTAGGCCAGGCGCGAGCCGTCGGCGGAGAAGGCCGGTTTGAACTCCGTGGACGGTGCCCGGGTCAGCCGCTTGACCTTGGTGCCATTCGCCCTCATCACCATGATGTCGGCGTTGCCTGCGACCAGCGAGGTGAAGGCGATCCGCTTGCCGTCGGGGGAGAACACGGGGTCGATGTTGCGGGCGCCGCCCTCGGTCAGGCGCGTCAGGCCGCTGCCGTCGACGTTCATCACGTAAATGTCGTCGTTGATGCCGCGTGCACTGCTGAACACGATGCGGCGCCCGTCCGCGGACAGGTGCGGCTGGGCATCCTGGGCGGTGTCCGTGGTGAGCCGGCGCTGGTTGGACCCGTTGGCCGACATCAGATAGACGTCGAGGCTGCCCGAGCGGTCGCTGGTGAACACGATCTGTCCCCGCGGGCCCCGCGGGGCCCCGTCCCCGGCGGCAGCGAGTGGACCGGCCCCGGCCACGGCGACCAGGGCGGCGGCGAGCGTCCCACCCGCCCAGGCGAGGATTCGCCGCACGTGTCGCATCCCTCCAGGGTAGGGGCGAAGCGGGCGATCGCTGAGCGTGAACGAATGATCAGCGCTCGAAATGCTTTACCACGGGGGCGAGCTGGGCGACGGAAGGACCGTAGATGACGACGTGGTCGACCCCGGCGTCGAGGTACTCGCGGACCCGGCCGGCGCAGTGCTTCGCGCTGCCGACGACGGCGCCGCTTTCCACCCACTCCCGCGGAAGCGCCGCACCGGCCGCCGCCAGCTGTTCGCGGGTAAAAGCCTGATCGGCGATGAGTCCACTGCCCTTGATCCCAGGGCTGACCTCGCCTCGACCCAGCGCCGCATCCATCTCGCGGCGGTCCCAGCCATTCTCCTGCACGAGGCGATCACCGATGCCGGGGAAGGAGAGGTGGGTCACCATGCGCGCGTTGATGACGAGCATCTCCTCCTCGGGCGAAAGGTCGGGGGCGGTCATGCACCAGTTCGCGATGAACAGAGTGTCGGGGTCCCGGCCGATCTTGCGGCACTCGTCCTTGGCCCGGTTCACGATGGTGCGGGTGGCCTCCACCGTGAGCTCGGTACCGAGGAAGAGCCCGTCGAACTTACGGGCCGTCAGAGCGAGGGCTTTGGGTCCGGGCACCCAGCTGGAGTTCCACAGCATCGGGCGCGGCTGCGCCGGAATGTCGACCAGCCGCGCGTGCGGATAGCGCCCGATCGGACCGTCATAGTCGACGATCTCGCCGGCGAAAAGTGCATGCAGGATGTCGACGTAATCCTCGTAGCCGCGCATCGTCGGCACGCTCATGCCCTGGTTGTTCAGGACGGCGCCCAGACCGCGGGCCAGACCCAGCATGAGCCGGTCACCGAAGAGGCCTTGAAACGTTGTTGCGGTCGCGGCGGAGTACACCGCGTTGCGCGAGCCCACCGCCAGCGAGCCGAAACCCATGCGCAGATGCCGGGTTCGCGCGGCCATCGCGCCGCACAGGACCGCCAGTTCCTTGGTGTCGAAGCGCTCCGCGATCCACACCGTGGACACCCCGATGCGTTCAGCCTCGACCGCTTCGTCGAGCACCCGCGCGGGATCCGCCGTGCGACCGGCCAGCAGGCTCACGCCCAGTTCGTCGATGAGCGGCCCCGGCGGCGTCATCGCCCGAGGAACGAACTCGATCATCGCAGGACCTCGTCGATCGAGCCCGCCACCTCGGTCGGGAATCCCGTCATCCGGAACCAGGCCTGCTCGCGCCGGCACTGGGCCGCTGCCGCATCGAGCATCAAGGCGCGGGCCTGGCTCAGGCCAGGATCGGCGCCGGCGACCATGGCCTCGTACGCCCGCTCGGCCAACACCTTGAACTCGCGAGTCTGCGCCCGCAATCCTTCCAAGTGTGCGGGCGCGGCGCCGGGATCCGCGCTCGCCGCGGTACGCAGTTCGTCCGCCAGCTCCGCATGAGTCTCGCCGCGAACGGTGTGCGCCAACGCCACCAGCAGCGCCCGGTTCTCGGCGTGCTCGGTGGCCTCATAGCTGTACTCCGAACCCTGCACGTCCAGAATCCAGTTCAGGGTGGCCACGATCAGGCCGGCCTGTTCCTGCGCGAAGATCTGAGTCGGATCCAGGCCCGGGATGACGACCTTGGTCATCGCGTTCCGGATACCCGCCAGCTGCTGATTGATCGTCAGAATCATGCGTGCGCCCCGATCTGTGTGGCGTGGAACTTGGTGAGCTCGTGGAGGAACATTGCTCCGAGACCGGAGACGAACGGCATCATCACGTCGAGGTGGGTCATCCCCTCGTGCATGTTGCGGATCGCCGTCGAGCAGCAGGCCACCGCAGCCCAGTAGAGGTTGAGCACCGTGTAGTACTCCAGCCGTACCGGATCCACGCTCAACCCCGAGGCCTGCTCGTAGCGGGCAATGATCGCCTCGCGCTCCAGCAACCCCGCACACAGGTAGTTGCCGGAGGAATCTTCGTGCCCCCAACCAGCCATCATCAGGTAACCCAGATCGTGGTGACGGTCTCCCAGGTAGGCCATCTCCCAGTCGAGCAACGCGGTGATCTGACCCGCGTCCTCATCGAAGAGGAAGTTGCCGTTGCGGTAGTCACCGTGCAGCAGGCTGACGCGGTCCACCACCGGCCGATTGGCCCACAACCACTCCCTGGTCAGCGTCAAGGCGGGGTGCGGCTCGAAGGTGTCCTCGGCCCAGACCCGGTCCCACAACGCCAGGCGCCAGTCCACGGCCTCGGTGGTGCCGGGCGCCGGGACGTCAAAGGAGCTCAGATCCAACCTCCCCGGATCCAGGGCGTGCAGCGTGGCCAGATGGTCGATGAACTGCGGGCCGAGCGTCGGTGCCAGCTCGCCGTACGCGGTGCCGATCCCGGTCGGTCCGGCGTTGCCTTTGGTCGGCGCGGCGACGCCGGCGACGAATTCGCAGATCAACCCGGGCTCGCCGAAGTGGGCGTAATCGGTGATGACCCAGTGCGCCGCGGGCACCGGGATGATCCCGTGCAGAGCCCGCAGCGCCTGATACTCGCGCTCACCGTGCGCAGCGATCACATTGGCCGGCGGGTTCAGTCGCAGCACCATCCGCTCACGGCGCGCCTGGCCGGCCCCGGCACCGCCCGCGGGGGTGTACTCCAGGTCGAAGGCGAACTGTTCCTTGGAGGCCCCACCCGCCAGTTGGCCCAGGCCGCTCACCGAGAACGGTTCCGCCAGCACCGTGGACAGGAACTTCTCCAGCTGGGCTGCGACATCGGAAAGCGTGCGCGCCGCGTGGGTGACGTTGCCGCGCCGGCGCAACTTCGCATCCAACACGGCGGCGTTGGAACGCTCGGTCGGGTAGCGCGTACGCATGGCGGCGATGCGGGCTTCGACGTCGGCATCGGGAGGTGCTGACATGACAATCTCCTGCTCGTTCTAAGGTCGGACCATGCCCGAGAACACCGTCGACCGTAGCGTCCCGTTGCACGATGTCCGCGGCGGGTTCCTGGCCATGCTCGGCGCCGAGGTGGGTGAGGTCGGACCCACCAAGGCGGTCCTCACTCTCGAGGTCGGGCCCGAGCACGCCCAGCCGCATGGGGTCCTGCACGGCGGGGTGCACGCCACCCTGGTGGAGTCCGCGGCCAGCGTCGGCGGGCACCAGTGGATGGCCGAGCGCGGTGGCACCGTCGTGGGCGTCACGAACACCACGCACTTCTTTCGCCCGTTCACCGCCGGGCGCCTGGTGGCCACCGCGACCCCGCTGCACCAGGGCCGCTCCCAACAGCTCTGGCAGGTCGAGATCACCGACACCGCGGGCAAGATCATCGCCCGCGGCGAGGTCCGCCTGCACAACATGATGCTTTAGATCTCGGGATCGGGGCCGATCGTGAGCAGGCCCTGCTGGACGGCACGGGCGACGGTCTCGGCACGCGACCTGGTGCCCAGCTTGCGCATGATGCGCGTCAGGTAGTCCTTGACGGTGTAGTGGCTCAGGTGCAGACGGGTGCCGATCTCGCGGTTGGTCAGGCCCTCGGCGACCAGCTCGAGGATCGAGCGCTCATGTCCGGACAACAGCCGTTGCTCCGGGGACAGCACTGCCTCGGCGACGCGGGAGTCGATCACCAAGGCCCCGGAGGCGACCCCGCGCAGCCGCTGCGCGAGCTCGCTCACCCCGGTGTCCTTGAGCAGAAACCCGTTGGCGCCGGCCTGTACCGCGGCCGCTGCCGCCGCCCGGTCGGTGAAACTGGTGAGCACGGCGATCCGAGTGCCCGGGGAGGTGCGGTGCGCCGCGTCGACGACCGAGAGACCGGATCGGCTGGCCAAGCGCAGGTCGACCACGAGCAGATCGACCGGGCGCGAGCGCAGCATCGCCAGCGCGGCGTCACCATCGCAGAAGCAGCCCACGACGTCCATCCCGTCACGCTCCAGCGTCCGGCGCAGACCCTCCAGCACGACCTCGTGATCGTCGATGAGCACGACCGAGATCACGCGCGCCGGTTCGGCGCCGGCGGTACCTGCCAGTGCGGACATGTCAGTCACCGACGTCACTGCGCGCGCGGCGGCGGCGGTATGGCGCTACGGCGGCGCAGGGAATACAGCCCGTAGAGCATCGCGGCGGCCAACACGGCGCCTGCCACACCCACGATCAGACCGAAACTGCCGCCACCGGGGCCGGTGGCGCCGCTCACGACCACTGCCGGGGCACCGGCGACCAGGTCCACCTGCCAGGTCTTGTCGACGTCCTCCACCGGCTCATTGCCCGGGATACTGCGCACCTTCATCGTCAGGCTCATCGGGCCGGGGCGGGCCTTACCGATGGCGCCGGTGTAGGTCCCCGCGGTGGTGGTCTCCGCCAGGGTCGTGGCCTTGACCGGGTTGCCGGTAAAGGTCTTGACGTCGGCCCCGCGCACCGGATCCCCGGAATCGAAGTCGGCGAGGGTGGCCCGGACCTCCCAGCCGCCCCCGACCGGCGCGACCACGAGGTCGGTCACCAGCACGACGGCGCTCCCGCCGACGTGGGCGCCCGCGGGGCTCGACAGTGGGCCCAAGGCGCCGGCGATCACCAGCGCCGCTACGGCGAGCAACCGCGCAATCTTGCCCCGCATGCTCAGCCTCCCAGGATCGTCGCAGCTCTGGCGGTCTCGATGAGTTCGTGGGTGTACTTCAGGACCGTCACGCAGAAGCCGACGCTCACCGCTCCCCCGACAAGGGCGACCACGCTCAGCCACAGCGTGCGGGCACTTACGCCCACAGCGGCCACGCTGCGCTGCGCGACCGCCCCTGATTCGGAGCCAGACCCCGGCCCGGATGCCCCTGAGCGCGCACGAACCCCCCCATCGCGGGCGACATGACCGTGTTCGTCGAAGCGGACGCCACTTCCCCACAGGTCGAAGTCACCCTCATCGTCCGGGCCGAAGCCGTCCTGAGCCGCCTGCGACTGACGCGCGGCCTCGGCCACGATCACCGCGCAGGCGACACCCATGCCCACGAAGATCGCGATCTTGCCGTAAAGCGCCCAGAAGTACGCCTTCCCGTATGGCAGGCTGGTCACCTTCTCCAAGTCCGCAAACGAGATGCTGGAGAACCGCAACGGTGCCTCATACGCCGTCGCCGTGTTCAGCAGCCAGGTACCGGTGAGCACGACGACCCCGAAGCCGATCCACAGGGCGCTGGTGAGGAAACCGCGCCGGACCTCCAGCACCTGCAGCGCCACTTGCGAGATCGAACGCCGCAGGCGGGGAACTGCGACGAAGCTCAGCACCGACGCCAGCGCCAGCCAGATGCCCGCCGCGCTGACGTGGCTCCAGAGCAGGAACACCTCCAGCGCACTGCCCTGGACGTCGTACTCATAGCCTGCGTCCTCCCCGACCAGCGCGATCGCATCGTCGATGACCAGCGTGGTCTCGATGTCCGCCAGAAACTTCTGTCCGGTCTCGGTGGGCAGGTTGACGGTTGCGGCGAAGGTCCATTCGCCCGGGCCGCTGATGAACACGGCGCAGCGATACACCCCCGCGGCGATATTCGGGTCGTTCTGGTTCTCCTCTTGGCAGTTCTCCGGTTCATCAACCGGCTCCCCATCACCCTGACGTGCCGTCAGGAACACGCCGTACTTCGCCGGTGGCGGACCGCCGTCGGTCCCGTCGGTGATCGTGACGTCCATTGAGATTGCGTTCGGGCTGATCTGGCGCGCCAGCTCGGCCCTGCTCAACTCGACCGCGATGTCCTCGAAATCCTCAGCGGCCACGGCCGAACCGGCCATGAGCGCCAACGCGGCCAGCACCATCACCAGCATCCGCGCGAGCGCGCCCCCGGTGGCACCGGCCAGGCGCTTCATGCCTACGTCACCGCCTGGAAGGAGGCATTCCACTTCCCGTAATAGCCGTCGACGTCGACCTTGGCTGCGGCGAACTGCTTTTCGAACCACTGCTCGAAGACCGCGAGACGCTTCTTGTCCTTGACGATCTCGATCAGCTCCGGACGAGCCTGATCCAGCGTCAGGGCCGGCAGGTCCTCGCGCTTGTTCTGCTGCAGGACAACGAAGACAGCACCGTCATCGACGTCGTATTGGATGGGCTCGGCGACAGCGCCCACCTTGAGGCCTTTGACGACGTCGATGAAGGCCGGGGGCAGCGGGCTGAGCGGGTTGACATCAACGGTCTCGGCGGTGAGCGTGGCCTCTCCCAGCGCCTTGGCCGCGGCGAGGAACTCCTTGCCGTCCTCCAGCTGCGCTTTCAGGTTCTCGGCGGAGGTCTGATCGTCCATGAAGGCAATGTTGGTGCTTGCCCGAAAGCTCTCCCCGACGATGTCCTTGCGTTCGTCGAAGGCAGCCTGTAACTCGGTGTCGCTGACCGTTACTTCGGGCAGCAACCTGGCCGCGATGGCCTTGCTGATCGCCTC
>JBQTII010000018.1:0-61485 GCA_052388275.1 Sporichthyaceae bacterium | reverse complement strand
TCGGCATCCCGACCGTCGCCACGGTCAGCTGGACTGCCGACCAGGTGCTGCGCCGGCTGCTCCCGGCCGGTTCCGAGCCGTTGTGGCGAGACCCCAGCGGCAGCGTCGCGCTGTGCCGGGTGCACCTGAATCCGGCGTGGACCGGCCACGCCGCCAGCGAGATCGAGGCCAGCGCCGGGGTCCGGATCGCCCTGCTCACCCGCCTCGGCGAAGGGGTTCTGCCCCATGCCGAGACCGTCATCCAGGAAGGTGACCTCGTGCACGTACTGATGTCCGAGCGCGCCAGCGATGCGGCCGAGGCGGTCTTCGCGGCCGGCCCGCCGCACCCCGGATCGGGAGCCCACTGATGCGCGTGGCCATCGCCGGTGCCGGGGCCGTGGGCCGCTCGATCGCCTCCGAACTCGTCGGCAACGGGCACGAGGTCCTGCTGATCGACCGGGACCCCAAGGCGATCAAGGTGGAGGTGGTCCCGAACGCGGAATGGCTGCTGGCCGACGCCTGCGAGATGTCCACGATGCAGGAGGCACAGCTGCACCGCTGCCAGGTCATGATCGCCGCCAGCGGCGACGACAAGGTCAACCTCGTGGTCTCGCTGCTCGCCAAGACCGAGTTCGCGGTTCCCCGCGTCGTTGCCCGGGTCAACCACCCCAACAACGAACCCCTGTTCACCGAGGCATGGGGGGTCGACGTCGCGGTCTCCACCCCACGGCTGCTCTCCGCATTGGTCGAGGAGGCAGTGACCGTCGGTGACCTGGTCCGGCTGTTCTCCTTCCGGCACGGCGAAGCCAACCTCGTCGAGTTGACCTTGCCGGAGGACTCTCCCCAGATCGGTAATCGCGTCGGGGATGTCACCTGGCCACCCAACACCGCGCTGGTCACGATCATCCGTCAGGACCGCGTCCTGGTGCCCAGCCGGGACGACCCGCTCGAAGCCGGCGATGAGTTGCTCTTCGTCGCCGCCGCAGACCGGGAGGCAGCCCTGGAAGACCTGCTGTCCCCGCACGCGCATTGACCTACCCCTGCCATGGCGCGTGCAAGGGCTCACCCTTGGTCGGGCGCCCGATCGACGATCGGTGCCGTGAGCGGGGTGCGACCCCGAGCCAGTAGAGCAGCCATGGCGGCAAGGGCGGCCACCTGCAAGGGCCAGCCCATCGCGATCTTGGCGGTGCCGAGCAGGCCCACCTCGCCCGCGGAGTAGAGCGGGTACTGCACCAGCACCCGCAGCACACACGGCGCAGCGAGCAGCAGGGTGAGCCGGCTGCACAGCTTGACCATCGCCGGATCCGAGCGCCAGGCAGTGGCATCGCCGGTGAGCGCGCCGACCATGAAACCGACAAGCGGCCAGCGCAGGAGCACCGTCGCCAGCAGCACCACGGAGTAGCCGGTGTTGTAGAGGATCCCGGGCAGGAAGTAGGCCAGCGCCCCGTCATCGCCATCCCCGCCATCGGCTCGCAACGCAAAGGCTGCGCCGATCCCGATCCCGAACAGTGCGTTCAGGACGAACGCGACGGTGCTGCGCTGCACCAGGCGAACCACCAGCAGCACGAACGCCATGCCTGCGGCGAGAATCAGGGACGGCCTGAGTGCATCGGAGACGACGTAGGCGATAGTGAAGGTCGCGGTCGGGACGGCCGCCTCGACGACGCCCCGGGGGCCGCCGAGGGCCGCGGAGAGCTGCTTACGGACCAATTGCTCGACCGTGGTGATCTCCCCGCCCGGCCGGGCAGTGCCGCCGGGCTCGGGGCTGGTCTCACTCACGCGTTGCCATGTGCGGGACGTAGCTCATAACGCGGATTGAAGATCACCGGCCGGCCTTCGCCGCAGGCGATCCGGCCCTGCACGCGCATGGCCCGGCCCGGTTCGACCCCGGCGATACGCCGGCGGCCCAGCCACACCAACGCCACCGTCCCGGAACCGTCGTAGAGCTCGGCCTCCAAAGCGGGGACCCCGGACCGCGGACGGAAGGTGACGGTACGCAGCGTGCCGGCCAGGGTCACCAGCTCGCGGTCCGCGCAGGTACTGATCGGGGTCCCGCCCGCGCCGAGGGCCCCGTCGCGAGCCTCGGCAGCCTCCAGTTCGTCCCGACTGGCCGTGAGCCGCCCGATCATCCGGCGCAGCCGCCCACCGCCGACCGCACCGGTAGCTGCGTCCTTCGGATCCACCTCAGCGCACTTCGGTGATCTCGGGCCCGCGTTCGAACGGGTTGAAGTCCTCGATCGACGGGGGGCCCGCGGCCGCCACCTCGCCGGCGGTGTCCGCGCCGTCACCGGTGGCCTCGGACTCGAACGTCTCACCCGGCTCGCCGACCTCGACCATGTCCGGCAGCGCCAGCGCGATCGCATCACGAGGGGCCATCGGGTCCTCTCCGCGCACCACGACCACGTCCGCGAGAAGATCCTCCAGCACCCCGCGCGCGCCCTCGTCGGCCGCAGCCTCGCCGGTGATCACACCGCGCAGGAACCATCGTGGCCCGTCGACACCGAGGAAGCGCGCGGACTGCACCCCGGTGCTCCCGTCGGGCATGACCACCCCGACGTCGGCGATCAGCGTCGTACCGAATCGCCCGTCGGCCTCGATCGCGGTTCCGCCGGAGGCCCGGATGCCCTCCGCGATCTCCGCCCGTACCTCGTCCCAGATGCCCAAGGTGCGCGGGGCGGCGAAGGGCTGGATCTGCAGGGCGCTGCGACCCAGGATCAGCGTCACCGCGACGACCTCCTGGGTCTCGGTGAGCTCGGCTCGCAGCTCCATGCCACTCACGATCGGCACCCGCACGCCGCCCAGGTCGACCCGTTCGATCTTGTCCTCGGCCATGCTCTCGGAATCCCACGGACCCCCGTCGCGCTCGGCGCGGACCGCGCTGGGCCACAGATCGTCGAGCTCGTCGCCGGACTCGCCCGTCTCCGCCCGCTCATCCTCGGTCGCTGCGAGCTCATCGGAGTCCGCGCCGACCGATTCCTCACTCGGGTCCGCGCCTGCGGCCTCGGTGTCCTTGCGGCGACGTCGCAATGCCATCTCAGTTCTCCTTCGTCGCTGCGTCAGTGCCCGGGTCAGTGCCAAAGCCCCCGCTGGAACCGTGTCCACCGCTCCCGCGGGCCGAACCGGGAAGGTGTTCGACCTCGTGGAACACCGCGGTCGCCACCCGTTGCACGATCAGTTGTGCGATCCGGTCTCCGCGGGACAACCGGACGGTATGACGCGGATCGTGGTTGATCAGCAACACCTTGATCTCCCCTCGGTACCCGGCGTCGACGGTACCCGGCGCGTTGAGGATGCCGAGTCCCATCCGGTGGGCCGCTCCGGAGCGGGGGTGCACGAAGGCGGCGTATCCGGCCGGCAGGGCGATCGCGATCCCCGTCCCCACCAGCACCCGTTCGCCCGGGGCGATCTCGACGTCGAGGGCCGTGCACAGGTCGGCGCCGGCGTCACCGGGATAGGCATAGGACGGCAGGGGCAGGTCGGGATCGAGCCTGGCGATCAGGACGTCGACGAGTTCGGAACCCGTACCTGATGCCCCGACAGCCACGAGGGGAGAGGGTAGGGCATCAGCGCAGGACTGCGGGATGTCAGGCTGGCGCCGTGACCTCATGCGGCCCCGGCTCGGCGCCTTCCTACGGCGAACAGCTGCGAGTGCCGTTGCTCTGGTGGCTGATCCCGACGTTCTTCGTAGCCGTCTTCGCGGCGGGAATGAACGCCTTCGTGGGCCCGGGAGCGGGGATCGCGACCGCCGTGCTGCTCGCCGCCGGGGTCAGCGACGCCCTGCGCCGCTATGGCTCCCTGGAGGTCGTCGTGGAGCCGTCGATGTTCCGGGCCGGACGCGGGCGGCTGCCGATCAGCGCCATCGGCGAGGTGCACCCGCTGGACGCGGCACAGGCCCGTGCGCTGCGCGGCCCGCGCGCCGACGCCCGCGCCTTTCTGGTGTTGCGCGGCTACGTACCCACCGCGGTGCGGGTGAATGTTGCGGACCCAGCAGATCCCGCCCCCTACTGGTACGTCTCGACCCGTGACCCGCAGGCGCTGGCAACCGCGCTGCAAGCGGCCCGCGACCGCGTACGTTAACCCCGTGGACAACGGCAGCACAACGATGGCCTGGCGGACTGTGACAACCGCGCTGGCGCTGGTCGGCGGGACGCTCACCAAGAAGATGGTCGGCTCCGCGTGGCGCTCGGCCACCGGCGGTGAACCGCCGGTGGAGCCGGAGAACCCCGACACCACGTGGTCGCAAGCCCTGGTGTGGGCGGTGATCACCGGAGCGGCGATGGGTGTGGTCAAGCTCATCCTGACCCGCGGTGCGGCCTCGTCCTGGCGCTCGGCCACCGGCGCACTCCCCCCGGGGATCGGCCCGGTTCAGGCTTAGCGCCGCCGGCGCTACGCGCAGTCGCGGCAGAGGAGGATGTCGCCCTTCTCACTGGCCAGCTGACTGCGGTGGTGCACCAGGAAGCAGGACGAGCAGGTGAACTCGTCGGCCTGCCGGGGCAGGACGCGCACGCTGAGTTCTACACCCGACAGGTCCGCGCCGGGCAGCTCCAGACACTCGGCGAGGTCGGCCTCGTCGACGTCGACGACGCCGGCGCTCTTGTCCACGCGCCGGGACTTGAGCTCCTCGATGCTGTCGGCGGCTTCGTCGTCGTCGGTCTTACGTGGCGCGTCGTAATCAGTAGCCATCGGTTGGGTGCTCTCCTGGCAGCGTGCGTTGTGTCGGCGGTGGCGGGTGGATCAGCGGCGCACCTTAGCAGCGCAGTATGCATCCGGGGCCGCGATTGTGCCGCACCGGCGCCCCGGACCTGGCGTCGGCTATCCGGTGAACGGTTCGATCAGGCCGGTGGGGTGCTCGGCCCCGGCTGCCGCGAGCAGGTCGTGCAGCGGGCCGAACAGCCGCGGTCCGGCCGCGAGCAGCAGGTCGTGCGTCGGGGGGGCGCCGTGTAACCCGGCCACCAGGGCTCCCGCCTCGGTGGCGATCAGCCCTCCCGCCGCCCAGTCCCACGGGTTGACCCCGCGCTCGTAGTAGGCGTCGATTTTGCCCTCCGCGAGGGTGCACAGGTCGACCGCGCAGGCGCCGTGGCGGCGGACGTCGCGGATCGCGGGCAGCACCCGGCGCAGCACCTCGACCTGGTGTGCCCGGCGCCGGGCGTCGTATCCAAAGCCCGTGGAGACCAGGGCCCGGTCCAGGTCCGGGCCCTCCCCGATCTGCAGGCGACGTCCGTCACAGAAGGCACCGCCACCCAGGGTCGCGGTGAAGGTCTGCCCGGTCGACGGGACGAAGACCACGCCCGCGACGGAGATTCCCTCGTGCTGGGCGCCGATGCTGACCGCCCAGGCCCCGAGGTCGTAGAGGTAGTTCACGGTGCCGTCCAGCGGATCCACGATCCATTGGATCCCCGAGGTGCCGGGGACGTCCGCCCCCTCCTCGCCGAGGATGCCGTCCGCGGGGCGCGCGGCGCAAAGCCCGGCACAGATCAGGGTCTCCGCGGCCCGGTCCGCGGCGGTGACGACCTCGGTCGGGGTGGACTTGGACTCCGTCGCCGGCGGACCATCGGCCCGGTAGCGCAGCAGGAGCCCACCCGCGGCGCGGGCCAGGTCGATCGCGATGTCCAGGAGCGCGGCGGGGTCGTTCTCGGAGTGCTGGTTCATCACATCAATCTGATCAGTCCTGGCCGGCGACGGCCGAGGCGGGTGCGCGCAGGTTCGGACAACACCCGACCGGGCACAGGTCGTGACTCGGTCCCGCATCGCCGACCCATGCCCGCACGGCGCCGTCGGTACGCTCGCGCACCAGGTCGGCGATGGCGCGCACGAACGCCGGGTGGACCCCGACGGTGGCCGCGCGGGTCATCGTGACGCCGAGTGAATCTGCCAACTCACGCAACTCGATGTCGAGGTCGTAGCACACCTCGACATGATCGGAGATGAAGCCGATCGGCACGACGACCGCGGCGCGCAACCCGGCGTTGGCGAGGTCGCGAAGGTGATCTTCGACCGACGGCTCCAACCACGGCACGCTCGGCGGCCCGGAGCGGGACTGGAACACCAGCTTCCACGGGCGGCTTGCGTCGCCGCGCGCGGCGACGCCCTGGGCGACCAGCGCGGCGACCTCGGTGTGCTGGCTGACGTAGGAACCCCCGGCGGGACCGGAGTGCTCCGCCATGGCGAGCGGGATCGAATGTGTGGTGAACATCAGGTGCGCACCCTCGCGCAGCTCCGCCGGCAGGTCCGCCACGGCGGCGATCGTCGAGTCGATCATCGGGTCCACGAATCCGGGGTGGTTGAAGTAGTGCCGGACCTTGTCGATGCGCATCGTCTCGGCGCCGGCCGCGGTCCGCGCGGCCGCGAGGTCTTCGCGGTACTGCCGGCATCCGGAGTACGAGGCGTAGGCCGACGTCGTCATCGCCAGCACGCGCTGGACACCGTCCGCAGCCATGACCGCCATCGTGTCGGCGAGCATCGGGTGCCAGTTGCGGTTGCCCCAATAGATCGGCAGGTCGATGCCGGTGGCGCTGAACTCCGCCTCGATCGCCGAGAGCAGCGCCCGGCATTGATCGTTGATCGGGCTGCGCCCGCCCAGGTGGTGGTAATGCTCGGCGACGGCGATCAGTCGCTCTCGCGGCACCCCGCGGCCGCGGGTCACGTTCTCCAGGAACGGCAGGACGTCCGCGGGTGCCTCCGGTCCGCCGAAGGAGACCAGCAGGAACGCGTCGTATCCCGGCGCTGTCACATCGGCGATCCTGCCAGCCCTCCCGGCGGACCGCCGCCGCCCGGATCGCGAGGGCGATATCGCGTAGCTTCACCCGTTTGCGCCGACACGCCGCGTTCGCCCTGCCGAGCCTCCACCGCTTTGGCACGTGGAGGCGAGAAACTCAATGCCTACCTCAATGCCCGCGCAGCAGGAGGCCTTCGGTCATGCAAGAACTACGTCTGGTTGCAGCGAACGAGCGAGGGACCCACCTGGTCCTGCGTTCTGGAGTCGGGGACAAGTTCCTGGTGCCGATAGATTCCCGGCTGCGCGCCGCCGTCCGCGGTGACCGCGCGCACGTGGGGGAGCTCAATTTCGAGACCGAAGGCGCTCTGCGCCCCCGGGAGATTCAAGCCCGCATCCGCGCCGGCGCCAGCGCCGAACAGGTCGCCCGGGCATCCGGTGTGCACCTGGAACGAGTGCGCCGGTTCGAGGGACCGGTCCTCGCCGAGCGCGAGTACATGGCTGCTCAGGCCGGCCGCGCAGCGGTTCGCCGCCCGGGCACGGCCGACGCGCGGCCGGCGAGTCTGGACGACGCACTTCTCACCCGCCTGGAAACGCTCGGTGTCGCGGTGAGCGAGGTCGAGCGGGATTCCTGGCGGCGCGAGGACGGGCGCTGGATCGTCCAGCTCGCCTACGTATGCGACGAGGACGCCGGTGTCGCGGCGTTCATCTTCGATCCCCGGGCGCGCACCGTGGTCGCGGACAACGATCAGGCGCGCTGGATCACCGGTGAGCTCGCCGAACGGCCGGCGCGCGGCCCCTTCGTCCCGCGCCTTGCCGAACTGCTCACACCGCTGACGTCCCCGGCCGCCACGGCTGCGGTCCTCGCCACCGCCACCGCCACCGCCACCGCCACTGCGGCGAGGGACGTGCCGGCGTCGGCGGCGGCACCGGAACCTCTGCGGGTGCCGGTCCCCACCTCCACCCGCCGGGTCGAGGGCGCGATCACGCGACGCCCGGTGGACGTCGTCGCCCGGACCCCAGAGCCCGCGGGTGTCGCGGCCGCCGCACCCCGTCCGGCCACCGTCGTCACTCCCCCCCGCCCGACCCCCACGGTGCTTCCCCCCGCACCCCCGGTCCGCACCACCGCGACGGTGAGCATCTCGACGGTGAGCGCACCCGCGCGTTCTGGACCCGGCATCGCCCCGGCCGCCGGCGCATCGGAGCCCCAGCGGCCCGCCTCCCCCAAGCCTGCTCGCCGGCCCGCTACCCAGACCACGACGGCGCCGATGGACACGCCACTGCCCATGACCCTCCCCATGACCGTGCCCGGGGTGAGCGGGGAGATCGAATGCATCCCCACCGCCCGCACCGGCACGAATGACGCTCACGGTGACGACTTCACCGCAGCCGGTGCACCGGCGCCCCGCACACCGTCCCGCAACCGGCGGGCCAGTGTCCCGGCGTGGGACGACATCGTGTTCGGCACCAAGCGTCGCGAGTGAGCTTGACCCCGCCGACCTCACCCATCCCCGGGTCGGCGACGCAAGGGCCGTCGCCTTCGGAGCTGACGGCGCAAGGAGAACGGGCCGGCCACCTCCCCCGAGGTGACCGGCCCGCTTCGTCGTGCGCCGACCTCTACGGCGTTGCGGCGCTACTCGGCGCCGTCGACGGTGCGGCGGTCCCGGCGGGCGTCGCGCTCGAGGAGGAAGGCGAGGACACGGCGGCGGAACCACTCGGGTCGTAGGAGACTCCCTTGGCCTTGACGTCATCGGCGATCTTCGCCGTCGACGTCGAGGGGTACGCGATCGTCTCCGGGTCACCGTCGGAGACGTAGGGCGTCCACTTGCCTTGGTCAAGCAGGTCCAGCCAGAACGTCGAGTCGGTCTCGACCGGGCGGTTCTTCGGGCCCGACCGGATCCGAGGAATCGCATAGGGATCGAAGTCGGCGTTGAAGACCGACTTGGCCGGGTTGGACCCGACCAGCAGTGCCCCGACCAGCGTGTAGGAACTCCCCTCGAAGGAGCCACCGCGAAGCAGCGCCTTGTTCCCCGGAGAGATGCCGAACGGCAGTGCGATGGTGGACACCACGGCGCCCGGTCCCTCGGCCTTGATGTAGTCCGAGTTCTGCGTGAGCTCCTTCTGCACGAGCGACTCAGAGCTCGTCTTGAGGTTGATGTGGCTCATCGTGTGCACGCCGACCTCGTAGCCATTCGCCACCAGCCAGGGAAGCGCCTTGACGTCGTTGAAGGCATTTGCGTTGACGTAGAAGCTCGCTGTAGCCACGAAATCGGGATTCTCTGCAGCAAACGCCTCCAGAATGCCCACGGCAGAGTCCGCGCTCGGACTCCCATCCGGACCGATCTGGATCTGGCTGGCCGAGGAATCATCGAAGGTCAGGACCACCGGGCGCTTACCTGCCGGAATATCGATGTCTCCGGCGATCAACTGCGCGGTCGTAATGGGGACAAAGTTCGCCTCATGCATCCGCTGCAGTTCCGCTCTGAACTCAGCGGGAGTCTGGTCGTACACACAGGCGGTACACACCGGGTCCTTGAAGGCGTGGTACATCATGACCGGAATCGCGCCCAACTCATTTGCCTTAACCGAGGCGGGGTCGACGGCGACCGAGGCCTCGGTCGGTTCCGCCGTTGGGGTGGGCGTGAGCGGCACGGCCTCCGGTGTGGTCGTGACTCCCGCGCTGGAGGCCTCGACTGCGTCCCGACCGTCGTCCGAGCAGGCGGTAAGCAACATTCCGGTAATAGCCGCGGCAAAGACGAGACGTGGTCGCCGCATAATCCCCCCTTGACGTTGTGGTGTGCATTGAAGATCTTGCACAAACGCTAGTGCAGACGATCTTGTTGAGTGCGATCATGACGCAGCGAGGCCATAAATGTGGGGGAACTTCGCACACTCGGCTCAACAACGAGCTGAGCGAGGACTGTCGAAAAGGTGGATGGGGATATGACGGGCACTGACGCAACGCCGCCTGCACCCTGGGGGGCCTCCGGCGAGCCGGACACCGCTTCAGCCGGCGCACCGACCAAGAAGCGCAAGACCGGACGCAACGTCGCCATCGTGACCGGTGTGGCGCTGCTGCTCGGTGCCGTCGGCGCGGCCGCGTCACCGCTCGGTGCCGGGGCCGCTGTGGACCTGGTCGCCAACAAGGACACCAGCGCCGCGCCGTTGAATGCGCAGAGCGTCTCCGATCTCGCGTTCACCATCACCGGCGCGAAGATGTCGGACGTCACCCTCAAGCTCGATGGTGCGCCGGTTCAGGGCACCCAGGAGGGCGATGCGATCGTCTTTCGCCCGACCGGCCTCACCGACGGTGAGCACACGCTGTCCGCGTCGAAGGACGGGCGCCTGCCCGGACGCAGCTCCACCGCGTCGAAGACCTTCACCCTGGACACGACGGCTCCCGTCCTCACCCTGAACATCCCGACCGAACCGGTCGACGCCAAGGCCCCGTTCACGCTCACCGGCAAGGCCGAGGGCGCGGACAAGGTCTCGATCGACGGGACCGACCTCGAGCTGGCGCAGGACGGCACGTTCAGCCGGGCCTTCGACCTCGCCCCGCGCGGGTCGATGGTCGTGGCCACCGACGCGGCCGGCAACGTCACCGAGCAGGCCGCAGTCATCCCGACGCTGAACGCCTCCGGCGCCCGTTCGGTGCACCTGACCGCGTTCGGCTGGGCCTCCTCGACGCTGCGCGAGCCGATTCTGCAGCTGCTCAAGGACAAGAAGATCGACAACATCCAGCTCGATATCAAGGACGAGGACGGCATCATCGGCTACCAGTCCGAGGTGCCGCTGGCCAAGGCGGCCGGCACCGGGTCGGACCGTTACGTCGCCGCGGACGCGCTCAAACAGATTCACGACCTCGGTGGCACCGTGACCGGGCGCATCGTCGCGTTCCGCGACCCCAAGCTGGCCAAGTGGGCGGTGAGCAACGGCAAGATGGACATGCTCATCCAGAACTCCTCCGGTGGGGCCTACAGCGCCGGCAACTACGGCGTCGCGTCCTTCACCAACTTCGCCAACCAAGAGGTCATCGACTACAACGTCGGGCTGGCCGAGGAGGCCGCCAAGCTCGGCTTCGACCAGATCATGTACGACTACATCCGCAAGCCGGAGAACACCGGGCAGTTCTACCCGGGTATCGGGGATCGCACCCCGTCCGAGGCGATCGTCGACTTCGTCGAGATCGCCGGTCAGCGCACCAAGGCTGCCGGTGCCACGGTGGGCGCCGCGGTGTACGGCATCTCCGCCTTCACGCCGATCTCGGTCGCGCAGGACATCCCGGAGTTCGCGAAGCACCTGGACTTCCTGTCCCCGATGGTCTACCCCTCGCACTGGGGACCGGGCGAGTACAGCGTGGCCAAGCCGAACAGCCAGCCCTACGACATCGTGAACCGATCGGTGATCGAGTTCAACCGTCTGGTACTCGGCACGGACTGCGCGATCGTGCCGTGGCTGCAGGACTTCTCCCTGGGCGTGAGTTACGGCGTCAATGAGGTCAAGGCCCAGATCAAGGCCGCGGCCGACGCCGGTGTCAACGGCTTCTACCTGTGGAACGCCTCGTCCAAGTACACCGCGGCCGCCCTGGAGGTCATGTCCCCGGGCGATTCCCAGCCGGGCGAACTCGTCTACTCCCTGGTCCGTCCGGGTGTGAACCCTGGCGAGGGCACCAAGGACGCGGCCAAGGCCGAGGAGTACATCAAGGCCTACCTGGAGGCGAAGAAGAACGGGACGACGTTCGTACCTCCGGGCACGGCGAGCACCCCGACGACGGGCGAAGCCTCGACCCCGTCGAGCACTCCGGCCACCGGCACCACACCCGCGGAGCCGGCCACCCCGGCCACCCCGGCGGAGCCGGCCACGGCTCCGACGTCGTAACGCTGCATGGTCCGGCCCCTTCGGGCCGTCATCCGCTGCGTACGCCTATCAGCCCGCCGGCGGGCTGGTGGGCGTACGCAAGTGACGACAGGCGAGGCTGTTCGGGGCGCGAGGCTGTTCGGGGCGCGAGGCTGTTCGGGGCGCGAGGCTCAGGTCACGCGGGGGCGGGGACTGTCGTAGGGCAGGTGCGCGCCGGACTCGACAAGGCGGCGGATCCGGTCCACCGCGTCCCATATGTCGACGAAGCGTGTGTACAGCGGGGCCGGTCCCAGCCGCAGGCGCTCCGGCTCGCGGTAGTCCGCGACAACCGCGGCCTCGGCTGCGAGCGCCCGGCAGATCCCCCAGGCATGTTCGTGGTGCAACGTCAGATGTGAGCCGCGACGTTCGGGATCTCGCGGGCTGGCCACGGTGAACCCGAGCGGCGCGAGGCGATCCTCGACCAGTTCGCACAGCAAGGACGTCAGCGCCATCCCCTTGGTGCGCAGGCACCCGATCCCGGCCTCGGCGAGCAGGAGCGCTCCTTCCTCGACGGCGACCAGGCCCAGGACCGCCGGAGTTCCGGTCAGGGCGGCCCGGATATCGGACTCGGGGTCGTAGCGCTGCCCCATCGCGAACTGATCGCGCTGGCCGAACCAGCCCCAGATCGGCTGGCGCAGCTGGCCCTGCAATTCCCGGCGGACGTAGAGGAATGCCGGGGCGCCGGGGCCGCCATTGAGGTATTTGTAGGTGCAGCCCACGGCCAGGTCGGCGCCGGCCGCGGTCAGGTCGACCGGAACCGAACCGGCTGAATGGCTCAGGTCCCACAGCGTCAGTGCCCCCACCTCGTGCGCGGCAGCGGTGATGGCGGCCAGGTCGAGCATTGCGCCGGAGCGGTAGGCGACGTGGGAGAGCGAGACCAGCGCCACGTCGGCGCCCAGGACGGCGGCCACATCGGCGATCGCAGGACCGTGCACCGGGTCGGACGGGACCAGCCGAACCTGGAGTCCGCGCGCCGCGGCCACACCGTCGAGGTCGTAGCGGTCGGTCGGGAAGTAGTCGTCATCGGTCACGCTGACGCGAGCGCCGGGCCGGGCGTCCAGCGCGGCGACGGCCAGCTTGTAGAGGTTGACGGTGGTGGAGTCACTGACCACGACCTCGCCCGGTCGGGCGCCGAGCAGGTGCTCACCGATCGCGTCACCGACCCGGGTGGGCAGCTCGATCCAGTCCGGCCAGCAGCGCACGAGCCCTGCGCCCCACTCACTCTCCACCACCGCACGCAGCCGTTCGGCGGTGCTGGCTGGGAGGCGGCCGAGCGAGTTCCCGTCGAGGTAGATGAGCCCCGGGTCGTCCTGAACGAACCGATCACGAAAGTCCGCCAGCGGGTCGGCATCATCGAGGCTCTGCGCCAGCGTGCGCTCCAACATCGACGCCCACCTCTACTGCGTGATTGCGACGGGACCTCGAATCATCCTCTCCGCCGGCCGCGACCGGCCCACCCAGGCCCTCCCTGAGCAACGTAGGGGCGCTACAGCGGACGCGGAGATGGCACGGTCGGTCCCCTGGTCGGCCAGGTCATCCCCGAGCGAGGAGCAAGGGCACCGCGAGCTCGGCCTGGGTGAGCGAACCGTGCATGCCGATCATGCGGGCGACGAACGCCGGCTCGCTCCGGGTGGCGATGACACTGCCGGGCCCGGCGGCCACCGCCACGACGTCACCGATGCGTTCCAGCATCGACTCATGCACGGGGCCGAACCACCCCGCAGCAACCGCGTCGGAGCGAGTGCAGACCCACCACGTCGGGCCCAGACGGTCCTGCCACGCGGCCAGCACATCGGCCGCCGCTGCGGGGGCGGCGTAGACGTAGCGGGCCCGCGGTTCGCCCGCCAGCAACGACACGCCCGCGCGCAAGGTGGGTTCGGCGTCGTAGTCGACCTGCTGCGCCGGATCCAGGTCGACCATGCCGTGATCGGCGGTGATCAGCAGCGAGGCGCCCGGCGGCAGCGCGGTCCCGATCTGCATGGCCAGCATGTCCACGTGGGCGAGCTGGTGGCGCCAGGCCGCTGACCCGACTCCGCGCCGGTGTCCCGTCGCATCCAGGTCGCCGTAATAGGTGTAGGCGAGCACCCGGCCCGCGCGCGGGCGGTCCGCCAGCGCGTCGAGGGTCTCGGCCGCCAACTCGCCCGCGGACTCGCACCCGCTGACCTCGACGCCGCGAAAGGCCGCCCCGTTCAGGCCGCTGGCGGAGAACTTGCCGGGCCCGAAGGAGCGCACCCGCACCCCAGCGGCAGCAGCCCGCTCGAAGACGGTGGCGTTGGGCTGCCACAGCGCCGGGTCCACCACCTTGGGGTCCCAGCGCAAGGCGTTGAGCAGCCGCCCGTCCGGGCCCTTGGTCGCCAGACCCAGGACCCCGTGGCTCCCTGGCGGGAGCCCGGTTCCGAGCGAGGTCAAGGAGGTCGCCGTCGTGGAAGGAAATCCGGCCGAGAGCGCACGGCCCTCGCCAAGCAACGACGCTAGGTACGGTGCCTGCTCGGGATGCGCCCGCACATGGTCCAGGCCGAGGCCGTCCACCAGCAACACCGCGACCCGTTCCGGTAGGTCCAGCTCGAGCGGGCCCGCCTCCCCTGGCACGCCCAAGGCGCCCAGCACCGAGGGCATGAGGTCAGCGAGGGCGGCGCTCCCGTAGACCGGCGGCGCCGGGAGGGCGGGTGAACTCACCCGGCGACCGCGCCGACCGCGGCCGACAGAGCGCCGGCGAAGGCCAGCATCTCCGCCACCGCCTCCCGGCCGTCACCTGCCTCACTGACCCGTACGGACAGGTCGTCGCTGCTGACGGTGCCGGTGTAGCCGTGGTCGGCCTCGCACTGCGGGTCCCCGCAGCTCGCGGGTTCCACATCGATCCGGCTGACGGCTCCCCAGCCCACCGTGAGGACAACCTCGGTCGGGGCCGTGCCGACCTTGTAGCGGGCGGGATCGGCGACCGTGCGGCTGAGCACGACCGCGCTGATTCGGCTCAGCGCCAGGCTCTCGGTGGACGTGGTGGCGTGCGGGAGCGGACTGTGCTCGTCGGAGGGGTGCTCGTCGGTGTGCCCCACGATCAGGCGCGTCGGGGTCAGCGCCAGCACGGTGACGTGGCGGCGGATCTCCTCGCTGTCCAGCGTGGTCTCCTGGTGCACCAGGTAGGAGCGGATCGGTTCCCTTCCTGCCGCCACCTCGATGCCCTCGGCCACCAGCTCGGGGTAGTAACCCCCGCGCTGAATCGCCCGCCGCAGGTGCTGGGAAACGCCGGTGTCCGCCATGGCGCCCATCCTTGCACCGGTCGCGCAGTCCCCCGCGCCCCGCCGACCCTCGGGCGTCGGGGGCCTCATCGCTCCCCGCCCGCTCATTGATGAGCCGGCGGGGCACTTCCATGCGCCGGCGACCACTTTCGAGGCCCGAATCCGGTCGCCCGCTCATGAATGAGCTGAGCGGAGGTAACCGGGGCCCCTCGTTCCCCTCGTTCCCCTCGCGCCCCTCACGCCCCTCGCGCGCCCCTCGCGCGCCGCTGCTGCCCGGTTCCCTTGGCACCGGGGAGAATCGAGCGCATGGCGCACCCTTCTCCCCCGACCCACCCCGGCGAGCAGATCATCGAGACCGACGTCGCCGCCGAGATGTCCGGCTCGTTCCTGGAGTACGCGTACTCCGTCATCTACTCCCGGGCCCTGCCGGACGCGCGCGACGGCCTCAAGCCCGTGCACCGCCGGATCCTGTTCCAGATGGCCGAGATGGGCCTGCGCCCGGAGAACGCGACGGTCAAGAGCGCCCGCGTCGTCGGTGAGGTCATGGGCCGCCTGCACCCGCATGGTGACGGCGCGATCTACGACGCGCTGGTGCGCATGGCGCAACCGTTCTCCATGCGACTGCCCCTGGTGCACCCGCAGGGCAACTTCGGCTCGCTCGACGACGGCCCGGCGGCGATGCGCTACACCGAGTGTCGGCTCACGGCAGCCGCGATGGATCTGGTCCGCTCGATCCACGAGGACACTGTCGATTTCGCCCCCAACTATGACGGCCGGGAGGCCGAACCCGCGGTACTGCCGGCCGCGTACCCGAACCTGCTGGTCAACGGCGCGGCGGGCATCGCGGTCGGGATGGCTACCAACATGGCCCCGCACAACCTCGGCGAGGTTATCGCCGCGGCGAGGCACCTGATCAACCACCCGAAGGCCGATCTCGACGAACTTATGCGCTTCATCCCCGGGCCGGACCTTCCCACCGGCGGAACCATCATCGGACTCGACGGGATTCGGGACGCCTACGAGAACGGCCGAGGTAGCTTCAAGATCCGGGCCAAGGCCCACATCGAGGCAGTGACGACACGTCAGAAGGCGATCGTCGTCACCGAACTCCCGTACGGCGTCGGACCGGAGAAGGTCATCGCCCGGATCAAGGACCTCGTCACCGTGCGCAAGCTGGCCGGGATCTCCGAGATCACCGACCTGTCCGACGGCGAACGCGGACTCAACCTCGTCATCAAGGTCAAGGGCGGGTTCAACCCCGACGCGGTACTGGCCGAGCTGTATCGCCAAACCCCGATGGAGGACTCGTTCGCCATCAACAACGTCGCGCTCGTCGACGGCCAGCCGCTCACCCTGGGCCTGAAGGAGCTGCTGGCGGTCTACCTGGACCACCGCTTCACCGTGGTGCGCCGGCGCAGTGCGTTCCAGCGGGGCAAGGCCATTGATCGTCTGCACCTGGTCGACGGTCTGCTGATCGCGCTGCTCAACATCGACGAGGTCATTGCGGTCATCCGCACCAGCGACGACAGCGTGAGCGCCAAGACCCGCCTTATGGAGATCTTCGACCTGTCCGAGATCCAGTCGACCTACATCCTGGACACTCCCCTGCGCCGCCTGACCCGCTATGACAACCTCGAACTCACCCGCGAGCAGGGCGAGCTTCGCGAACGCATCGCCGAGCTCACCGCGATCCTGGAATCTGACGCCTTGTTACGCAAGACCGTGAGCAGCGAACTCAAGGCCATCGCCGAGGCCCACGGCGACCCACGTCGCACGGTACTCCTGGAGGCCGCCGGGATGCCGGCCGCCGCGGTGCCCCTGGAGATCACCGACGACCCCTGCTGGGTGCTGCTCTCCGCTACGGGCCTGCTCGCACGCACCACGACCGCGGATCCGCTGCCGAGCGAGGGCTCGCGCGCCAAGCACGACGTGATCCGTTCGTGTGTCCCGGCGACTGCCCGCGGGTTCATCGGCGTGGTGACCTCCACCGGGCGCATGCTGCGCGTACCCGTCACCGACATGCCCTCGCTGCCGCCCACCGCGAGCCCGCCCGCCCTCTCCGGCGGTGGCACGGTCACCGAGTTCGCCGCGCTGATTAAGGGCGAGCAGGTCATCGGGCTCGCCAGCTTGGACCCCGCGGCGCCGCCGCTGGCGATCGGCACCGCCGCCGGGATCGTCAAGCGCCTGAAGTACGACGTCCCGGTGAGGGGTGAGGATTGGGAGATCATCGCCCTGCGGCCCGGAGACCGCGTCGTCGGGATCGCCCAGCCGGACGAGGGCGCGGACCTGGTGTTCGTCACCTCCGACGCCCAACTGCTGCGCTTCGGCGTCGCCGGCGTCAGCGCGCAAGGTCGCTCGGCCGCCGGGATGGCAGGGATCCGCCTCGCGTCCAATGCCTCCGTGCTCTGGTTCGGCAGCGTCGAGCCCGCCGCCGAGTCGGTTCTGGTCACCATCGCGGGCAGCACCGGCACCCTGGATGACGGGTTCGGCACGATCAAACTCACCCCCGTCGCGGAATACCCGGGCAAAGGCCGCGGGACCGGCGGGGTGCGATGCCACCGCTTCCTCAAGGGCGAGGACACCCTCACCCTCGGCTGGGCCGGGCCGACGCCGGCCAAGGCTTGTGGTCCGACGGGCACACCGATCCCCCTTCCAGCCGCAGAGGGCCGTCGAGACGGTGCGGGTATCCGCCTCGACAAGCCCATTGCCGCGCTAGGTGGGCCGTCCCTCACCACCTAAGACGCGTCCGCCACTTCTGCCTGCGAGTGGGGCTATTGCCGCGCGGCGATAGCCCCACTCGCGGGCAGAAGACGCGAGTAGGCTGGCACTGGCGTGCGGGGAGGAGGCCATGAGCGGAGGTTCCGCGACATTCCCACCAGTGGTGTACGCACCAACACAGTTGGCCAGGGATGACGGTCTGTCACGGCTGGAGCTGATCAAGCTCGCCGATGGCCGGGTGGCGCTGTTCGTGTACTCGGCAATGGACCGGTTGGCGGACTTCTACCGGGCGGATGCGCCGTGGATACTCCTGACGGTCGCCCGATCTCGAACGTGCCCACCATGACACGCCCTATGACGTGCTGTACCTGGACCGGCGTCCGAACCTGCCCGACCCCGGTTCACACGGTAGCCGCGGAAGCGGGCGCTGGTGAACGCCGAGGTCAACTACGCGACACTGGCGATGATCGCGGCAAAGCTGGACAGTGCGGCGCACACCGTGAACGACTGCGGCACGACGGCCCCGAGCCACGTCGACGCCGCCGAACTCAGCGGCGCGCTCCTGAAGATGGTCGCCGCGGCGCTCACCAGCGCCGCCGGAGTCGCCGAGGGCCTGGCCGAGGCAGCATCGAAGGTACGCGAGGCGGCCGCGAACTGCGTCGCCGCCGACGATGCCGCGGCCGAGGCCTTCGCGCGGCTGGGGCGTTGAATGCCGATCGACACCGCCGTACCCGGCGACCCGAACTCGGTGATCACGGTCGCGACCTGGCTGGGCTACAGCCTCGCGCGTGCGGTACTGGCCGGCGCGGACACTCTCGGCGATGTCCGCCGCAATGCGGAATCGGACTGGGACGGCCAGGCCGGGCAGGCGTTCGCCGACCGGATGGGTTCCGGGCGCCGCAGGGTCGAGCAACTGAACGTGGCGATCGTGGCGCTGGCGCGCGAGATCGAGGCGCTGGGTCATGCCATCCGGATCGCCCACGAGCGGATGGCAGCGATCCGCGTCGCCGCCACCGCAAGCGGGCTCACCGTCGAGGGCCCGCTGATCGTGGAGCCCAGTCCCGCCCCGACCGACCCGGGACCGCTGTTCGCCCCGGTGATCAACTACCAGCGCCTGGGTGTCCCGGTGCCCGCAACGGGGACCCACCAGAGCAAGACGGCCGCTTACGCCACCGCGGTGGCGGACGCGGCTTTCGCCCGCGACCAGCTCGAGGATGCCAAGGACGGGCTCGACCGCGCCTACCGCGGACTGGCGGGGCCGGAGTGGGGCCTGACGGCCGCCGATATTGCCGGCGGGTTCCGCGCCGGCGCGATGAAGTTCAACGCGGGAGCGCTGCGCCAGACGGCAAAGCGTCTGCACGATGACGGCGCGACCGCGCTCTCGCGAGCGTTGGCCAACGATCCCACCATGGTGGGATCGCAGAGCTACTACCGCGACCTCGACGAAGCGGACCGCCTCACTACGCAGGGCGATGACCTGATCCGCCAGGCCGACGACCTAGATGCTCGCGCCCGCTCGCTCAACGCCAAGATCGGTGGCGCGGTGGCACTCGCTGGAGTCGGCTATGACCTTTACCGGGGAAAGGAGCCTACCCAGGCTGCCGCGGCCGGGGCGGGCAGCTTCGCCGCCTCAGTCGCAGCGGGCACCTTGGCCGGTGCTGCCATCGGATCCGTAATCCCGATTCCTGGAGCGGGGACCGTCGGCGGCGCGATCGTCGGCACGGGAGTCGGCATTGTCACCTCCGCCGCAATCGACTCGCTCTTTGAGGATGGCCCCAATGTCAAGGCTGCGGCCTCTGAAGGCTGGGACGCGCTCCTCGACACCGGCAGTGTCATTGCAGGCCCAGTGGTCGGAGTCGCCAAGTCCATCGGTGGATGGCTCTCATGAGGGGATCGTGACGAGTGTCCGGCGCATTTGGCTACATGGTTGGTGCCGCCGCGAGGGGCCCCTTCAAGTACACCCTGGTCGCTATCGCAGTCTTCGCCCTGCTGCTTAGCGGACCGACCGCGATCTACCTAGCAGCCGATGAAGGGTCGGCCCACGGAATCGTTTTCGGATGCGTGGTCACCGCGACTGGGCTGATGCTCGCCGTCGTACGCCCCCTGGAGTTCCATCTCGAGTGTCGTCGGCCTGGTCCTGCAATCGGGCTAACGCCCGACGGGCACGCTGCGACAGTCGTAAGCCGCGTCTCTTGGCACGTGCCGCACGTCTTTGCGTCGCTCGCAATCCTGGTGGGCTGGCCGCTCGCGTCAGGGATAGTCGCCGCGATGGAGAGCGAAGCGTCGACGGCCGTTTTCCTGCTGTGCCTCGCTGCCTGGTGGGGCAGCTACCTCATAACGATGTTCGGCGGCGGGGTGCGCGCGGGCGGACTGTATCTGACACCGCGCGATGTCACCTACGTGAAGCATGGCGGGTGGTGGCGAGCGCACTGGGAAGACATCAGCATCGCGAACCCCGGCCACCCGGAGGATCTTCCGAACATGCCGATGACGATTCGGTTGGCCCTGGGCTGGGAGGCTCAACGCGGCAGAACGACTCGATGGGGTTGGAAAGGACGGATCAGCAGGAAGGGAGCACCCCTACAGAAGGTGGAAACTCGTTTTCTCACAGCGGATCGAACAGCGATCTCCGAGGTGATCAATCTGTGCAAGCTCCGCCCGGAGTTCCGCTCCCAGTTGGGGACGCCCGCGGCTCTGACGTGGCCCGAATGGAAACTCGAGGGGACCAGTGTGCCGCAGGGTCCGGTAGGCCGCCCTGGTCCGATCGGGCCAGCCTGACGCGACCCGCAACGGGCACCTTCTAGGGTTCCGGGCATGATCGCTATCAGCCCGTTCACCGTTGCCGTCCCCGAGGCCGACCTGGTCGACCTGCGCGAACGTTTGGCTCGCACCCGCTGGCCCGACACGCAGACCGTCGGGGACTGGTCCCAGGGCATTCCGCTGGATTACGTCCGCGAGGTCTGCCAGTACTGGGCCACCGGCTACGACTGGCGCCGGGCCGAGAAGCGGCTCAACGCCTTCACGCAGGTCCTGGTCCCGATCGACGGGCTCGACATCCATGCCATCCATGTCCGCTCTGCCGAGCCGGACGCGAAGCCGCTGATCATGACCCACGGTTGGCCCGGGTCGGTGCTGGAGTTCCTGGATGTGATCGGGCCGCTCAGCGACCCACGATCCCACGGCGGGGACCCGGCAGATGCCTGTCACGTCGTGTGCCCCTCGCTGCCCGGCTACGGATTCAGCGGCAGACCGGGCACCCCGGGTTGGGGAGTGCCCAAGGTTGCCGCAGCCTGGGTCGAGCTGATGGCGGCGCTGGGTTACCCCCGCTTTGTGGCCCAGGGCGGGGACTGGGGCGCGATCATCGCGACCGCGATGGGCGCCGAGGCACACGCGCACGCCGTCGAAGGGATCCACCTCAACTTCGCGATCGCCGATCCGGCGGCCGCAATGGCCTTCGGTGAGATGACGGAGCACGAACTTGCGGGCCTGGGGAAGATGGGCGAGTACGCGGCGAGTGGCAATGGGTATTCGCAGCAGCAGATGACCCGCCCTCAGACCCTGGGCTACGGCCTGGCCGACTCTCCCGCCGGGCAGTGCGCCTGGATCCTGGAGAAGTTCCAGGCCTGGAGCGGGGTCGAGCACCCGGAGCAGGCGTTCACCCGCGACCAGCTGCTGGACAACATCAGCCTCTACTGGCTGACGAACACCGCGACCAGCTCGGCGCGCCTGTACTGGGAATCCATAGCTACGGTGTTCACCGACTTCAGCGCGGTGCCCGCCCCGACGGCCTACGCCTGCTTCCCGGATGACATCTTCACCCTGTCCGAGCGCTGGGTGCGGACCCGTTTTGTGAACCTGCGCTATTACGACGTCCCTAACACCGGCGGACATTTCGCCGCGATGCAGGAACCGGCGCTGTTCGTCGATCAGGTCCGGGCCGGCATCCGCGCGCTGCGCTGAAGCCTGTCAGACCTTCTGGTTGGCCCGCGCCGGAATCGGTTCGGTCCCGGCCGGGGCCATCGCTGTGACGGCGACCTGGGTGGTGTTCACCGCCGGCATCTGGGCAAGCGGATCCAGTTCCTGATCCGAAGTGAGCAGATTGCGGTTCACCCCGAGCGCGGGGGCTGCCACACCGCTTCGCGGGTCGAAGACCCGTGAACCCCAGCCGTGCGGCACGCTCACCACACCCGGACGCATCCGGTCCGAGATCGTGACGGGCAGCTCGATCGCCCCGAGAGCAGAGCTGACCTGCGCGAGGTCACCGTCAGCGAGCCCCGCGGCCGCGGCATCCTGCGGGTGAATCTCCACGGTGTTGAAGCGGCCGGAGGGATAGGTGCCCGGCAGTTCGTTGAGCCAGGAGTTCATCGACTTGATCTTGCGCCGCCCGATCATGGTCAGCGGATAATCCGGATCGTCACCCCGCGGCGGGAGCGCAAGCAGACGCTCCAGTTCGGCAACGAAGGTCGGCGGGGCCGCCTGAATCCGCTTGTTCTTCGTGAGCAGCCTCTTCTTGAGCCGGCCGTACTCCTTCTCCGCGAACAGCCAACCATGCGGGTGAGCCTTGATGTCCTTCATCTTCAGCCGGCGCCCGGTGCGCAGCATGAGGGCCACCACCCAGTCGGCGTGGAACGCCAGCCCCGGACGCCGGGTGACCCGCGCGAGGCGGCGGGAGGTCTTGATGAAGGCGTTCACCCCGGGAATCCCGAACAGGGGCCGCCGCATCGCCAGCGCGAGGTCGACGTAGAACTCCCACTCGTCCCGCGTGCCGGGAGGTGCGTCCACCGCCTTGTAGCCGTATTGGACGAACGGTCTTTCCTCGAACGTGCCGAAGAAGAGGTTGAGCTCCTCGCGCTCAAGCCAGTGAAAACCAGGGATCAGCCAGTGCGCGTCCCGGTGACTCTCTCGCTGGACCAGGTCGACCACGACCAGCAGTTCGAGATCGGCCAGGGCCTCGGCGATGCGGGTACCGTTCGGTCCGCCGACGACCGGATTACCCGAGTCGATGATGAGCGCGCGGATCCGGCCAGGGCCGGGGACCAGGATCTCGTCGGCGAGCTCGGCGAGCGACACCGATCCCAGCACCTTCGGCAGCCCCCGGACCCGGCTCGGCGGCAGATTCTTCTTGGCCGACAGCTTGACGATTTTGGGCAGCGCCACAAATCCCGGTTCATGTCTGCGGCCGCCGGGCCTGTCCAGCCGCCCGCAGATCAGGTTCAGCACGTGCACCAGCCAACATCCGACGGTCCCGGTGGTGTTCATGGTCACGCCGGTGTGGTGCCACGCCATGGAGGTGCGCGCGGTGGCGAACCGTTCCGCAACGTCGGTGATGGTCTCGATGTCCACCCCGCATCGGCGCGAGAGCTCGTCGAGGTCGGCTCCCTCGGCGAGGCGGCGAACGGTCTGGACACCGTCCGCGTCCGCGCAGTCTTGGGAGTGGGTCCAGCCGCGCTCGAGGACCACCTTGATCAGCGCGAGCGTGAACGACCAGTCCTGGCCGGGCAGCAGGGAGACGTGCAGGTCGGCCTGGTCCGCGGTCGGGGTACGGCGTGGGTCGACGACGATCATCTGGGCGCCATCGGCTTGACGCTGCTTGACCCGCATCCACCCGTCGGGTGCGGAGCCCATCCAGTTGAACCGGCTCTCGGCCGGGTTCATACCGATAAAGACGAAGCAATCGCAGTCGTCGATGTCCGGCACCATCGGCATCACCGGTGAGCCGTACATCTGTTCCAGCGTCAGCATCTCCGGGTTTTGATCCACGCTCGCGACACTGAATCGGCTCGAGCTCCGGATCGCATCCATGAACGCCGTCATAAAGGTGGGGTGGGAGAACGAGAAGTACGACGGGTTTCCGCTGTACATGCCGACCGCGTTCCGGCCGTCACGTTTGATGATCTCGTTGAGGCCGCCGCCGATCTCGCGTAGCGCCTGTTCCCAGCTCACCTCGACGTAACGATCACCCACCCGCTTCATGGGCGCGGTGATCCGTTGCGGGTGCTCGACGGATTCCCCCGCGGTCTTTCCCTTGACGCAGAAATCGCGCCAGTTCCACACGTGCTCACGGTCCGGGCGGACCTCGATGACGCGGTTGTCCTCGACGTCCACGGCGATCCCGCAGCGCGTCTCGCAGATCCGGCAGTACGTGTGCACAGTCTTCATCGCGGGCTCCCTCGGAGGTCGTCTGCCAAACAATCATGGGCAGGCATCGAAGTGACTCAGATCAGGTTCGGCGCAGCCGGTTCGTTAGATCGTACGAACGTCCGTTCAGTCAAGAATATAGTGCGTCGCCCTGCTGGCGCCAGGCGTCGCTGAACAGCGGTCGGGCAGCGGACTCACCGATGCGCTCGAGGCGCAATCAGACCCGAGGGGCCAAGAGGTGTCCCCGCCGAACCCACCACCAGCCGAAGCCACCCCCAAACCGAGGCCCCCAAAAACGGAGGCCCACCCGCAAAGCTGACGTAGCGTCAGGCAATCACGCCGCAGGCGACCCGGTCTCCTGAGTTACCGGTCTTGGCGGTCTTCTCGGTCGCGAGCGCGGAGTTGGCGGTGTACTGATCCTCGCCCTCGCCCACCGGGATGTTGCCGTAGTTGTCCGGCCCGGCGTGCAGGATCACCCCGCGGCCCTTGACCTCCTCGACGGTGAAGGCGTCGCTCATGAAGGTGCCGGTGGCCGTCCCGTCCTGCAGCGCGAACACGGCGGGCATGTCGCCGGCATGCATGCCGTGCTCCTCATCCGCGCCCTTGGTCCAGTGCCCGTCCACCGAGGCGAACCACGTGGCTGACGGCTCATCCGCGTCGGCGATGCAACCCTCCCCCGCATCCGGGAGGTCGTTGGCGTGGATGTGGAAGCCGTGGTAGCCGCCGGTAACCGATTCCGCGCCGACCAACTCGATGCTCACCAAGGTCCGGCCGTCGACGTCGGCGAAGGTGATCGTGCCCACCGTCGTCCCCTCGACGTCGACCAAGGTCGCGCTGGCACCCACCTCAGGCTCGGCGGCGGCGCTGAGTTCCACCTCGTCATCGGATCCGCAGGCGGCCAGGGTCACCACAAGCGACAGGACTGCGGCAGTGGTGAGCGCGCGATTCATGACGGGCCTCCCGTAGGTCTGAGGCAGACCCTACGTATCAATCCGGGAGCGGTCGAGTGTTGCCGCGGAGGAGACGATGAACTCCTTGCGGGGCGCGACGTCATTGCCCATCAGCAGATCGAAGATCCGCTCGGCCTCGTCGAGGTCGCCGGCCGTGATCCGGCGCAGCGTGCGCGAGGCCGGGTTCATCGTCGTCTCCTTGAGCTGGGCGTGGTCCATCTCCCCCAGCCCCTTGTAGCGCTGCGGGTCCTTCACATTGCGCCCCTTGCGCCGAAGGTCCGCGAGAGTGGTGCGCAGCTGATCGTCGTTGTAGGTGTAGATCGTCTCGTTGGCCTTCTTGCCCGCGTTGATCACGTCGATCTTGTGCAGCGGGGGCATCGCCGCGTACACCCGTCCGGCATCAACGAGCGGGCGCATGTACCGGTGAAGGAGCGTCAGCAGCAGGCAGCGGATGTGGGCGCCGTCGACGTCGGCGTCGGTCATCAGGATGACCTTGCCGTAGCGGGCGGCGTCGAGGTCGAACGTGCGCCCGGAGCCCGCGCCGACGACCTGGATGATCGCGGCGCACTCGGCGTTCTTGAGCATGTCCCCGAGCGAGGACTTCTGCACGTTGAGGATCTTGCCCCGGATAGGCAGCAGCGCCTGGTACTCGGAGTTGCGGGCCATCTTCGCGGTGCCGAGCGCGGAATCCCCCTCGACGATGAACAACTCGCTGCGGTCGACGTCCTCGCTGCGGCAGTCGGCGAGCTTGGCCGGCAGCGAGGAGGTCTCCAGCGCGTTCTTGCGCCGCTGGTTCTCCTTGTGCGTGCGCGCCGCGACCCGGGTCCGGGCCGCGTTGACGACCTTCTCCAGCACCGCGCGGGCCGCGGCCTTCTCCGCCCGCTTCGTCGAGCCGAGAAACGCCCGTAGCTCTCGCTCGACAATCTTGGCAACGATCCGCGAGACCGCCGATGTGCCGAGGATTTCCTTGGTCTGACCCTCGAACTGAGGCTCGGCGAGGCGGACCGTGACGACCGCGGTCAGGCCCTCCAGCACGTCCTCCTTGGTCAGGGTCTCCTCCGTTGCTTTGAGCAGCTTCGCCGCCCGCGCGGCGTCGGTGACCGTCTTCACCATCGCCCGCTCGAACCCGGAGACGTGGGTACCGCCCTTGGGCGTGGCGATGATGTTGACGAAGGACTTCACGACGGTGTCGTACTGACTGCCCCAGCGCAGCGCGATGTCCACGCCCAGATCGCGGGTGACCTCGGTGGAGACCATGTGGCCGGTCTCGTCGTGCACCGGGACGGTCTCGGTGAAGGCGTCGGAGCCGGTGATGCGCAGCAGGTCGGCGATCGCGGGGTCCGGAGCGAGGTAGTTCACGAACTCGGCGAGACCGCCGGCGAACTGGAACGTCTCGGTCAGCGCCACGCCCGCGCGCGCATCGGTGACCACCAGGCGCAGCCCCGGAACAAGGAAGGCGGTCTGGCGGGCGCGGGCGTGCAGGTCGGGCAGGCTCAGCGCGGCGTCGGGGGTGAAGATCTGGCGGTCCGGCCAGAACCGCACCCGGGTGCCGGTGACCTTCTTGGCAACCCGTTTGGTCTTGGTGAGCCCGGAGACGGGGGTGAACGCGGCTTTCGGCCCGTCGCCGGCGAACGTGCCGGGCGTGCCACGCTGAAAGCTGATCGCGTGGGTGGCCCCGTCCCGATCCACCGCAACATCCAGCCTCGCCGAGAGCGCGTTGACCACCGACGCGCCGACGCCGTGCAGGCCCCCGGTGGCGGCATAGGACCCGCCGCCGAACTTGCCGCCGGCGTGCAGCATGGTCATCACGACCTCGACGCCGGACAGGCCGGTCTTGCGTTCGGCGTCCACCGGGATCCCGCGGCCGTCATCGCCGACCTCTACCGATCCGTCGGGGTGCAGCGTCACCGCGATCGCGCTCGCGTGGCCGGGCAGGGCCTCGTCGACCGAATTGTCGATGATCTCCCACACGCAGTGCATGAGCCCGCGGCTGTCGGTGGACCCGATGTACATGCCCGGGCGCTTACGGACCGCCTCCAACCCCTCCAGCACCAGCAGGTGCCGCGCGGTGTAATTCGTGCCTGACTCCTCACGCATCGCGGTGGTCTGGGCGCTCACAGGGGCAGGCTACCCAGCCCGGATGGGCGCGCCGATCCCGCCGCGCCGCCTGCGGATCTGGCATCGTCCTTGCGACCGATACGCCACCAGCGATCGGCCGATCCTTCCCGCACCAGGGAACCGAAAGCGGGGATGAACAGTCCAAGAACGACATCACAGCGAAGAACCTGCACGGAAGTTGCCACCAGCGTCTTTCGGGTAGGGCACGGCTAGAACCCAGCACGGACAAGAGTTGGCGCGATGTGATCAGGGCCCCGATGTTCGCAAGAACACACCGGGTACGGTGATCGCGCGGGAACGAAAGCGCATCGCCGGCTTGTTCACTCAATGTCAGCTCCACGTTCAGCGCAGACGCCATGTGAACCACCTCGACGAGATGAGGCGACCGTGACCACAATGCTCGCCACGACCACCGCCCTGACCGCCACCGACCGGTGCGACCGGTGCGGAGCCCAGGCTTACATTCGCGTCGTCCTCGACGGCGGCTCCGACCTGCTGTTCTGCGCCCACCACGGACGCGCCTACGAGGACAAGCTGCGGGCGATCGCCGCGGAGTTCCACGACCAGTCCGGCAAGCTCGCGGCCACACCGGCTCGTGCGGCTGACGACGAGCGCTGAGCCGCTCCGCCCGACCAACGCCTCGCTCACGCGGCGGCCACCCGCAGGGGTGGTCGCCGCGTGTGCGTGTGCCGACCGCCGCACCCCCAGATGGGGCTCATCGACCCCTCACCCGCGCGATCCGGCTGCCCGACCGCACCGAATAAGGGGCGGCCCGATGCCCATCAAACTGGAGATTCTGTGATGAAGCCTGCTCGTACCGCGCTCGCCGCCGCCGCCGTCGGCGCGCTCGTTCTCACTGCACTTCCCGCCGCGACCGCGGCCCCTGCAGCTCCGAAGAAGGAGTGCGGTAAGGACAACGCGGCCGGCCTGGAGGCCATCGCGCTCACCGAGGGCAACAAGTTGCTGTGCCTGAAGGTCTCCAAGCCCGGCGCCGCCCGGACCATCGGCACCGTCAGCGGCCTGACCATGGGAGACAACGAGCTCATCGGCATCGACTACCGTCCCGAGGACGGCAAGCTGTACGGCGTCGGAGACCAGGGCGGGATCTACACCGTGTCGGCCAAGACCGCCGCGGCGGACCGCGTGGCCACCATGTCGGTCGACCTCGCGGGCGAATCCTTCGGCGTCGACTTCAACTCCACCGTCGATCGCCTGCGGATCGTCAGCAACACCGGGCAGAACCTGCGGGTGAACGTCGCCGACGGCGTCACGGCTGCCGACACCCAGCTCACGCGGCCGGTCGTTCCGGCGACCACACCGCCGAGCACCGAGCCCGCGTTGGGGATCACGGGCGCCGCCTACACCAACAACGACAAGTTGGCCAAGACCGACACCGGCACCACATTGTTCGACATCGACACGGCCCGCGACCAGGTCGTGCTGCAGTCCCCGGCCAATGGCGGGGCGACGGTGGCGACCGGCAAGCTGGGCACTGACGTGTCGGCCGCCAGCGGTTTCGACATCTACTCCTTCCTCAACGGCGGGCAGTCCAGGCGCAATGTCGCCTACGCCGCCCTGAGCAACGGCTCGCGGAGCACCTTCTACCTCGTGGATCTGCTCGACGGCAGCCTGCGCAGCCTCGGCCGCTTCGCCGCCAACGCCGGCGAGATCACCGGACTGGCCATTCCGCTCAACCAGCGCTGAGAATCCGCACCTGCGCACCAGCTGGCCCGCACCTCGCTCTCGGGGTGCGGGCCGGCTCATGCGGCCTTGAGGGGCCCTGTGCGAGGTAATCGCGCAGCACCTGCATGGGAAAAGGCGCCGCAGCTTCGACATCGCGCCCGGAATCGACCTGCGGCCGACTAATCCAGGTAGTCGCGTAGCACCTGCGAGCGCGAGGGGTGGCGCAGCTTGGACATGGTCTTGGACTCGATCTGGCGGATCCGCTCGCGGGTGACGCCGTAGACCTTGCCGATCTCGTCCAGGGTCTTCGGCTGGCCGTCGGTGAGCCCGAAGCGCATCGAGACCACCCCCGCCTCGCGCTCGGACAGGGTGTCCAGCACCGAGTGCAACTGCTCCTGCAGGAGCGTGAACGAGACGGCATCAGCGGGCACGATCGCCTCGGAGTCCTCGATCAGGTCACCGAACTCGCTGTCGCCGTCCTCACCCAAGGGTGTGTGCAACGAGATGGGCTCGCGACCGTACTTCTGGACCTCGACGACCTTCTCCGGGGTCATGTCCAGTTCCTTGGCCAGCTCCTCCGGGGTGGGCTCACGGCCGAGGTCCTGGAGCATCTGGCGCTGTACGCGGGCGAGCTTGTTGATGACCTCGACCATGTGCACCGGGATGCGGATGGTGCGGGCCTGGTCGGCCATCGCGCGGGTGATGGCCTGGCGGATCCACCACGTCGCATAGGTGGAGAACTTGTAGCCCTTGGTGTAGTCGAACTTCTCCACCGCGCGGATCAGACCGAGGTTGCCCTCCTGGATGAGGTCCAGGAAGAGCATGCCGCGCCCGGTGTAGCGCTTGGCGAGGGAGACCACCAGTCGAAGGTTGGCCTCCAGGAGGTGGTTCTTGGCCCGGCGCCCGTCCTCGGAGATGACCTGCATCTCCCGCAGGAGCTTCGGGGTCAGCTTCTCCTCGCTGTTGACCTTCTCCTCGGCGAACAGGCCTGCCTCGATGCGCTTGGCGAGCTCGACCTCCTGCTCGGCGTTGAGCAGCGGGACCTTGCCGATCTGCTTGAGATAGTCCTTGACCGGATCCGCGGTGGCGCCGGCCTGCACGACCTGCGCGGCGGGAGCGTCGTCCTCGTCGTCGTCGGAAAGGACGAACGCCTCCTCGGCCTCGACCTCGGAGTCCGCCGGACCGGTGTCCGCCGGTGCACCCATCGGGGCCCCGACCGGCCCGCCGGCAGGCTGCGCCACGTCTGGGGTGCCGAGGGCAGCTGCGGCGACCGAGCTCGCGCCGTCCTGCGCGGAAGCCTCCGGGGCGGCCTTGCTCGACGTCGCCTTCGCCGCAGCCTTGGGGGCAGCAGATTTGGCCGTTGGGGCCTTCGCGGCCGCCTTCGTGGCCGGGGCCTTCGCGGCCGCCTTCGTGGCCGGGGCCTTCGCGGCCGCCTTCGCGGCGGGGGCCTTCGCGGCCGCCTTCGCGGCGGGGGCCTTCGCGGCCGCCTTCGCGGCCGGGGCCTTCACGGCCGGGGCCTTCGCCGCCGTCTTCGTGGCCGGGGCCTTCGGGGCCGCCTTGGCGGTGCTCTTGGTGGCTGCAGCCTTGGCGGGCATCGCGCCGACCTCAGTGGTGACGGCGGCAGTCCGTGCGGCGGCCGCCGCGACGGTTGAAGCTGATTCAGAGGACCTGGCCGACACGAACTACCTCTCGACGATCAACACACCCCTGGGCTGCAACCCCGGGGAAAGCACGCGGGGAAAGCGCCCGAACGGGCGTCAACTCATCCGCGGCGCCCTGCATTTTGGCACGTCGCGGTCAATGGTGTCGGATTGGGCCTCGCCGACCCGCCCAGAGCGTGAGAGGGATCATGGATCGTCCTCAGGGTGAGGTCCGGGCCGCCGCCTTCATGGCCTTCTTGTGCTCACGCACCCTGATCAGCGTCTCGGGACCGGTCACGTCGGCCACCGAGCGGTAACCGTTGAGCGCGTAGTCCCCCGCCGCCGCCTTCCATCCGCGCGGGCGCACATTGAGCTGCTTCGCCAGCAGGGCGATGAGGATCCGCGCCGTCTGGTCGCCGACTCCAGGCAGCTCCAGCAGCCGCCGGTGCAGCTGCGCGCCGGTGGTGGCCTCGTTCCAGATCCGGGTCACGTCCCCGCCGTACTTTGCCTCCACCAGCTGGGCGAGTTCCTGGACGCGGGCAGCCTTGGCCACCGGGTAACGGTGAATCGCGGGCGGAGTGCGACACAGCTCGGCGAACTGCTGCGGGTCGACTGCGGCGATCGCGGCCGGGTCCAGCGAGCCGAACCTGCTCAGGATCTTCGCGCCGCCCCGGAACGCGTGCTCGATCGGGTATTGCTGATCGAGTTGCATCCCGATGACGATGGCGAGCGGGTAGGAATCGAGCACGGCATCCGCGGCCGCGTCATTCGTGATCTGAAAGCCCATGGCCCCAGCGAATCACATTGCCCGTGGCAGCCGATATGGACGCGTGTGCGACCTGCGGGTGGACGGCAAACACCCATCCGGCGTCGCTTCGCGGGGGGTCCGGGTTCAGGCGTCGCGGCGGGTGAACATCCCCGCCGCGACGAGCGCGACGAGGGCGACGAAACCGGCCAGCACGCCGGCGGCCACGAGGGAATCCAGCGGGGTCAGGCCCGCACCTGGGCCATCGGCGCCGGGGACATGCAGCATCTGCACGCCGGCGGTGAACGGCAGGTAGGACTCGGCGTCGCCCACGGGCAGGTCGGCGCGGGTGCCCACCCACACCAGCGCGGGCTCGAGGACGGCGGGGATCGCGAGCAGGGCGATCGCGGCACCACTCACGGTGCGCACCATGGCGGCCAGCGAGACCCCGAGCACCGCGGTCAGCACGACCAGGGCGACATACCCGGCCAATGCGCGGGCTATCGATCCCTCGGTGAGCACCGCCGTGGTCCAGGCGCCGCCGATCTCGATCCGGGCGACGGTGTAGGCAAGGACGACGCAGGCGATCGCCAGCGAAGCCGCGAAGGCCGCGACGACGATCAGCTTCGCGACGAGCAGCGCGCCCCGACGGGGGACGGCGACCAGGGTCGCGGGCATCAGCCCGTGACGGTACTCGGCGCCGAAGGCGAGTACCCCCACCAATCCCGCCAACACCGCAATGACCGAGAGGGGACCGAGATCGGCGGCTCCGGTGAGCGTGGTGAGCACCGTGGAGGAATCGGAGAGCGATTCGACGCCGATGGCGATGTCCCGGGCCACGAACCACGCAACTGACCCGGCGCTGGCGAGGGCGAGCAGCGCGAGCAGCCAGGTGGAGCGCAACGAGCGCAACCGGATCCATTCCAGGCGCAACACCCCGAGGGTGGTGCGGGCCAGGGAGGGCGAGGTGTGGAGCGTGACTTCCCGTCGTTCGTTCATCAGCGGGCACCCTTTCCGGCAGCGTGCCGACCGGCGCGGGGCTCGGCCGGGGCGGCAACGGCCTGGGAGATCTCGGCGAGATCGAAGGACTGGGTGTCCCGGTCATCGAGGTCCCACGAAAGATCACCGGCCTGCCAGCACTCGTCCACGACCTCGCTCACCACGCTGTGCGAGCGCACCGAGGTGGTCGCCTGCGCGGGGATGAAGGCCGCCACCTGCGAGTGCCGACTCGGCGCGGTCAACTCCAGGAATGCCTCCTCGAGCGGGGCCGTGGTGACGGTGAGCTCGTGCAACACGATGCCGTTGCGGAAGGCAAGTTCCCCGATCAGCGCCTTGTCCACTCCCCCGACCGCGAGCTGGTGGTCCGCGCAGCGCTCGACCGCGGCACCGACCTCGGTGAGCAGGCGCCGCATGCGCTCGACATGCGGGGTTCGCACAAGCACGCGGTTCGCGCGCGAGCTGCGGCCGGCGAAGACGTCGGTCGGTTCGTCCGCGACGAGGCGGCCGTGGTCGATGACGATCAGGTGGTCCGCGATCTGCGCCATCTCCCCGAGCTGGTGGCTGGACACGAACACCGCGCGGCCCTCGGCGGCGAATGCCTTCAGGAAGCCCCGCAGCCACTGGATACCGGCTGGGTCCAGGCCATTGGCCGGTTCGTCGAGGATGAGTACTCGGGGGTCGCCGAGCAGGGCGGCCGCCAGCGCCAGGCGTTGGGTCATGCCGAGGGAGTAGTTCCGGGTTCGCTTGCGGGCGACCGGGCCGAGCCCCACCCATTCGATGACCTCGTCCACGCGCTTACGCCCGATGCCCTGGGAGGCGGCGAGCATCAGCAGATGGCTGCGGGCACGCCGCCCAGGGTGGAAGCACCGCTCGTCCAGGACTGCCCCGACCTCGCGCAGCGGGTGGCGCAGGTCCCGGTACGGCACGCCGTCGAACAACGTCGTGCCCTCGCCGGAGTCCAGCCCCAACATCAGGCGAATCGTGGTGGACTTGCCCGCCCCGTTGGGTCCGAGAAACCCGGTGACCAGGCCGGGGGTGACGTCGAAACTGAGATCGTCCACGGCGGCGAGGCCCCCGTAGGTCTTGCGCAGGTCGCGAGCCTGGATCATCGTTGCGGCCGCCTTCCGGTCCGAGGTGCGAGCCCTCCGTCGAAGTTACCCGTGGGACACAGATCTTCTGTGGAGGCACGCGGGTTGGAAGTTGAGGAAGTGGTGAAAGGTATTCACACCGAGGCCACCGTTGACGTCACTGCGGATTCTGACGACGTCGGCTGGCGATTCTTCATCGATCGCGGCGGCACGTTCACCGACATCGTCGCCTTGGACCCGCGAGGGCACGTCCACACCCACAAGCTGCTATCCGAGGATCCCGCCCGGTACGCCGATGCCACCCTGGCCGGGATCGCGGACCTGCTCCAGATCCCCCGCGGATCTGCGCTGCCTACCGATCGGATCACCGAGGTGCGGGTCGGGACGACGGTGGCCACGAACGCACTGCTCACCCGCAGCGGCGCCCGCACCGCCCTGGTGATCACCGCCGGTTTCACCGACGCCCTCACGATCGGATACCAGAACCGGCCCCACATCTTCGCGCGGCGGATCGAGCGAGCGCTCCCGCTGGCCGAGCGCGTGATCGCCTTCGACGAACGGGTGAGCGCGGACGGCACCGTGCTGCGACCGGCGGACCTGGCGGGCCTGCGGAAATCCCTGTTGGCGGCCAAGGCGGACGGGATCGAGGCGGTCGCGGTGGTCACCATGCACGCCGCCCTGCATCCGGCGCATGAGGCGGCCGCCGCCGCCCTGGCGCGGTCGATGGGGTTCGGCGAGGTCGCGGCCTCCGCCGCAGTCAGCCCGCTGCGCAAACTCGTCCCGCGCGGGGACACCACGGTGCTCGATGCCTACCTCTCGCCCGGGCTGCGCCGCTACCTCGACGCGCTCGCGGCGGACCTGGCGGGGGTCCGTCTGCTCGTCATGGCCTCGACCGGCGGGCTGCGGGACTGCGCTGTGGTCCGCGGCAAGGACGCAGTGCTCTCCGGACCCGCAGGGGGGATCGTCGGGATGGCGCGGTCCTCGGCCGCCGCCGGGTTCACCTCGGTCGTCGGCTTCGACATGGGCGGGACCTCGACGGACGTCTCGCACTACGCGGGGACCTATGAACGCGTGAGCGAGTCCGAGGTCGCGGGGATCCGGCTGCAGATGCCGATGCTGGACATCCACACCGTGGCCGCCGGTGGCGGCTCAATCCTGCGCGTGGTCGACGGCCGCCTCCGCGCCGGCCCGCAGTCCGCCCGAGCCCACCCTGGGCCGGCCTGTTACCGGCGCGGCGGCCCGGCCACGATCACCGATGCCAACGTCGTGCTCGGCCGGCTCGCTCCCGAGCACTTCCCCGCCGTGTTCGGCCCGGCCGGTGACCAACCCCTGGACCCCGAGGCCTCCCGTGCCGCCCTCGCCGCCCTGGCACCCCTGACGAATCCCCGGGACGTCCGAGGAAGTGGCGGCTATAACGACCAGGCGCTCGGACGTCCGGGGGAAGCCGGCGCGGACGTCCGAGGAAGTGGCGGCGATAGCGACCAGGCGCTCGGACCTCCGGTGGAAGAACTGGCGGCGGGGTTCCTGGCCGTCGCGGTCGACAACATGGCGAACGCGATCCGGCGGATCACGGTCGCCAAGGGCCGGGACCTTTCCCGCTACGCCTTGACCACCTTCGGCGGGGCGGGCGGCCAGCATGCGTGTGCGGTGGCGGACGCGCTCGGCATGACGACGGTGCTGGTGCCGCCCCTGGCCGGGTTGCTCTCCGCGGCCGGCATCGGTCTGGCCGAGCGCACCGCGCGGCGGACCCAGGCCGTCGAGCGCCCGCTGGAACCGTCCATTCAGGGCGACGTGGATGCCCTCGCGGCCGCGCTCGAGGCTGCGGCGATCGCGGAACTGCTCGCACACGCGCTGGCCGAGTCCACCGTTCGCGTCGAGCGAATCGCGCACGTGCGCTACGAGGGAACCGACACCCTCCTCACGGTCCCGCTGAGCGATACCCCGGCGATGACGAGGGCCTTCGTCACGGCGCACGAGCAGGAGTTCTCCTTCCGCCTCGACCGCCCGCTGGTCCTCGGATCGCTCACCGTCGAGGCCGTGGCCGTCGAGGCCGTGGCCGTCGAGGCCGTGGCCGCCGACTCCGACGCGCAGGGGCAGCGGGCGGCGCCCGCCCGAGCCAGTGTCGAACCACCCGGGCAGCCGCCATCGCGAACGGTCCGGTTGTACGCGGAGCAGGCATGGCATCAGGCGCCGCTGCTGACGCGTTCGGCTCTTACCGAGACGGTCGCGGGTCCGGCGCTGATCGTGGAGGACGGGGCGACGACCGTGGTAGAGCCGGGATGGACCGCGCAAGCGCTCCAGACCGGTCACCTGGTGCTGAGCAGGGTCGCGCAGCGTGGCAGTGCGCGCCCTGGGGCGCGCGCAAGGCACTCGCACCCGGTTCGGCTGGAGATCTTTGCGAACCTGTTCGCCTCCATCGCCGAGCAGATGGGTGCCCGGCTGCGCGCGACGGCCCAGTCGGTGAACATCGCCGAGCGACTGGACTTCTCCTGCGCCGTGTTCGACCGCGCGGGCCACTTGATCGCCAACGCCCCGCACATGCCGGTACACCTGGGCTCAATGGGCGCCAGCGTTGCGGCCGTGCTGGAGCGGCACGGTGACGCGATCGAGGACGGGGACGTCTACGCCGTCAACGACCCCTACCGCGGCGGCACCCACCTGCCCGACATCACCGTGGTCACGCCGATGTTCGCGGCCGATCTCGGGCCTGCACCCGCGCCACACGTTCCGGACGTGCCGCTGTTCTTCCTCGCCTCGCGCGGGCACCACGCCGAGATCGGCGGGATCTCCCCGGGATCAATGCCGGCGAACAGCCGCACCCTCGACGAGGAAGGCATCCGCTTCGACTCGCACCTGCTCGTGCGCAACCACACCTTCAATGAAGGCAGTACCCGTCAGTTACTGGAGTCCGGGCCTTACCCGTCACGGGCGCCGCAGACCAACCTGGCCGATCTGCGCGCCCAGGTGGCAGCCAACGTCGCAGGCGTCACCGAGTTGCGGCGCGCCGTGCACGAGCACGGGCTCGACGTCGTGAGCGCCTACATGGGCCACGTGCAGGACAACGCGGCCGACGCGGTGCGCCGGGTCATCGACGCCCTCGACGACGGGCATTACCGCTACGAGATGGACTGCGGCGCCATCATCGAGGTCTCGGTCCGCCTCGACCGCGAGCGGCGCAGCGCGATCATCGACTTCACCGGGACCACCGCGATGCTCGCGACGAACTTCAACGCCCCATCATCGGTGGTCACCGCCGCCGTGCTCTACGTCTTTCGCACGCTGGTGGACACCGACATACCCCTCAACGACGGCTGCCTGCGCCCGCTGCGGATCGTGATCCCGCCGGACACGCTGCTCTCCCCGCGCTACCCCGCCGCCGTCGTCGCCGGGAACGTCGAGACCTCCCAGGCCGTGACCGGGGCGCTGTACGCGGCGCTCGGCATCTCCGCCGAAGGCTCCGGGACGATGAACAACGTCAGCTTCGGCAACGCGCGCACCCAGTACTACGAGACGGTGGCCTCCGGCTCCGGAGCCGGTCCGGGCTACCCCGGGACACCGGTGGTGCAGACCCACATGACCAACTCCCGGCTGACCGATCCGGAGATCCTGGAGGAACGCTTCCCGGTCCTCGTCGAGACGTTCGCCATCCGGGCCGGCAGTGGCGGCGCGGGGCAGTTCCGGGGCGGCGACGGGGCCGCCCGGCGCCTGCGATTCACCGAGGCCGTGACCCTCTCCCTGCTGTCCTCACACCGCCGGGTTCCGCCCTACGGCATGGCGGGTGGCTCGCCCGGCGCGCTGGGCCGCAACCGGCTCCTGCGCGCGCACGGCACGGTGACCGAGCTCGGCGGGTGCGAGCGGATCGACGCGCAGATCGGCGACGTCCTGCTCATCGAGACGCCGGGCGGCGGTGGATACGGCAGTGCGCCGCCGGGGTAAGGGCGCTCGGCACGGGTACGGCATACCCGCAAACCACAGTTACGCTGGATCCTTACCGGCATTACCGTCTGCCCCGCGTAGCACCGGGGCCGACCCGAGTACGTCAGGATCGCGCCATGTCCTCCATCCAACCGCGGCACATCATCGCCGCACTGGTCGCTGCTTTCATCATCGGCATCGTCGGCGGCGGCATCGGCGCCTTCAGTGGCGGCGGCACCTCGGCCGGTGCGCCGATCGGCATCACCCCCGAGGACCTGCGGGCTGAGGCAGCGGCCGCCAAGCGCGACGCCGAGAAGGCGAAGGAAATCCCGGCGCAGGCCGGCTCCTGGACCGCGCAGGCCGTCTTCGAGTCCAAGACCGGCCGGATCATCATTTCCGGGCTGGCCGACGGGCTCGAGCCGGGCACGAAGATCATTGTGCAGCGCAAGGAATCCGGGTCCTGGTCGGATTTCCCCGCCCAGACCACCATCGGACCCGACGGGCGCTACTCCGTGTGGGTCAAGACCAACCGCACCGGTGAGAACACCTTCCGGGTCGCGGACGCGAAGTCCGGCGAGGCCTCCGAGCCGGCCACGATCGCCCTCTGAGCTCCCGCCGACGCGCTGATGCGCACCGAGGCGTCCGTCCTGCACCTGGACATGGACGCGTTCTTCGCCGCCGTCGAGCAACGAGACAAGCCCTCGCTGCGCGGTCGACCCGTTGTCGTCGGCGGGATCGGGACCCGTGGAGTCGTCGCCACCGCCTCCTACGAGGCGCGCGCCTTCGGCATTTTCTCGGCGATGCCCGCCGGGCAGGCCCGCGCACTGTGCCCACACGCCGCCTTCCTCGGCGGACGATTCGAGGCCTACCGCGAGGCCAGTGCAATCGTGCTGGACCTCATGCGCGCGGTCAGCACGGTGATCGAACCGCTGTCGCTGGATGAGGCCTTCCTCGACCTGGGCGCCGCCGGTACCGGCTGGGACCCGGCCGGGGTGCGGGCGGTGGCGGCCGGACTCAAGGCGGACATCCACGCCGCTACCGGCCTGCGGGCCTCCGTCGGTGTGGGCACCTCGAAACTGATCGCGAAAATCGCCTCCGAACTCGACAAGCCCGACGGTCTGGTCGTGGTCGAACCCGGGACCGAACTCGCCCTCCTGCATCCCATGCCCGTCTCCAAGCTCTGGGGCGTCGGCCCGGCCACCGCGGCGCGCCTGCGCCGGGCCGGTCTGCTGCGCATCGGTGACCTCGCCGCCGCGGACCCCGGGGAGCTGATCGCCCTGCTCGGGCAGGCCCACGGCCGCGGGCTGTTCGAACTCGCCAACGGCCGCGACCACCGCCCCGTACGCCCACACCGGGAGAGCAAGTCGATCTCGGTGGAGGACACCTTCGAGCGCGACGTCGTCGAGCGCGCTCTGCTCCAGCAGATCTGCGAGCGGATGGCCATCCGGGTCACCGGGCGGTTGCGCGCCGCGGGGCTGTCCGGCCGCACCATCACCCTCAAGGTTCGCCGCCACGACTTCAGCTCCCAGACCCGGTCGCTGACCCTGCCCGGTCCCACCGACGAGGTGCGCACGATCACCGCGACGGCCCGCCGCCTGCTCGGTGAGGTGGACACCACCGATGGCATCCGGCTGCTCGGGGTGGGGATCTCCGGCCTGGTCGACTGGACCCAGCAGGATCTGTTCGCCGATCCGGAGGAACTCACCGCTAACCCGGCGGCGGCGGGCTCCGGCGCCGAGGACCTGCCGGTGGCCCGGCCCTGGTCTCCGGGCCAGGACGTCACCCACACCACCTACGGCGACGGCTGGGTCTGGGGGTCCGGCCTGGGCCGGGTGAGCGTGCGTTTTGAGACCCGGCACACCCCGCCCGGACCGGTGCGCACGTTCGCCGCCGACGACCCGGAACTGCTCGCTCGCGTGCACCCTGCTCCCGGAATCGATGCCGGACCGGCAGGATGAGCCCATGCGCATCCTCGTGGTGGACGACGACCGGGCAGTGCGGGAGTCGCTGCGCCGGTCGTTGACCTTCAACGGTTATCAGGTGGATCTCGCCTGCGACGGCGTCGAGGCGCTGGGCCAGGTCGCGACCGCCCATCCCGACGCCCTCGTACTGGACGTGATGATGCCGCGGATGGGAGGCCTGGAAGCGTGCCGCGCGCTTCGGGCCGCCGGCAACGACGTGCCGGTGCTGGTGCTCACCGCCCGCGATGCCGTCTCCGACCGCGTCGCCGGGCTCGATGCCGGGGCCGACGACTACCTGCCCAAGCCGTTCGCCCTGGAGGAGCTGCTCGCCAGGCTTCGGGCACTACTGCGCCGCACGCACGCCCCCGAGATCCCCGGCGGAGCCCCCGCGCTGCTCTTCTCCGATCTCTCGCTGAACACCACCACCCGCGAAGTGCGTCGCAGCGGGCACCAGGTACGCCTGACGCGCACGGAGTTTGCCCTCCTTGAGCTCTTCCTGCGGCACCCGCGTGAGGTGCTCACCCGGGAGCGGATCCTGGAGGAGGTCTGGGGCTTCGACTTTCCCACCACCGCGAACTCGCTCGAGGTCTACGTCGGCTACCTGCGGCGCAAGACCGAGGCCGACGGCGGTTCGCGACTGGTGCACACGGTGCGCGGGGTCGGCTACGTCCTGCGCGAGGGCCCACCCTGACACCGCGGCTGCCCCGCTGGTTCGGGCGGTTCTTCGGCGGGCTGACCCTGCGGGTCCGGGTGGCCGCTTTCGTGGCCGCGGTGGTCGGTGTGACCGTCGCGGGCATCTCGCTCGCCACCTTTCTCACGGTGCGGGTGCAGTACTACGACTCCTTTGACGAAGCCCTGCTCGGGCGCGCGCAGGCGCTGCTGCTCACCCCGGCCGGTGACCCCACCCAGGTCATCCGGTTCCCTGAGGGCACCTTCGCGGCGGCCGGCACCCGGCTGGCGATCGTCTACCCCGATGGCAGCTTCTTCGCCGCCAAGGGCCCCGAGGATGCCCCGCCGACCGGCCCGCCGGAAACCTCCGTGGCCCAGGGCGCCAGCGATTTCTCGCTGCGCACCGCTCGCACCGTCGAGGGGGAGAAGTTCCGCGTGGTGGCGATCCCGGCCATCCAGCAGGCGACCACCCGCACGGCGTTCGTTCTCGCCCAGTCCACCGACGATGTCGACGACACCCTGCGGACCCTGGGCACGACCCTGCTGGTCATCGGCCTGACCGGGGTCACCCTGGCCGCCTACGCCGGGGTGTTCGTTGCCCGCACCGGCCTGCGTCCGGTCAGCCGTCTCACCGAGGCCGCCGAACACGTCGCACGCACCGGTGAGCTGCGCCCGATCGGGGTGAGCGGGGACGACGAGCTCGCCCGCCTGGGCACCAGCTTCAACTCCATGCTGGCCGCCGTCGAGCGCTCGCGTGAGCTGCAGCGCCGCCTGGTCGCCGACGCCGGTCACGAACTGCGCACCCCGCTCACCAGTCTGCGCACCAACCTGGACCTGCTGAGCCAGGCCGAGCAGCGCGCCGGACTTTCCGCGCACGACCGCGGCGAGCTGCTCGCCGACGTCCACGCCCAGGTGGAGGAACTTTCCGGCCTGGTCACCGACCTCGTCGAACTCTCTCGTGACGACGCGGTGCGCGGCGATGGCCGCGAGATCGACCTGACCGAGGTGGTGCAGGTCGCCGTCGAACGTGCCCGCCGCCGTGCTCCGGCCGTGCTTTTCGACGTCTGCACCCGACCGTGGACGGTGTTCGGCGACGCCCGTGCGCTGGAGCGTGCGGTGCTCAACCTGCTGGACAACGCCGGGAAGTGGAGCCCGCCGAACTCCACCGTCACAGTGCGCCTGTCCGAAGGGGTGCTGCGCGTGGCCGACGCCGGCCCTGGGATCGCCGAGGACGACCTGCCCTTCGTCTTCGACCGGTTCTACCGCTCCCCCGCGTCGCGGATGATGCCCGGTTCGGGACTAGGGCTCGCCATCGTGCGCCAGACGGCGTTGCGCCACGGGGGCAGCGTCAGCGCCGGGCAAGCCACCGGTGGCGGGGCGCTGTTCACTCTGCGCCTGCCGCATTCCTCGGAGGTATCCCGTGATGACGGGTGAAATTCGGGCAGGACCACCTCATCGCGGCGTTGGGCGACCGCTCGGTGCGGTCACCGATCACGCACAATGGACCCATAGGAATCTCCTAGGCGGCAGGGGCACGGTAGGACCATGGACGAGCGCGACCCGTATTTCCCGCCCACCTCGGGTGAGGCGTGGCGTAACCCACCGGTGAATCCGGGGGTGACCGAGCCGCTCTACTCCCCACCGGCCGCACCAGCATCGCCGCCCGGCAGCGACCCGGCGCCGACCTACGCCTACCCCCCGCACACCAACACCGCACAGCTGCCCGGCGGCTGGGGTTCCCTGCCACCGCCCCCCCCGGCCCCGCCCCGTCGCAACCTCACCGCGGTCGGGGTGGTCGCGGTCCTCGCCGCCCTCATCGGCGGTGCGGTCGGCGGCACCCTCGGGTACAACGCTGCCGAGGACACCACCAACGTCAGCTCCATCGGTGAGCCGCTGCCCAGCGATGTCCGCCCGGCCTCGAACGCACCCGCAGGCAGCGTGGAACGCGTCGCGTCCAAGGTGCTGCCGAGTGTGGTCTCGATCGACATCCGCGGCGCCGGCGGCGGCTTCGGCGGCGCCTCCGGTAGCGGCAGCGGCGTCGTCATCTCCTCCGACGGACTGATTCTGACCAACAATCACGTGGCCGGTGAGGGCCAGCTCGCGGTGACGTTCTCCGACGGCCAGACGGTGCGCGCCGAGTTGATCAAGGCCGATCCGGTCACCGACCTGGCGGTCATCAAGGCCACCGGCGTCACCAACGCGACCCCGATCGGCTTTGGCAGCTCGGAGGATCTGCGGGTGGGCCAGGAGGTGGTGGCCATCGGCGCCCCGTTGGGGCTGGCGGGCACGGTCACCCGCGGCATCGTCAGCGCCAAGAACCGCCCGGTCATCCCGCAGGCGGGGGACGGTCAGGACAGCGTCATCAACGGCATCCAGACCGATGCCCCGATCAACCCCGGCAACTCCGGCGGCGCGTTGGTCGACCTGAACGGCAACCTCGTCGGGATCACCTCCGCGATCGCCTCCCTCGGCTCGGGCATGGGCGGGCAGTCCGGCTCCATCGGTCTGGGTTTCGCGATCCCGGTCGATCAGGCGCGGGTCATCGCCGAACAACTCGCCAAGGGCCAGACCGTCGAGCACGGCAAGCTCGGTGTCCAGGTCGTCGATGCCGCCGAGGCCACCGTGCGCGGGGCACTGCTGCGCGAGATCACCCCCGGCGACGCCGCGGACAAGGCCGGACTGCGCGACGGGGACATCGTCGTGCGCCTGGACGGGCGGACCATCGATACCGCCGACGCGCTCGTCGCCGGGGTGCGCTCGCTACCTCCGGGCCAGAAGATCACTCTCACCTACCTGCGGGGCAACGACACCCGGACCGTCGATGTCATCCTGGGCAGCGACGCGGAATGAGGCGCCGACACTCCGCGTGGGGCCAGATCACCCCGCGCACGGCGTTTAGTTGATTTCCTCATCAGCGATGACTACGACATTCACCCGTGGGGCCTCGCCCCCGCGGACAACGCCTCGCAGAGCACGACGCCGTCCCACCATGGCCGTGCTGGCTGCGGCGCTTCTCGCCACCGGCTGCAGTTCGCTTCCCGATGGCCTTCCCGGCGGCGGCGGGCCCAGCGCCGCGGACCAGGCGCGCGTGGTCGGCGAGGCCTTCCTGGCCGACTGGTCGGCCGGCGAACTGGCGGCCGCCGGAGCCCGCACCACCGATTCGACCGCGGCGACCGGCGCCCTCACCGCCATGTCGGACACGCTGCGCCCGGAGCTGCGCACGCTCACCGCCCGGGACTCCAGCGGTTGCGAGGGACAGGCGCCCTGCACGCTGAACTTCGACGTCGCCCTCGAACTTGATGCCCTGGGCAGCTGGGCCTACGCCTCCTCGCTCACGCTGGTCCAGGTCGTGCCCGCACCCGACGCGGAGGCGGTGTGGAAGGTGTCCTGGGCGCCGCAGATCCTGCACCCCCGCCTGGGCGCCGGTCAGGCCTTCAGCCGGACCCGCGAACTGCCCGAGCGAGCGCCGATCCTGGACCGCAACGGCGAGGCGCTGGTGACGCAGCAGCCGGTGTACCGCGTCGGTGTGGTCGCCGGGCAGGTGCCCGAGGGCGCGATCGAGCAGCTGGCCGAGCTCCTCGACGTCAACGTCGACGGATTGCTGATCCGCACCAACAAGGCCGAGGAGAACCAGTTCGTCGAGGCGGTGGTATTGCGCCAGTCCGACTACGACGAGGTCAAGGGCGAGGTCGCCGACATCACCGGCGCGCTCGTGCGTGCGGACACCCTCACACTGGCTCCCACCCGCCAGTACGCCCGCGGGGTGCTCGGCGCGGTCGGCAACGCGACCGCGGAATCGCTGGCCAAGGCCGGACCGACAGCGTCGGAGGCCGACTCGCTCGGCCTGTTCGGTTTGCAAGGCGAGTACCAGCAGCAGCTCGCCGGCGTCCCTGGTGGCCGCGTCGAGATCGTTGACGCGAGCACCCGGGCCTCGGTCGAAACGTTGATCGAGTTCACCCAGGTGCCCGGTACGGCGCTGCGCCTCAGCCTGGACCGCGACATCCAGGACGCGGCCGAACGGTCCGTGGCGCTGACCGAGGAGAACTCCTCCCTGGTCGCGATCGACACCCAGACCGGCGACATCCTGGCGGTGGCCAACGGCCCGGCGGACAAGGCCGGTGAGGACCGGGCGCTGAACGGGCAGTACTCCCCGGGCTCCACCTTCAAGATCGTCAGTACCTTGGCGTTGCTCCGCAGCGGTATCACCGTCGACGAGCAGATCAACTGCCCGCGCTCGGTCAACGTCGAGGGCAAGCAGTTCGAGAACTACGACGGCCTCGGCTCCCTCGGCCGCGTCCCGTTCCGCACCGCCTTCACCCAGTCCTGCAACACCGTCTTCACCCGCAAGGCCGACGACCTGGACCCGAATGCGCTGGCCGAGGCCGGGGATTCCTTCGGGATCGGCCTGGATTACGACCTGCCGCTCGCCGGCTTCTCCGGCGACATCCCCACCTGCACCAGTGAGGTGGACTGCGCCGCCGCCGGGATCGGCCAGGGCCGGGTGCTGATGAGCCCGCTCTCCCTCGCCTCGATCGCCGCGACGGTGGCCTCGGGCACCCCCCGGCTACCACGGCTGATCCTCGACGAGAGCGTTGACGCCGCCGGGCCGGCCCCGGCCCCGTCGCCCTTCGCCACCGCAACCCCGAGCGCGATCGCCGGTTCCGATGAGGTTGTCCTGCCGCCGCTCGCCGAGGCGGCCATACTGCGCGAGCTGATGATCGCCACCGTGCAGAGCGGCACCGCACGCATCCTCGACCTTCCCGGTCGGACGGTGGGCGCCAAGACCGGGACCGCCGAGTACGGCAGCGAGAGCGAACCGGGCAAGCACGCGTGGATGGTCGGTTTCTCCGGCGACGTCGCCTTCGCCGTCATCGTCGAACGGGGCGACACCGGCGCGCGCACCGCCGGCCCGCTGGCCCGCGCCTTCCTCGAGGCCATCCGCTAGAACCCGCGCCGCCTAGAGCGCCGCCCCGAGAACCCCTAACGTCCGATCACCTGGTCGCAATAGCAGCCACCCCTTCGGACGTTACGCAGTGAACTCACAGGCCCGGGTACTCCCAGAGCTTGTGCCCGCCGAGCACGCCTGCCTCGCCGGGGACGACGGTGGCCAGAAATCCCAGGTCGCCCCGCAGCCGCACGGCGTTCCCGCCCCCGAGGAAGAGCCGGTCCCACCACAGCACGGCGTGCCAGCGACCCAGGGCCCGGGCGACCCGCCGGCTCCAGCGCAGGTCCCCGATACGGCGGCGGGCATGATCCCCGAGTTGCTGGTCATAGGAATCCCCCCGCCGGAACGGGGCCTGGGACAGCTCCAGCTTGGGCAGCAGCCGGCCCTCGGAGAACAACGCGGCGCCCAGGCCGGTACCGAAGCCGAGGAAGACCTCGAAACCGATCCCACTGACGACGCCGATGCCGGCGAGTTCGGCGTCGTTGACCACCCGCACCGGCGCATCGAAAACCTTGCCGATCTCGGTGGCGGCGTCCCAGCGCGTCCACGCGGCGAGCAGGTCGGGGCGCACCGGGGTGAACGGACCGGCCTCGGTAATGAAGTGAGGGGTCGTCAGGACCCGGCCGTCGCGAATCATGCCGGGCAGCCCGACGCTGAGCCGCTCGGCCGTCGGCAACGTGGCAGCAACCTCGCGCAGCGTCGACACCAACTTCTCGGGCGCACACGGATACGGGGTGCGAATCCGGACCTGATCGGCCAGCAGGGACCCGTCCGGTCCGAGCACACCGGCCTTGATGCCGCTTCCCCCGACGTCGAAGGTCAGCGTGCGCTCGCCGTTCATCGCTCCACGATATCGACGCGTCGGGCACCCCCGGCCGGCTCATGAATGAGCGGGGTGTGCTCTGTCATGCGCGGGCGACCGCTTTCGGGGCCGGATCTTGGTCGCCCGCTCATGAATGAGCGTGGCGTGCCCTGTCATGCGCGGGGCGTGCTCTGTCATGCGCCAGCGACCACTTTCGGGGCCGGATCGTGGTCGCCCGCTCATGAATGAGCGGCGCGGTAGGTGCGTCAGAGCGTGCGGGCGCTGACTCCGGCGGCGTTGGTCAGCAGGGCCAGGAACACCGTGGTCCAGCGCTCACAGATGCGTTCCAGCGCAGCCGGGTCCGCCGAGGTCAGGGCGCGGCAGGCGGCGACCGCCTCGTTGCGGCTGGCCTCCAACTCGGCGATGGCGGACCGGTCTGGGCGTGGACGGGAGCGCTCGCGGGCGATCCGGGTGGCGTGCAGGGCGATGACCTGGCCCAGAAGCGCCACAGTCGATCCATAGTCGACGCACGAGGTGCCCGCCCGCTCGATGACGTCGCTCATACCGGTGACGGTAGGCCGCGCGTGCGTCGGGAAGATTTCCGCGAGCTACCGGCGAGGTAAAAGCGGGGCACGCGACGGGCGGCACGCGACGGGCGGCACGCGACGGGCGGCACGCGGCGCGCAGAGCGGGAGAGCTCAGGTCGCGGTGGGGAAGTGCAGCGCGGCATCCGCAGCCATGCCCGAATCCGGCCACCGGCTGGTCACAGCCTTAGCGCGGGTGTAGAACCGCACCCCCTCGGCGCCGTGCACGTGGGTGTCCCCGAACAGCGAGTCCTTCCAGCCGCCGAAGGAGTAGAACGCCAGCGGCACCGGGATCGGCACGTTGACCCCCACCATCCCGATGCTGACCTCGCGCACGAACGCCCGCGCCGCGCCGCCGCTGGAGGTGAAGATCGCGGCGCCGTTGCCGTAGGGGTTGGCGTTGAGAAGAACAATCGCCTCCGCCAGGGTCGCCACCCGCACCACGCACAACACCGGACCGAAGATCTCCTCGGTGTAGGCGGCGCTGGAGGTGCTGACGTGATCGAGCAGGCTCGGCCCAATCCAGAACCCCTCGCCCGCGGGAACGCCGTCGCGCCCGTCCACCACCACGGTGGCGTCGGTGGCGGCCAGGATCGCCCGCACCCGCTCGCGGGCCCCGGCCGTGATCAGGGGACCCATCTGCGAGGCCGGATCAGTCCCCGGCCCGACGATGATCGCCCGGGCGCGCGTGGCGAGGCGCTGCACGAGACCGTCTGCCGCGGATCCGACGGCGACCACGACCGAGATCGCCATGCAACGCTGCCCGGCTGAGCCGAAACCGGCAGCGGTCAGCTCGGCGGCCGCGGAATCCAGGTCGGCGTCGGGCAGCACCACCGCATGGTTCTTCGCCCCGCCCAGGGCCTGCACCCGCTTGCCCGACGCGGTGGCCCGCGCGTGGATCAGCTTGGCAACCGGGGTCGATCCGACGAAGGACACCGCGGCGACGCCGGGATGATCCAGCAGCGCCTGCACCGTGAGGTGGTCGCCGTGCACGATGTTGAACACCCCGTCCGGCAGGCCCGCCCGGGCGTACAACTCGGCGATGAACATCGACGCCGACGGGTCCCGCTCGGAGGGTTTGAGCACGAAGGTGTTGCCCGCGGCGATCGCCACCGGGTGCATCCACAGCGGGACCATGGCCGGGAAGTTGAACGGGGTGATGCCGGCGCACACTCCGAGCGGCTGGCGCAGGGAGTAGGCATCCACGCCGGAGGAGACCTGGTCGGAGTACTCGCCCTTGAGCAGGTGCGGGATTCCGCACGCGAACTCCACGACCTCCAGCCCGCGGGTGATCTCGCCTCGGGCATCGGCGAGGGTCTTGCCGTGCTCGTCGGTGATGATCGCCGCCAGATCGTCGACGTGGGCGTGCAGCAGCTCCCGCAGCGCGAACATGATCCGCGCCCGCGCGACCAGCGACGTCTCCCGCCACGCCTGGGCGGCCTTCGTGGCGGCCGCGACGGCGAGGTCCACGTCAGCTGCGCTCCCGAGCACCACCTCGGCCGCGAGCGCGCCGGTCGCCGGCTGGAACACCGGCCCGCGGCGAGTACTCGTCCCCGGGCTGCGCGCCCCGTCCATCCAGTGCTCGACCGTCCGCATGCTGGTGCGCCTTTCGATGCCTGGGGTGGCCCTGGTGGCCCACGGCCAGTATCGGCCCTCAGGCACTCACTGCCCGTAAGGCGGGGCTCCCGGCGTTGGCGCTGCACCCGGCGCCGCCGGTCGTACCGCGACCCAATGGACGATGGCCCAGGCGGCCACCGCCAAGCCGGCGGCGAACACCCCCGACGGTTGGCCGAGGTGTTGAAAGATGCCGAAGTTCCCGACGTCGCCCAGCCCGGAAGTGCCGGTCTCCCCCAGACCGCCGAACAGGCCGAAGACGCCGGCCCAGCCCGCGGCACCGTTCACCTGTCGCTCCGTCCCGCGAAGGTGGACGGCGACGGCGGCGCCTGCCAGGAGCAGGATCAGCACTGTGGCGAAAGGCGGTGGGTGGGCGCCGGGGACTCGACCTGTGCATCCATGGGGCACTCCAGGACAGCGGCAACGATGTGCACACCAGTCAAGCTCCGCACCCCCCCGCGGCATCCCCAAAAACCGCCAATCTGTGCTGCCGGCGGGGTGGACCGCCACGTACACCCGCCACGGTCCCGCGCGCGCGGCCAGGCTCGATGCGGCGCGGGCGGGGCGCCGCAGTATCGTCCCGGGAGCCTTCGCGGATGGGAGCACACGGTGAACCAGGTGATGCCCTTCGAGGTCGCTGTCCCCGAGGCAGACCTCGACACCCTGCGCTCCCGCCTGCGTGATACCCGCTGGGCGGCCGACCTCGGAAACAACGAGTGGCGTTATGGCGTGCAACGGGAATGGCTGGAGGAGTTGGTCGGCTACTGGCGTGAAGAGTACGACTGGCGCGCGGCGGAGCGGGCGATCAACGCCTTCCCGGCGTACCTCACGCAGATCGACTCCCAGCCGATCCATTTCGTGCACGTGCGAGGCAAGGGTCCGAACCCGACCCCGCTGCTGCTGTGCCACGGCTGGCCCTGGACGTTCTGGGATTACGCCGCCGTGATCGGCCCGCTCACTGACCCGGGGGCGCACGGCGGTGATCCCGCGCACTGTTTCGATGTCATCGTGCCCTCGCTGCCGGGCGCGGGTTTCTCGATGCCGCTCAAGCTCACCGGGCTCGGGGCGCGGCGGATCGCGGAGCTGTTCCATACCTTGATGACCGACGTGCTCGGCTATGCGCGCTACGGCGTCGGCGGCGGGGACTGGGGCTCGATCATCACCGGCGAGATGGGACACGCCTTCTCCGATTCGCTCATCGGGGTGTGGCTGACGTTGCCGTACGTGCCCGGGGTCAACCTGCGCGAGTTGGGACCCGGCGACTTCGCGCCCGACGAGAGGTGGATGTGGGAGCGAGCACTCGCCGCGCGCCCGTCGATCATGAGTCATCGGACGGTGCATCAGATCGACCCGCAGACCCTCGCGTACGCCCTCGTCGACTCCCCCGTCGGCACCGCGGCCTGGATCCTCGGGCGCCGGCGCGAGTGGTCCGACCACGACGAGGACCTCTTCGCCGTGTTCGACCGCGACTTCCTGTGTACGACCGCGTCGATCTACTGGCTCAACGGCTCGATCGGCACCAGCCTGCGGATCTATCACGAGTACTTCCACACCGGCGGGCCCCCGCCGCCGCGCCACGACCGGCTGCCCGCGATCACCGCACCCACTGCCTTCGCGGTCTTTCCCAAGGAACTACTCCTGCTGCCGAGGGCACACGCCGCTCGCATCACGAACCTGGTGCGCTGGAGCGTCCAGCCGCGCGGTGGGCACTTCGCCCCCGCGGAGCAGCCCGGGCTCGTCGTAGCCGACCTTCAGGAGTTCTTCCGTGACCTGCGCTGAGAAGGCGTCAGCTCTGCCGTGGGTCAACCCCGGCGAGCACAAGCACACCCCGCAGTGCACCGGCGCCGAACGTGGCGGACTGCTCGACGCGGCTCGCGAGCTGGCCACGGTCTTCGAGGCCGTCGGCGCCGGGTGCGACGCGGATAACCGCTTCCCGACCGAGACCGTGGCGCCGTATAAGGATTCCGGACTCGTGGGCATGGCGGTGCCCCGTAGGTACGGGGGACTGGGCGCGGACATCTGGACCACGTCGCTGGTCGGGCGCGAACTGGCCAAGGGCGACGCGGGCATCGCGCTGTCCTACAACATGCACCAGGCGATGGTCGGGATCCTGCGCGCCACCCCGGCCTTGGACGAGCCCGCACGGGAGCGGCTGATGCGCCGGGTCGCGGCGGAGAACGCGATCATGTGCGGCACGTTCAGCGAGGCGCGGGCGGGGCTCGCGGGCCTGGCCGACACCATCGCCATCCCGGACCCGCGCGGCGGGTGGCGCCTGCGCGGGCGGAAGAACTGGTCGACGCTGATCGAGGGCTGCGACATCGTCACCCTCAACGCCACGATCAGCGACGCCGACGGCAACGTGCCCACCGACTTCCGCGAGCACACCGCGGCCGAGGCGCTGTTCATCTTCGACCTCGACACTGCGGGCGTGGTGATAGAGCGGACGTGGAACACCCTGGGCATGCGCGCGACGGGTAGTCAGACACTGTTCCTCGACGACGCCTACGTCCCTGCGGAGAGCTTCGGTGGGAACTTTCGCACCGGCCTGGTCGGGGAAGCCGAGTGGGCCGCGATCCTGTTCGGCGGGGTTTACCTGGGGCTGGCCGAACGCGCCTACGCAGAGTGCGTGGACATCCTGCGCCGCAAGCACACCGGGGCCACCGCCGCCGGCGCCGACACCGAGGTCCGCGCCCAGGGCCACGTGCAGCACGCGGTCGGGAAGATGAAGGCGGACCTGGAGATCGCCGCCCGCACCCTGGAGTCGACGGCCTACCTCGCGCTGAAGAACCGGCCCACCCCGGAGCTCATGCCGGTGCGCAAGGCCGCCTTCGACCTGGCCAAAGTTGCCGTCACCGAGACCGCGATGAGCGTCACCGACACCGCGTGCCGGCTCGTCGGCGGTACGGCGTTCGCCCGCGGGCACATCCTGGAGCGGTGTTTTCGCGATGCCCGCGGCGGGGTGCTGCACTCCTTCTCCACCGATCAGCTCTACCTCATGTATGGCCGCAGCGAACTGGGGCTGCTGGGGTGACGCTCCCCGACAGCACGATTTTACGCATCAAATGATGCGTTGATTCGTGCTAACGTGCCGCCATGCGAACCACGATTGTTCTCGATGACGAGCTCCTCGCCCGAGCGAGCGAGCTCACCGGCATCACCGCTACGACAGCGCTGGTGCGCGAGGCGATGACCGCCTTGATCCAGCGCGAGAGTTCGCGACGATTGGCAGCGCTCGGCGGCAGCGATCCGACCGCCACCGCCGGCCCCCGGCGTCGCCCTGCATGAGCGCAGTCCTGGTCGACACTGTGATCTGGATCGACCACCTGCGTGGGGTGAACGCGCACCTCGTGCACCTGCTCGATGAAGACCGCGCCCTCGGCCATCCGATGGTCCACGGCGAACTCGCGTTGGGGTCTTTGCCCGATCGGGAACGCACGCTGGCGCTGCTGGCGGGTCTCCCCCAGGCCGTCTGCGCCGATCACGACGAAGTGATGTCGATGGTCGAATCGCGGCGGCTCTACGGCACCGGACTGAGCCTGATCGATGCTCACCTCCTCGCCGCAACCCTGATCACACCCGATGCGCAGCTGTGGACTCGGGACCGGCGCCTTAACGCGGCGGCCGCCACGCTGAGCGTGGCCTACCCGTAGCTATGTGCTAACCTGCACACATGCGTATGCACATAGAGCTGGACGACGACCTCGTCGCGCGCCTGGACGCGTTAGCCGGCCCGCGCGGGCGCAGCGATTTCGTCAGGGACGCTATTCGAGTCGAGCTGGACCGACAGGAGCGACGACAGGCGTTTAGGGAGGCCGCCGGCTCGATCGCCGACACCGGTCACGACTGGGACGACGATCCGGCGGCCTGGGTGCACGAGCAGCGGTTCTCCGACCCGCGCCGCGTCGGCTGATCAGATGCTCGTCGTGCTCGACTCCACCGTGCTGATCGATTCGCTGCGAGGACGGCCCGCAGGCGCGCGGGTGGATCGGCTGTGGGACAGCGGCGACACCCCGGCGACGACGGCAATCAACGCCGAGGAGGTCGTGCGCGGTCTGCGCCAAGGCGAACAGCACCGCTGCGATCGATTGCTCGCTGCCATGGAGATCCTTCCGATCACCGAGCACGAGGCGCGGATGGCCGGCGCCTGGCGCGGCGAGTACGCGCGCCGCGGCGTGACCCTCGGGCAGGCGGACTGCCTGATCGCCGCCGCCGCGGTGATCGCCCACGCCACCCTGGCGACCGGCAACCCCAAGCACTTCCCCATGGCCGAATTACGTCTGGATCATTGGCCAGCGGGGGCCTAGCCGCAGGGCCAGATCGGATGTCGGCCCGTGGGGGCGCCTGTCAGCCGGTGGGCGGGCCGACAGGCGCACCTGCGGGCCGACATCCCGAAGGCCCTGTCGCGTTGCTGTCCTTAGTCAGTGGCCCGTGTGGGTGGGGGTGGCGGAGCGCTTGTCCCACATCGACTCCCCGCCGCCCGGTGCGGCGCCGGGGGGCGGCGCAGCCGCGGGGCGGGTCGCCGCCCGGGCGGTGACGCCGATGGCCAGGCCGAGCCCGATCAGCGGGGCGGCGCCGCTGCAGAACGGGGTGAACAGGACGCTGAGCGCGGCCAGCGCGCCGAGGACGGCCAGAGGGGCCAACAGCGAAGCCTCCCAGCCATAGTCGCTCCACGCGAGGACGAACAAGATCGGCGCCCCGAGGATCGCGACGAAGCCGAGCACGATCAACTGGGTGGGCTCACCCTCGGTTACCAGGGTGAAGGAGTTGATAGCGAGCAACACCACCATGGCTGCACATGCCGTGCTGGCCACCCGGCAGGCGTGCCGGCTCGCGGCGGGGTCGTCACCGACTGCGTGGGCGCGCCGCAGCAACGCCCAGCCGGCGCAGGCGCACATGGCCGCTACCACGCTGGACGGACGCGCCAGGCCGGGCGGGAACACCGCCACATCGCCCAGGACCCAGGGGACCTCCCGGAAGCGGAACATTCCACCGAAGGTCGCAAGCGTGGCGGTAGCCGCGGCGGCGGTCCCGGCCAATCGGGTGCGCCCGGCGCCGTCACCCACTGCTGCCGCGGCGAGCAGGACCGCGAGGATGCCCAGCATGGCGTACATGGTCAAGATCCCCAAGGTGCGCTCCTTGTCGTCGCCGAACGTCTCGCCCTCCAGGTCGACCAGGGTGCGGATAGCCACGGTTGCGGCCGCGCCGGCCAGTAGCAGGGCGCCGGCGAGCCGTGCACTGGTTGCCCAGGGGACGCACAGCGGCGCAGGCGGGCCCGCGGCCCGGTCCAGGGCGCGCGCGACGGAGGCGGTGAGCAGCAGCGCGGCCGCGGGCGCCACGAAGCCGAAGACTGATGACACTGGCACCATCGCGATCGTCACCGTGCCGAGCAGCGCCGGCAGCCACCACGGGGCGTGCGCGACGAGGGCATAGAGGGCCAGCGCGGCCACCAGCGCTGCGACGGTTCCCGTCAGCGGGACCGGAATGGAAACCTCCTCGAAGGCCGCCTCGAAGATCTCGGAGTCTTTCAACGTGCGGGATTGGAAGGCGGCGGACAGGAACAGGAGGGTCACGGCCGCGACAAGGGCGCTCACCTGCGTTGACCGCGGCGCCCAGAGCGGCGTACCGGGACGGCGGGTCAAAATCAGCAGGACTGTCCCGGTGATCGTCAGCGCAGCTGCCGCGAGCTGATACCGGTCCCCGACCTCCGGCCGGTAGAAGCTCCAGAACTGGCCGCGCCAGAACTCCCCCCCGGCACTAGTGCCGAGACCGCAGGCGGCCGTGGTCACGGCGGCGACCAGCGCGGCTATCGGGAGTTCGGCGTGGCGAAACGCACGCCAGGCCGCCCAGCCCACCAGGAGGATGACGACGGCAGGCATGGCGTAGGACAGTGCCTGCGCACGGTCGTAGCCGTCGAGATCGAAGACCACGTAGCGGTTGCCATCCCACCCGATCAGCAAGGCGACGGCGGCCGCGGAGAGCAGCGCGCCGGCGGCGAGGCCGGGAGCTCCCGGACTGCCCGCGCGGGCATGTCCGCGGTGCGCGGACTCGGTGTCGGGGCTGGTCTCGGTGCTGGTGTCGGTCATGGCGTTCTCCGCACAGGTGCCGCCCGGCTCGGGCGGGGACACCGCGGACGTTACCCACCCCGCTCGCCACCTGACCTCCCCAATTCGCGCCACATTCGCGCGAATCTGACGCCACCGCCACCTCCGCAACGTCCGACCACCCGCGCGCTACAGACCACGCCCCGGTCGGACGTCCCGACCCTGCACCGCGGGCCCACGGCGACAGCGCCACCCCCACCGCCGCAACGTCCGAGCGCGCGCGCTCAGAGCAGCGGGCGCTGGGCCTTCTTGGCGCGCTCGTAGCTGACGCGGGCGGCCTGGGTGCTCGCCAGTTCGGAGACCTCGGCGACGGGGACATCCCACCAGCAGCCGGACTCCGGCGCCGGGGCGAGCGGGTCGACGCGAACGTAGACGACGCTGACGCGCGCCGAGTCGAGCGCGGCTTGGAGGCTCACCCGGAACTCACCCAGCGTGGTGGGTTGGAACACCTCGGCCCCGAGGCTGGCCGCGTTTACGGCGAGGTCGACCGGGAGCGGATCACCGTCGAGCATGCCGGTCTCGGCGTTACGCGCACGGTAGGAGGTTCCGAAGCGCTGGCTGCCCAAGGACTGCGAGAGCGCGCCGATCGAGCCGAAACCACTGTTGTCGACCAGGACGATCGTCAGCGGGATCGCCTCGGCGACCGCGGTGACAATTTCCTGACTCATCATCAGATACGAGCCGTCGCCGACCAGGGCGACGATCGGGCGACCGGGGGCGGCCATCGCCATGCCCAGTGCGCCGGCGATTTCGTAGCCCATGCAGGAGAAGCCGTATTCCACGTGGTACTGCTGCGGGCTGCGCGCTCGCCACAGCATCTGCAGCTGGCCCGGCATGCTGCCGGCGGCGGCCACGACGGTGCCGTCGCGCTCGAGCAGGACCTCGTTGAGGACTCCGAGGATCTGGGTCTGGATCGGGATGTCGTCGTCGGCTCCGGTGCAGGCCGCGGCGGCGATCGGCGACCATTGCTGCCCGAGCGTGCGGTGGCGGTCGGACCAGTCCTCGGGAGCGTGATAGTCCCCCATCGCCTCGGTCAACAGGTCCAGGCCGCATTCCGCGTCGGCGACGAAAATCGTCGCGCCGTGCTTGGCGGCGTCGAACCGGGCGACGTTGAGGTTGATGAAGCGGGTGCCCTCGCCGAACACCGTCCGCGATCCGGTGGTGAAGTCGGTCAAGCGGGTCCCGATACCGAGGACGACGTCGGCCTCGGCGGCCAACGTGTTCGCGATCGGTGTCCCCGTGGCACCGAGCGGGCCGGCGGATTGCGGGTGGTCGAACGGCAGTGCGCCCTTGCCGGCGTGGGTGTCGGCGACCGGGATGCCCGTCGCGTTCGCGAAATCACGTAGCGACTCTTCCGCGCCGGAGTAGGTAACTCCCCCACCGGCGACGACCAGCGGCCGGCGGGCACCGCGAAGCGCGTCGACGGCACGGTCCAGCGCCGCCAGGTCACCGAGAGCGCGGTCGATGTGCCAGGTGCGCTCTGCGAAGAGTTCCGCGGGCCAGTCGTGGGCCTCGGCCTGGACATCTTGGGGCAGGGCGACGGTCACCGCGCCGGTTCGCGCGGGGTCGGTCAGCGTGCGCATCGCACCGAGCAGGATCGAAGGCAGCTGTTCGGCACGTTCCACCCGCGCGAAGAAGGTGCTTACGGGGCGGAAGGCGTCGTTGACACTGGTGCCGGGCTCGGCGGGGACCTCCAGCTCCTGGAGCACCGCGCCGGCAGAGCGGGTCGCGAACACGTCGCCGGGGAGCAGCAGAACCGGGAGCCGGTTGATGGTGGCCAGCGCAGCGCCGGTGACCATGTTCGTCGCGCCCGGCCCGATCGAGGAGGTGCAGGCCAGCGTCTGCAGCCGGTTGCGCCCGCGCGCGAAGCCCACCGCCGCGTGCACCATGGCCTGCTCGTTGCGGGCGAGGTAATAGGGCAGGTCTACCTCGCGCTGGACGTGCGCCTGCAACAACGCCTGCCCGATCCCGGCGACGTTGCCGTGCCCGAAAATCCCGAAGCACCCGCGGATCAGGCGTTGGCGTTCCCCGTCGCGCTCGGAGTACTGGGCCGCCAGAAACCACACCAGCGCCTGGCCCACCGTGAGTCGCACTGTGCTCATCCCGCGATCATCCCCTAGCCCGCGCTCCACGCTCATGAATGAGCTGCGACGGAACAAATCGGGCTAAATCGGAGCGCGATTCGCGCCCGCGCGTAGGAGAGAGCTGCCGGAGGTCATGAATGAGCTGCGAGGAGGGTGCGTCCGGGAGCAGCGCCTTAGGGCTCACCTGGCGAGTCGTCCCTGCGCTGAGGTCATCGGCACCCGGGGGTCGGGAGCCTGACCGGTCCAGGTGTCCCGGACCCAGGCGTGCGCGGGGTCGTCGCAGATCAGCCAGGAACGCTCCGGTCCAGGTCCGGCCATCACGTTGAGGTAGTACAGGTCTACGCCGGGCGCTGCCATCGCCGGTCCGTGCCAACCGTGCGGGACCAGGACCACGTCGCCGTGCCCCACCTCGGCGAGCACGTCGATCGGACGCTCGGGCGTGCCGTAGACCTGCAGGTAGGCCAGGCCAGGGCGGGCGAGTTCGACGTAGTAGATCTCCTCCAAACACGACTCGCACCCCGCCCGCTCGGTGTCGTGCTTGTGCGGAGGGTAGGAGGACCAGTTGCCCCCCGGGGTGAGGACCTCGACCACGATCAGCTTGTCCGCCGCCAGACCGCCGGGCATGCACAGATTGTTGACCTGACGGGTCGCCTGCCCGGCGCCGCGGACCTCGACGGCGATCTCGGAGGCGGCGACGTACGCCGGCTCGAGGCGGCGAGTGCAGGGCGCACCCGCGAGGGCGAATCTTCCCCCGCGCTCGGCGTACACGGTTACCTCACTGTCCCGGGGTAGGTACGCGACGTCGGGGACCGCGCAGAAGACGTCGGCGCGGCCGCGCAGCGCGAACTCGACCTGCCGGCCGCACTCGATGCGGGCCGAGCCGGCAAGCGGGACGATGAGCATCTCCTCGTCCCCGGTGGCAAAGCCGCATTCGCCCCCGAGACCGAGTTCCATGATCCGCAGCGAGGTGTACTCCCACCCCGGCCGCGAGCCGGGAACAACCTCGCTCGTCCAGGCACCGGCCCTCGCCGACCCTGCGCGCAGATGCCAACCCGAGGTGTCCGACCCACCGTGAGCGATAACGCGCGCTTCCTCGGACGCCTTGGCCCGCGCGGCCTGAGCTGACACCGGGCGCGCCGCTGCGTCCGACCCACCGTGAGCAATCACGCGCGCGTCCTCGGACGCCTTGGTAGTAGCGGTCACGAGCACGAGCCTGCCAGAGCCGCCTGCACCTGCGCCGTGCTCGGCATGGCGTCCGAGCAGGCGAGTTGCGCGGCGACGAGGGCGCCGGCGACGTTGGCGAAGCGCAGCGCGTCGGACAACTCCCTCCCCGCGAGCAGGGCATGGCAGAGCGCGCCGCCAAAGGCATCGCCCGCGCCGAGACCATTGACGACCTGCACCGGATGCGGCGCCACCTCGACGTAGCCGTCGTCGTCCAGGCCCAGCACGCCTGCCGGGCCCTGCTTGACGATCGCGGTCCGGACCCCGTGCTCGCGCAATGCGACGGCGGCCCGACGGGGATCGCGTTCGCCAACCGCGACCTCGCATTCGTCCAGGTTGCCGATTGCGACGCTGACATGCGCGAGTGCCTTCCTGATCACCGGGCCGGCCGCCTGCGGCGACCGCCAGAACGCCGGGCGCCAGTCAAGGTCCAGCACGCTGAGGCCGCGCCGGGCCCGAGCGGCCAGGGCGTCCAGGGTGACGGTGCGGCTCGGCTCCCGGCACAGCCCGGTGACCGTTGCCCAGAGCACGTCGGCGCGCCGGACCAGCTCGACGTCGAGGGGCGGGAGTTCCAGGTCGGGGGCGCTGTCGCGGCCGTAGAAGTACAGCGGGAAATCGTCGGGGGGAAACATCTCACAGAAGGTCACCGGCGTCGGGTGGCCGGGTACCTCGCGGACGTATTGCGCGTCGACGCCGAACTCTCCCAGCCGGCGGCGCAGGAAGACCCCGAACGGATCATCGCCGACGCCGCTGACCAGCGCGACCCGACGGCCGTGGCGCGCCACAGCCACCGCGACGTTGCCCGCGCTACCACCGAGGAACTTGCCGAACGTCGTGACGTCGGCCAGGGAGACCCCGGTCTGCAGCGGGTACACGTCGACCCCGACCCGCCCGAGCACAAGAACCTCAGGGACCCCACCCGTGTGCTCATTCATGAGCCGGCGACCGGAATCGGGGCGCGGCAATGGTCACCCGCGCATGGGAGTGCCCGCCTGGCTCATTCATGAGCCGGCGACCGGAATCGGGGCCCGGAAATGGTCACCCGCGCATGGGAGTGCACGCCTGGCTCATTCATGAGCGACCGACGGGGCTCATGCGGGCACCGGAACCGCTGCACGCAGGTGCGCCAGGCTCGCCTCGACGTCCGCGCGGATCACGGCGGCCGCCTGGGCGTCGGCCGACCCGGCGTCGCCTGGGGGGCTGGCCAGCACGCAGTCCTGTTCCAGCACGTACCACCCTGCGTAGCCGGACGTCTCCAGCGCGGTGACGACGTCCGCGATCCGGGCATCACCGGCGCCGAGCGGCACGTACATGCCGCCGGCAACGGCGCCGTGGTAGGAGAGCGAGCCGTCGCGGACCTGGGCGGCCAGTGCGCTGTTGACGTCCTTGAGGTGCACATGCACGATCCGCCCGCCCGCGCGCAGGGTCAGCTCGTAGGGGTCGGTGCCCCCGGCGAGCAGATGCCCGGTGTCCAGGCACAGCCCGATCCCTGAGCCCGCCAGCACACGGTCCACCTCGTCGGGGCGCTCGACGACGGTGCCGATGTGCGGGTGCAGCGCGGCGATCAGCCCGCGGGCCTGTACGGCGACGTCGAGTCGGTCCAGGTTCGCGCACAGCCGGGACCAGTCCGCCTCGTCGAGCACCGGGCGCGCGTCGTACCCGTCGGCGCCGCTGACCGCAGCGAACACCACGACCTCGGCCTCGGCGCCGACGAACGTGTCCAGCAGGGCGTCCAAGGACTCGAGTGGATCGACCTCCGCCCGGTGCACGAGTACCGGGACGAAGCCGCCGACCGCCCGCAGGCCGTGCGTGGCCAGCGCAGTGGCGCGCCCTGGGCCGTCGTCGGGCAGGAAACCGTCGGGCCCGAACTCGGCGGCCTGCAGACCGAGCTGCGCCATCTCGACAAGCACCAGGTCGACAGGTAGCTGGTGGCCCCACCCGGGTACCTCGCACACCCCCCAGGAGATGGGCGCCCCCGCCAGGCGCTGCGTCCACGGACCGTTCACCACAGCTCCTCTGCTCCGCGCCCTGAACGCCCAACGTCCGAGGAAGTGGTCGCAATAGCAGCCAACCCTTCGGACGTCCCGCTCCGCCCACCCGACGTCCCGCTCCGCCCACGCGACGTCCCGGCCATCCAAAGTCCAACGTCCGAGGAAGTGGTCGCAATAGCAGCCAACCCTTCGGACGTCCCGCTCCGCCCACGCGACGTCCCGCTCCGCCCACGCGACGTCCCGCTCATGACGCCACCTCCGAGACGAGCACCGGGCGACGTTCGCGGCGGGAGATCTCGCAGGCTTCGGCGAGGACGAAGGCCGCGAGCGCATCCGCCACCGTGCACGGGCTCGGGCCGCCCCCGCCGCGCACGAGGTCGGCGAAGGCCGCCATCTCCACCGCGTAGGCGTGGGCGAAGCGCTCCAGGAAACCGGCGTAGGGCTGGGAGTGCCGCTGCGGAGCCGCAGGCTCTGTCGACCGGATCGGCGTGCGCGTGTCCCACCCGACTGCGACGGAATCGAGGTGGCCGCGCACCTCCATGCGCACGTCGTAGCCGGCTGCGTTGTAGCGGCCGGCGGTCAGCTGCGCGAGCGCGCCATCGGCCATCGTCAGGGTCACGGCAACGGCGTCCACGTCCATGGCGTCCCGGATGTAGTCCGCGCCCAGGTTCGCCCCGCGGGCGTAGACCTCGGCGACCTCCTGCCCGCTCACCCAACGCAGGATGTCCAGGTCGTGCACAAGGCAGTCCCGGAAAATCCCCCCGGACACCACCACGTACTCGGGCGAGGGCGGCGCTGGATCCAGGGTCTGACCGGTGATCGTGTGCACCCGGCCGAGGTACCCGGACTGGACCGCTGCGCGCGCCGCGACATACCCGGGATCGAACCGACGCTGAAAACCGACCTGAACGCCCGCGCCGGCTCCGCGGATCCGCTCGAGCACCGCGCGAGTGCCCGCGATGTCCGGGGCCACCGGCTTCTCGCAGAACACCGGGACACCCGCCTCAACCGAGCGGACCACCAGGGCGGCATGGGTGTCGGTCGGAGTCGCCACCACCAGGCCGTCGATGCCCGCGCTCAGCAGTGCGTCCACGCCCGGGACGCTCGCCACACCCAGCTTCGCCGCCATCGACGCGCCGCGCCCCGGATCCGCGTCGGCGATGACGACGTTCTCCCGCCCCACCGCAGCCACCAGATTCTCCGCGTGCAGCGCACCGATGCGCCCCACCCCTGCGACCCCGAGTCGCATGCTCGCCCCTCTCAGATCCGGCCGACTCAGGTCAGGCCAACTCGGATCCGGACGACCCCGGATCACGGGGTCCAGCCTCGCGCGTCGGGCGGCACCGCGCGCGCCAATCCCTTGCGTGTCGGCCGGTCCGCTGATGCCGGCCCCGTCGCTCCGCGTTCAGCAGGGATCAACGTCGTGACCCGCGTGCCGCGCCGCGCCGCACCGCGCGCCTCACTCGTCACGCCCTTGATCAGTGGCCGACGCGGCGGCGCGGGCCTGCGCCAGGTCGCGCGCGGTGTCGATGTCGGCGCCGTCCCCGACCCCGCCGCATTCGCACTCGAGCACCTGGTCCGGATGGGCCGCCAGGTAGCCGCGGGCGCCGATGTCGCCCACCGCGAGCCGGGCTACCTCGTCCCAGATCGAGCGGGCGAGGCGCACCGGGTTGCCGCGCCGGCCGCCGTAGGTGGCCACCACGACGGGAGCGTCGCCGGCCGCGATCCGGCGCACGACCTCGGGCGTGACCCCCGGGGTGTCGACCATCGCCACGACCACCGCGTCACTGTCCACCGCGGCCTTGGCCAACTCTGCGAGCCCGGCCCGCAGCGAGGATCCCATCCCGGTTTCCCACTCGGGGTTGTCGAGCACGACCGCGCCGTCGACCTCGAAGGGCGCCGCGCCGCTGACGACGACGACGACGTCGCACCCGCCCGCCCGCAGCACCGCTACGGCCCGGTCCACCAGCCGTCGCCCATCCAGCATCACCAGCGCCTTCGGTTCACCCAAGCGGCTCCCGGAGCCCGCGGCCAGCACCAGCCCGGCCACCGCCACCTCAGATCACCGCCTCGGGCTCGGTCGCGAACTCCGTGCCCAGGTGCGCGGTGTCGTTGGTCCGGCGCACGATCCAGTGCTCGCCGTGCAGGATCAGCTGGCTGATCGAGGCGTTGTCGACGTGGGCGAAGGACACCGGGCTCGAGCCGGTCGCCAGGGAGACGGCCTGCCCGATCACCCCGCCGTGGCAGACGACGGCCACCCGCTGCCCGGGATGGGCATCGCGGATGCGCGAGAGCGCACCGCCGACGCGGGCGCCGAAGGACGCCGTCGACTCGGCTCCGTCGATCACCTCCCAGCTTCCTTCCTGGAAGAGCCGGCGCACCAGCGGGTCGCGTAGCTCGCTGCGCCGACGAAACTCCCCGCCCTCCCACGGGCCGAGGTGGACCTCGCGCAGGTCGGGATCGATCACGGGGGTGAGCCCGAGCGCGGCAGCCAGCGGCGCGGCGGTCTGCTGGGTTCGGATCAGCGAGGAGACGTAGATCGACGCCAGGGGGACCGTGGACAGCCGCTCACTCAGGCGCGCCGCCTGCGCATGCCCGACGGCCGACAGCTCGGGGTCGGCGTTGCCATGATCTCCCCGGGGATAGCTGTCATCAGCCGGCATCGGGGCGGATTGGCCGTGCCGGATCAGCAGGAC
>JBQTII010000017.1:0-13246 GCA_052388275.1 Sporichthyaceae bacterium | reverse complement strand
GCTGGGCGCCTGACCCCGAGGCGGAACTCTTCGACTTCCCGCAGGACTGAGAGCGATGCGGCCCCGTACTCCTTGATCGGCGCTCGAGAATGTCAGAGCGGGGTTCTAGGGTCGCTCTGACAGCTTGACCTGCGAGGAGGAGGCGCCATGCACCGCGAGAGCTATGAGCCAGGAACACCGTGCTGGATAGACCTGATCACGGCGGACGTTGACGCGTCGGTGGCCTTCTACTGCGCGCTGTTCGGCTGGCAGAGCGAGTCCGTGCTCGATGACGACGGCAATCGGGTCTACACGATGGCGACCAAGGAGGGTCGTCACGTCTGTGGGATGGGCGGGTCACCGGACAGCGCGCCGCCGCGGCCGGTGTGGAACAGCTACGTGTGCGTCGCCGATGTGGACGCGAGCGCGGCGGCGATCGAGAAGCACGGCGGGACGATCGTGATGCCCCCGATGCAGGTGTTCAACGCCGGCAAGATGGCGATGGCAGCCGACGTCACCGGCGCCACCTTCTCGCTCTGGGAACCGATCGATATTGCGGGTGCCGGCATCTGCAACGAGAACGACACCTATTCCTGGAACGAACTCCTCTCCTCCGATGTGGAGGCCTCGAAGTCCTTCTACAGCGAGGTCTTCGGCTGGAGCTACGAAGGAATGCCCATGGGCGAGGGCACGTACTGGGTGATCGCCGGCGGGGAGAACGGCGGCCTCGGCGGGCTGATGGCACGCACCGATTCCTGTCCCGAGGGTATGCCGGATCACTGGGGCGTGTACTTCACCGTCGCTGACCTGGACGCCGCCCTGGCAGCGGTGACGGCGGGCGGTGGTTCGCTGGCCGTCGGCCCCGAGTCGATGGAGGGCGTAGGACGCTTCGCGATGGTCACCGACCCGCACGGCGGGATGTTCTCCCTCATTCAGCCCCCGGCGAGCTGACGGGTGCTCAGAACTTCATCATGAGTACTTACCTGCACGAGGATCCCCGCGCTGCGCTGGGCACTTCCACCGAGATCGCCGCCGGCGTGTACGCCTATATCCAGCCCGATGGCACCTGGTGGATCAACAACACCGGGTTCCTGGTCGGACGCACCCGCGTCACCTCGATCGACGCGTGCGCCACCGAACGTCGTACCCGCGCCTACCTGGCGACCATCGCCGCCATCACCAAAGCCCCGGTGCGTACCTTGATCAACACCCACCACCACGGTGACCATACCTTCGGCAACTACCTCTTCACCGAGGCCACGATCGTCGCCCAGGACCGCGCCCGGGACGCCATGCTCGGCTTCGGTACTCCGTTCTCGGCTCCGTTCTGGACCGACATCGACTGGGGAAACGTCGAAATCGCGCCACCGTTTCTGACCTTCGGTGACCGGATCACCCACTTTGTGGACGATCTACGCGTCGAGGTGATCCACCCGGGCACCCCGGGGCACACGACCAACGATTCGGTGGTGTGGATCCCCGAGCACAAGGTGGTGTTCACCGGCGATCTGGTGTTCAACGGCGGCACCCCCTTCCTGCTGATGGGTTCACACACGGGCGCCTTGGAGTGTCTGGCGATGATCCGCGGACTCGGCGCCACCACGTTGGTGCCCGGGCATGGTCCGCTCTGCGGCCCGCAGGTACTGGACGACGTCGAGGCCTACCTGCACTGGATCACCGGCGTGGCCGAACGCGGCCTGGCGGCCGGGCTGAGCCCGCTGGACTGCGCCCGCGAGAGCGACCTAGGGGACTTCGCCGCCATGACCGACTCCGAGCGCATCGTCGGCAATCTGCACCGGGTGTACGCCGAACTGGGCGGCCTGGAGCGCGGCGGGCTCATCGACATGCGCGCCGCGCTAGGCGACATGGTGACCTTCAACGGTGGCAAACCGCTGACCTGTCGCGCCTGAGCGGCGCGCCCGCCGGGATCGGGGAGACTGGGGCATGACTTCGCACTACATCCTCACCCTCGGCTGCCCCGACCGGACCGGCATCGTGGCCCGGATCGCCTCGTTTCTCTCCAGCGCGGGCGGGTGGATCACCGAGGCGGCCTACCATGCGGACCCGGAGACCAACTGGTTCTTCACCCGCCAGGTGGTTCGGGCGGACTCGCTGACCTTCGGGCTGGAGGAGCTGCGCGATCGCTTCGCCGAGCTGGCCGCCGAATTCGGTGCGGACAAGGGTTGGCGGGTCACCGACACGGCGCTGCCTTCCCGCGTGGTGGTGCTGGTGTCCAAGGAGGGGCACTGCCTGTATGACCTGCTCGGCAGAATGGCCGGCAAGGAACTGGGCATGGACATCCGCGCCGTCATCGGTAACCACCGGGACCTGGAGGCGATCACGCTCGCCCACGACATCCCCTTTCACCACGTCCCGTTCGGCCCCGGCGCCCAGGACAAGCGCGCCGCGTTCGACGAGGTGCGCAAACTGGTCGACGTCGAATCACCGGACGCCGTGGTGCTGGCCCGCTTCATGCAGATCCTCCCGGCGGACCTGTGCGAGGCGTGGGCGGGCCGCGCGCTGAACATCCATCACAGCTTCCTGCCCTCCTTTATCGGCGGAAAGCCCTACCACCAGGCCCACGTGCGCGGGGTGAAGCTCGTCGGGGCCACCTGTCACTACGTCACCGCGGACCTGGACGCCGGCCCGATCATCGAGCAGGACGTCATCCGGGTCGACCACACCGACACCGTGCCGGACATGGTGCGCAAGGGCCGCGACATCGAGAAGGTCGTCCTGGCTCGCGGTCTGCGCAATCATCTGGAGGACCGCATCCTGGTTCACGGCAACCGGACCGTGGTATTCCACTAGGCGTGTCTCCTCACCTCAGCAGCCAATCGTCGGCGGGTCGTGACAGGAATTCCGCCAAGCCAAGGCCGCCGGCGCCGACGATCAGGGGACGCGCCCCCGGGTTGGCGCGGAGGAAGGCGTCCAGCCCGCTCAGGCTCCCCCTCTGCCGCCCGCTCTTGACCTCGATCGCCACTGTTGATTGTCCGTTGGACAGGACGAAATCGACTTCACGGCTGCTTTCACGCCAGTAGGTGACGTCGGTCCATGGGTCGGCGGCAGAGGCGACGAGATGGGCGCCGACTGCCGACTCGACGAGCCTTCCCCACAGGTCGGGCCGGGCACGGGTCGCAGCGAGATCGAGTGGACTCAGCACCGAGACGAGCCCGGTATTAAGGGCGAGGAGCTTTGGGCTGGAAGCACGTTGACGTAGCTTCGCCCCAGAGTATTTCTGAATACCCATCAGCAAACCCGATGACGAGAGCAGATCGAGGTAGTGCGCAAGGGTTGTGGTGTTGCCGGCGTCCTGGAGTTGGCCCACCAGTTTCTGGTAGGAAACGATCTGGCCGGAGTACCCACAGCCCAACGCGAAGAGCTGACGGAGCAAGGCGGGCTTGTCGACACGAGTAAGTAGTAAGACGTCGCGGGAGACCGTGGTCTCGATGAGGGCCTCCAGCAGGAAGCTCGCCCACCGACGGCGATCGGCAATCAGGGCAGCGCCGCCTGGGTACCCGCCGAAGTAGATATAGGAATCGAGGTCGAATCCGAAGGCGTCATGCATCTCGGTGTACGACCAGTGCGGAACGCGGATGACCTCGAAACGCCCGGCCAGGCTCTCGCTCAGGCCGCGCTGAACAAGCAAGGGTGCAGAACCGAGCAGGACGACCGGCATGTCGATGCCGGAGATGGTGTCCTCATCCCAGAGTCGTTTGACCACCTCGGACCAATCCGGCACCTTCTGCACTTCGTCCAGGACGAGGACGGCGCGGCCGCTTCCACGAGCCTTGCTCCGCCCGACTTCCCATTGCTCGGCTAGCCAGACCTGGTTCTGTAGGGTCGGCTGGTCGGCAGAGGTGTAGTGGGAGTCGATACCTAGTCGCGCAACGGCCTGACGGGCCGCCGTGGTCTTGCCGCTCTGGCGCGGCCCGGCGAGGACCTGCATCCGGGTGCGCGGCTCTCGCAGCCGCGCAACGACGGTGGCGACGACCGCTCGCTCGTAGGAGACTTCGACCATGGGGTCCATACTACTCAACACATTGAGATAATTGACTCAACGTGTTGAGTAAATTGCATCGGCGCAGATGAGGAGGGCCAAGCCAGATCGAGGCTAACGATGTGCGCGGCGCAGGCGATTCAATGCTGGGGCTAGCTCCTTCTTCGTCAGGCGGCGGGTGCCGGGGAAAGCCGGAGGTCAACCTCTCCGGCTACCAGTGCCGACCAGCCGCCAGGAGTGCACCTGGTCCCAGGTGAGCGAAGGGTTCACGGGTACACCTCCAGTCGGGCGGTCGTCAGGCGTCGAGTTGGCTCTGGGTCATCTGGACCCAGGTCTCGATGAACACCTCGTCTTCTATGGCAATGGGGTCGTGGCCGAGAAGGAGGCGCAGCAGTCGGGAAGAGAACAAGGCGCCCAGGGCCACGGCGGCGATGGCCTCCGCGCGCTGCTGGCTGATCTGGGTGCGGTCGATGAGCCACGCGGCGAAGCCGGTGTAAGTAGTGTCGACGAGTTGGTTGATGGCGGTGGCGACCAGCGCTGGGCGAGAGCGTGCCTCGCTGAGCAGGACGCGTAGTAGGTCGGCTTCACGGTCGAGTTCGGCCACGGCATAGCGGGCAAGCAGAGTCAGTTCGACGCGCAGGTCGCCGAGGTTGCCGAAGATGCTGCGGATGTCACGCAGCGCCTCCAGTCGGCCGAGGTGGCGTGCGATCCCCGCCTCCAGCAGGGCCTGCTTGCTGGGGAAATGACGGTAGATCCCCCCTGCCCCCGGTGTGAGCCCCACCGCGCTCTCGATCGCGGTGATGCTCGTCGCGTGGAAGCCGTTGCGCCCGAACAGCTCCATCGCCGCGTCGAGAATCCGCTCGCTAGTTGACACCGACATGAGGTAAGTAAACACTGATATTTTAGCGAATACCACTTACTCATGGGGTTGGTTTCGATGGAACCTCGAACTCCGAAGCCGATCTCGGGTGGCCGCGTCGCCCGGGTGGCGCCGCTGGTCGGACTAGCCGGGCGGACGGCGGGTGAAGCGGTGGTTGCGTCCCTGCGCAAGGACAAACACAGTTCGGGCGCCGAGGCTCGGCACGCCCGCAACGCGGACCGGTACGTGCAGCGGCTCGGGCAGTCACGCGGAGTGCTCATGAAGGCAGGACAGATTCTGTCGATGGTCATCCCCGAATCGACAGTGGACGGTGACTATCGAGGGGTCTACCAGCGGGCTTTCGCGAAACTGTTCGACGACGGACCGCCGATGCCCACTGACGTGGCGATCGCCACCATTGAGGCGGAACTCGGCCGCCGGCTGCCGGAGGTGTTCGCGAGCTTCGACCCGAAGCCGCTGGCTGCTGCATCCATCGGGCAGGTCCACGCCGCGACCTTGCACAACGGCACCCGCGTCGCCGTGAAGGTGCAGTACCCGGGTGTTGAGCAGGCGATCCGCGCCGACCTCGCCAACACCGAACTCGTCGGCACCTTCCTGCGGTTGCTCCTCAGCGCATTCCCGAAAGCGGGCCGGATGGACGTCGCTGCGCTGACCCAGGAAATCGCTGATCGGATCGGCGAGGAGATCGATTATCTGGCAGAGGCCCGCAACCAACGGGAGTTCGCCGAGGCCTACCGGGGCCATCCGTTCATCCGCATCCCCGAGGTTCACGACGAGCTGACGACCCGCCGGGTGCTGACCATGCAGTTCGTTGACGGCATGCGTTACGCCGAGGCGAAATCAGCCGACCGAGCGTTGCGCGACCAGTGGGGCGAGGCGATCTACCGGTTCGTTTTCGACAGCCTCGCAAGGCTGGGCCTGAACAACGCTGACGCGCACCCGGGCAACTACCTGTTCCACCCCGACGGCTCGATCACGTGCCTGGACTTCGGCTGCGTCAAGCGGTTCACCCCTGCCGAGGTCGCGTGGATCTTGGGCATCTTCCGCGCGGTGGCAGCCCGCGACACCGGCGCGCTTCACCAAGCCTGCACCGCCGCCGGATTCCTGGCCGCCGCCGACGCCCCCAGTCCCGAGGACCTCATGGCCTGGTGGGCGGATTCCGCCCCGTACCTGACGGCGCCCCAGCCGTTCACGATGACTCCCGAGTACATCACCGAGGCCTACCAGGCATCCTTGAAAGGCCCGCACAAGCGGGTGCTGTACAAACTCACCACGCCTGCCTCCTTCACGATGGTGACCCGACTCGGGACCGGAACCTTCTCGATGCTCGGCGGCCTGCATGCCACAGGTGACTGGACGGCCATCCGCGAGAACTGCTGTCACGCCGGCCCGCCGACGACCACCTACGGCCGCTCCGACACCGAGTTCTGGGCGGCCAAGTCGTGAGCGCAGTCGTCGGCCACGATCCGCCGGTTCGCTGGGACGAACCGACGAAGGCATTCCTGGTCACCGGGTTCGACGCGGCAACGGCGGTGCTGCGCGGACCGGGCTGGAGCAGCGACCTGCGCCTGAGCCCCCTGGCGCCACCGGAACTCAAGGACTTCCCGGCCGGCAGTCTGATCGTCCTTGACCCGCCCGAGCACACGCGCATACGACGCCTGATCAGCCCCGCGTTTTCCGCGAGTGCCATCGCCAGACTCCGGCCGCGGATTGTCGCGATCGTCGACGCCGCTCTCGACGGGCTGCGGGAGACCGGCCCGCGGGTCGACATCGTCACCGGTCTCGGCTACCCGGTGAGCCTGGCGGTGATCTGCGAACTGCTCGACGTCGGCACCGAGGGCGCCCAGGTCATCGCCGAGCAGACCCCGGAACTCGCGCGTGGCCTCGAACTCGGTGCCACCGTCGAGGACCTGACCGCGTTCGCGGTTGCCAATCTCGAACTGACGCTGTTCCTGACCCCGATCCTGGCCGAACGCCGCAACTCGCCCGGTAACGACTTCATTAGTGCGCTTCTGGCGTTGTCTGACGACCACAATCCCGCCGGGTTAGGTCTGGATGAAGTGCTGGCCACGTGCATCCTGCTGTTGATCGCAGGGCACGAGACCACCGCCAACCTTATCGCCAACTCCACACTGGCGCTGCTGCGCGACCCCGACCAGATCGCCCACCTGGTCGCCGAGCCAGCGCGTGCCGTCGAGGAGCTGCTACGCCTGCAGGGACCAGTGAAACGGATCCTGCGCACCGCGTTGGTCGATCAGGAACTGGTAGGCCGTCAGATCCCAGCCGGGCAGGCGGTTCTGGTAGACGTGCAAGCGGCCAACCGGGACCCACGCCGCTTCCCTGCAGCCGAGCGGTTGGACCTGACTCGTGAACCGGTCGGCCACCTCGGCTTCGGCGCTGGAATCCACTTCTGCCTCGGCGCCGCGCTCGCCCGACTCGAAACCATCGAGATCCTTCCGCGGCTGTTCATCCGCCACCCTGAGCTGGCCCTGACGAACCGGCCGGCCAAGTGGCGAGAATCGAACACGCTCCAGGCGCTGCACTGCCTACCGGCGCAAATCGCCTTGTAGGTCCGGTGGTTGCAGGAGGGAGCACCGCGAATCCCTCGGCCGTTACGGGACGAGGCGGATAGCGCCCTTGTCCGCGGACTGCGCCATAGACGCATAAGCGCGCAGCGCGGCCGAGACCGGGCGCTCGCGCTTGAGCGGAGCCCACCCGAGCTCGTCGCGCTCGGCTCGCCGGGCCGCCAGGGTGGGCTCGTCCACCAGCAGTTCGATCCTGCGGGTCGCGATGTCAATCTCGATCTCGTCGCCGTCCTCCACCAGGGCAATCAGCCCGCCGCTGGCGGCCTCGGGCGAGACGTGCCCGATCGACAGGCCCGACGTCCCGCCGGAGAAACGGCCGTCGGTGATCAGCGCGCACTTCGCGCCCAGGCCGCGCCCCTTCAAGAATGACGTCGGATAGAGCATCTCTTGCATCCCGGGCCCGCCCTTGGGCCCCTCGTACCGCACGACCACGACGTCCCCGGCGACGATCGCGCCGGCCAGGATCGCGGTCACCGCGTCGTCCTGACTCTCACTCACTTTCGCCGGGCCCTTGAAGTGCAGTTGCTCCATCGCGACACCGGCGGTCTTCACCACACAGCCATCCGGGGCGAGGTTGCCGTACAGCACGGCCAACCCGCCGTCTTGAGAGTAGGCGTGCTCGAGGTCGCGCACGCAACCCGTCTCGGCGTCGGTGTCCAGTGTGGCCCAGGTGACTGTCGAACTGAACGCCTCGGTGGTGCGCACCCCGCCGGGAGCGGCGGCAAAGAGCTCGAGCGCCTCGGCGGGCGCGTCGGGGCGGCCAATGTCCCAGCGGGCGAGCCAGGTGTCCAGGTCGGGGGAGTGCACGGTGTGCACTCCGCGCTCGAGCAGCCCACCGCGGTCCAGCTCGGACAGGATGCGCGGAATTCCGCCTGCCCGATGCACGTCCTCCATGTGGTAAAGCGGGGTGGAGGGTGCGACCTTGCAGATGCACGGGGTGTGGCGGGACAGCTCGTCGATGTCGGCGAGGTCGAAGTCGACCTGGCCCTCGATGGCGGCCGCAAGCAGGTGCAGGATTGTGTTGGTCGAGCCCCCCATCGCGATGTCCAGGCGCATCGCGTTGGAGAACGCCTCGCGGGTGGCGATGTTACGCGGCAGAACTGATTCATCGTCACTACCGTAGAAGCGGTTGGCCAACTCGACGACCAGCCGCCCGGCCTCCACGAACAGGGCGCGGCGGGCTGCCGAGGTGGCCAGCGTTGATCCGTTTCCCGGAAGGGAGAGGCCGAGAGCCTCGGTCAGGCAGTTCATCGAGTTTGCCGTGAACATGCCCGAGCAGGACCCACAGGTCGGGCAGGCGGAGCGCTCGATGTCGGAGAGATCCTCGTCAGAGATCTCCTCGTCCGCCGAGGCGGTCATTGCCGAGATCAGATCCAGCTTGGGCCGGGCCACGCCGTCTCGGATGACGGCCTTACCTGCCTCCATCGCGCCCCCGGAGACGAATACCGTCGGGATATTGAGGCGCATCGCGGCGATCAGCATGCCGGGGGTGATCTTGTCGCAGTTGGAGATGCAGACCAGGGCGTCGGCGACGTGCGCCTGCACCATGTACTCCACCGAGTCCGCAATCAGCTCGCGGCTGGGCAGGGAGTACAGCATTCCGCCGTGCCCCATCGCGATGCCGTCGTCGACGGCGATCGTGTTGAACTCCCGTCCCACCCCGCCGGCCTCGGCGACCGCGTCCGCGACGAGCGACCCCATATTGCGCAGGTGTACATGGCCCGGCACGAACTGCGTGAAGCTGTTGGCAATCGCCACGATCGGCTTGTCGAAGTCGTCGTCGGTCATGCCGGTGGCGCGCCAGAGCGCGCGCGCTCCGGCCATGTTCCGGCCGTGCGTGGTGGTGCGGGAGCGGAGCTCAGCCATCGTTGGTCCTCATCTGGGGCGGCGCCTTCATCGTACGCCCGCGACGAGTCGCGGCTCTGACCAGCGGTGATGCCTGTTATAGACCGAGCTGGGCCGCCATCTGCTCGCGCAGGATGTTCTTCTGCACCTTGCCCGTCACCGTCATCGGGTACTCCTGCACCGCGACGACGTAGCGCGGGATCTTGTGGTGGGAGATCTTGCCCGTGCAGAACGCCCGTACGGCGGCGGCGTCGATCGTCGTACCGTCCGCGACCTTGACGCAGGCGCACAGCTCTTCGCCGAATCTGGCGTCCGGGACGCCCACGACCTGGACGTCGATGATGTCCGGGTGGGTGTAGAGGAACTCCTCGACCTCGCGCGGGGCGATGTTCTCCCCGCCGCGGATCACCGTGTCCTTGATCCGGCCGACGATCTTGACGTAGCCCTCGGTATCCATCTCGGCCAGATCTCCGGTGCGCATCCACCCTGCCGCGTCGATCGCGGCGGCGGTCTTCTCGGGGTCGTTCCAGTAGCCGCTCATCACCGAATAGCCACGCGTGCGGAACTCTCCGCGGGTGCCGCGCGGGACCACCTGGTTGGTCTGCGGGTCCACGATCGCGATCTCCAGGTGCGGGTGCACGCGCCCGATCGTGGCCACTCGGCGCTCGACGTCGTCGTCGGTGCGGGTATGACAGGACACCGGCGAGGTCTCGGTCATGCCGTAGGCGATGGTCACCTCATTCATGCCCATCTCGGCGATGACGCGTTTCATCACCTCCACCGGACACGGCGATCCGGCCATGATCCCGGTGCGCAGGCTGGTCAGGTCCAGGTCGGGAAGTGACGGGTCGGCAAGCATGGCGATGAACATTGTCGGGACGCCGTAGAGCGAGGTCGCGCGTTCGGCGGCGCAGGCTGCGATGGTGGCGGCGGGGTCGAAGGCGGGCGCGGCGATGATCACCATGGCGGCGTGTGAGAGCGCTGCCAGGTTGCCCATCACCATGCCGAAGCAGTGGTAGAACGGCACTGGCACCACGATGCGATCGGCGCTGGTGTAGCGGCAGACCTCGCCGGTGAAGAAGCCGTTGTTCAGGATGTTGTGGTGGGTGAGTGTGGCGCCCTTAGGGAAACCGGTGGTCCCGGAGGTGTATTGGATGTTGATCGGGTCGTCGAAGCCCAACATGTCCTGACGTTGCATCACTTCCGGGCCGGCGACGGTACTGGTGGCCAGCTCGTTCCAGGACTGCTCGCCCACGAAGACGAGATCGGTGAGGTCGGGACAGTCGGGCGCGACCTCGGCGACCATGGCGCGGTAGTCGCTGGTCTTGAAGGCGGGAACGGTGATGAGCATTCGTGCTCCGGACTGGCGCAGCACGAACGAGAGCTCGTGGGTGCGGTACGCCGGGTTGACCACGACCAGGATCGCCCCGACCCGGGCAGCGGCGTACTGGACCAGGACCCACTCGGCGATGTTCGGTGCCCACAGTGCGATCCGGTCACCGGCGGCGATTCCGCGGGCGAGCAGCCCCGCAGCGAGGCGTGAGACGTCGGCGTCGAGCCGGCTGTAGGTCCACCGCCGCCCGGAGGGGACGTCCACCACGGCCTCGGCGTCCGGGTGCGAGCCGGCCACCCTGGTCAGCGCGGCGCCGATCGTCTCCCCGAGCAGCGGGACGTCGGAGATTCCGCAGGCGTAGGACGGGGCGAGGGACATCGGCACAGATCCTGTCGTCGGCGACGGGCGGTATACCCGAAATTATCGTCAGGCCAGCCCGTCGGCGACCGCCCGGATGACCTCACCCATGGTGGTGATGTCCTCGCTGACCAGGCGCAGGGCTTCTGAGACCAACGTGTGCATTCCTTCGGCCATCGCCTGATCGCGCACGATGTCGGCGTCGGCGCCTGCGGTGATCAGGGCGCGCACGGCCGGAGTCACCCGCAGTAGTTCATAGATGCCGACGCGCTCGTGGTAGCCGGTGTAGGCGCAGGCGGTGCAGCCGGTCCCGGCCAGGAACAGCGCCTTGGGGCGCCCGCCCAGGTCGGTGTAGAGCGCCCGTTCCTCGGGGGAGGGCTCGTAAGGCTGCAGGCAGGTGGGGCAGTTGCGGCGCACCAGGCGCTGCGCCATTACCGCGATGACCGAAGAGGTGACCAGATAGCCCTCGATACCCATCTCCAGCAGCCGGTACAACGCGGAGACGCTGTCGCGAGAGTGCACGGTGGACAGCACCAGGTGGCCCGTGAGGGCTGCCTGCACGGCGATTCGCCCGGTCTCGGGGTCGCGGATCTCGCCGAGCAGGATTACGTCGGGGTCCTGGCGCAACAGCGAGCGCAGACCGCTGGCGAACGTCGTGCCGATCGTGGTGTTGATCTGGATCTGCGTGATCGAGTCCACGACGTACTCGACGGGATCCTCGATCGAGCACAGATTGCGCCCGACGATGTCGAGTTCGCCCAGGCTCGCGTACAGCGTGGTGGTTTTTCCGCTGCCGGTGGGTCCCGAGCACAGCAGCATTCCGGAGGAGCTGGCGGCCGCGACCGCCCAGTGCCGGGCCACCTCGGGGTGCATCCCGAGCTCGTTGTAGCGGACCCGGCGACGGGCGGATTCGAGCAGGCGCAGCACGCACTTCTCCCCGGACACCCCGACCGCGGTGGAGACCCGGATGTCGACGGTGCGCTCACCGCTGCGGTAGGTGAACTGGCCGTCCTGTGGCCGGCGCTTCTCCACGATGTCCATCTGGGCCAGCACCTTGACCCGGCTCAGCACCGCCGCGGCACGTTCGGTGGGCATCGCGAGAACCTCGTGCAGGACCCCGTCGACGCGGTAGCGCACCCGGGTGCGGGACTCCTGCTGCTCGATGTGGACGTCGGAGGCCCGCTCGGCGAGGGCCCGGGCGAGGACGACCTCGACGATCTCGACTGGGGTCATCTCCGGCCCGATCGAGATCAGACCGGCCTCGCGACCGAGCAGCCGCGTGTCGTTGTCGAGGAGCGGAAGCGCGTCCTCGATTCGCCCCGGCCACCACGCTCGTGCTCGCACGCCCCACTCCCCGCCGACCCGATGTTCTAGGGGTATCGGCGCGGCAGGCCACCAACCTGAGGGTGCTTCGGGCTCAGGTCGCGGCGAGCGCGTCGGCGATGGCGGCGAACTCGTCGAGTGCGGCCCGCAGGTCCTCAATGATCTCGCGGGCGATGACCTCGGGGGCGGGGAGGTTGTCGGTGTCGGCCAGCGAGGCGTCGCGTAGCCAGGTGATGTCCAGATTCGCCTTGTCGCGCGCAATCAGCTCGTCGTAGGCGAAGGGGCGGAACACCTCGGTCTCGATCCGTTGCTCGCGGGGGCGGCCGGTGGCGAACGCGGCAACGACGTCGTCCAGGTGTTGGAGACCGACATGGTGTCGGAACTGCGGTCATCAGGAAGTCGCGGTTCGGCGCTGCAGATTGCCGAGAGCTTGATCGGCTATCCGGTCATCGATGTACGCACCGCGCAAGGCCTGATCGGGCGGAGCTTCGAAGCGGCCAACCAGGCCGTCAAGAGTCTGGTGGAGAAGGGACTGCTCCGCGAGATCACAGGTCGGCCGCAGGACCGGCTCTTCTTGTGCGAACGCGTGTTCGACCTCATCGAATCGTGAGGCATGCGCTGCGACCAGAGCGCGCTGTCCAAGTTGTACGTTCGAGCCCCACCCAATCGAACCGTACAACTTCGGGCGGAGGTCGGGTCCGACCTGGACGTCGGGACGGCGGTCAACGACGAGGGTGTCGGCACGCGGCTTCGGCACCGATTCACGGCAGCCAGATCGTCACTGACGATAACTCAGAAAATAGTGACGGCTGAGTCTGGTGGGGCGTCGATCTAGGGCGAAACTGTCGGTGGGGGTCCGTAGATTCTCGGGTATGGACACCGATGTTCTCCCGGCCGCGATGGCGGCGTTTGCTGCCGTGGAGGCGGCGGTCGAGGACGTGGTG
>JBQTII010000016.1:0-16458 GCA_052388275.1 Sporichthyaceae bacterium | reverse complement strand
TCCTGCTGTTCAACAACCGGATCTATGGTCTGACGAAGGGTCAGTACTCGCCGACCTCCGAGGTCGGCAAGATCACCAAGTCCACCCCGCTGGGGTCGCTGGACGCACCGTTCAACCCGGTTTCGCTAGCCCTTGGTGCGGAGGCCCCTTTCGTCGCCCGCACCATCGACTCCGACCGCAAGCACCTCACCTCGGTGCTGCGGGCGGCGGCCGAGCACTCGGGCACCGCACTGGTGGAGATCTACCAGAACTGCAACATCTTCAACGACGGCGCCTTCGAGGCCCTCAAGGATTCCGACAGCTCGGTGCGCCATCTGATCCGCCTGGAGCACGGGGCGCCGATCCGCTTCGGCGCACCCACCGAGACAGGGCTGGGTGAACGCGGTGTCGTCCGCGGACTGGGCGGCACGATCGAGGTTGTCGACGTCACCGCGGCGAACGAGGCCGAGGTGTTGATCCACGATGCCAACGCGGCGGACCCCGGCGTGGCCTTCGCACTCTCCCGGCTGCCGGACCTGACGTTGGACAAGACCCCCATCGGGGTCTTTCGCGACGTGGACCGCCCGACCTACGACGGGCAGATGACCGCACAGCTGCGCCAGGCGGCCGCCAACAAGGGTGACCTGCAACGCCTGCTGCGCGGCACCGACACCTGGACCGTCGGCAAATGAACAACGACATCCACGCGATCTACGAGATCGCCTCGACCATCGCGGCCACCCAGGCTGAGCACTCCATCCGGTTCGACGGCCTCGACACCAAGCTCGACCAGGTGATCGACCTTATTCGCGACAGGACCTGACGAGGGTGCGCGGTGCCCTGACGACCGCCGCCGGAATGACCGCTGCCCTGATCCTGGCCCTCAGTGACCCGTCGGGCGCAGCAGCGCGAATAACGTGGGAGGACTGCACCGGCGAACTCGCCGGCACCGGTCTGGAGTGTGCGACGTTCACCGTCCCCCTCGATCACACCCGCCCGAAGGGCACCACGATCGACCTGGCGCTCAGTCGGATCCCCGCCACCGGAGCAAAGGCCGACTACCTGGGCCCGATGTTGCTCAACCCCGGTGGACCGGGGATCGGGGGCCGCACGCTCCCTTTGGGACTGGTTGACGTGCTGCCGGCCCCGGTACCCGCCCGCTACGACCTGATCGGGTTCGACCCGCGCGGGGTCGAGGCGAGCGAGCCGGCCATCGCCTGCGATCCGGCGCTTTTTCACACGCCCGCTCCGGACTACGTCCCGCCGGACCGGAACCGGATCCTGGGCACCGAGCGTGAGCGCCGCGCGACTGCGGCGGGCCTGGCCAGGACCTGCCGCAGCAAGACCCGCGCCGCGATGGCGCACCTGCGTACCGCCGACGTGGCGCGCGATCTGGATCTGATCCGCGCCGCCCTCGGGGCGCCGAAGCTGAACTACCTGGGCTTCTCCTACGGCACCTACCTCGGGCAGATGTACGCCTCGCTGTTCCCGGGCCGGGTGGGTCGTTTTGTGCTCAGCGGCACCGTAGGCCCGGACGGCGTCGGCTACCGCGGCGACCTGGGCCGGCCGGCGACCGCGCGCGCGTTCGAGATCAACATGACGCGGTTCTTCCGCTGGGCTGCCGGCTTCGACGCGATCTACCAGCTGGGCGCCGACACCGTCGCGGTCCGTGCGCGCTACGACGCCGAACTCACGCGGCTGCGCCGGGATGCCATCGACGGAGTGGGTCCGGCGGAGTGGACACAGCTGTTCTCCATCACGGCCCGGACCGAGCAGATCTGGCCCCTGATCGCGGCCGGCTGGGCGGCCTGGAACTCCGCGAACACGGCCCCCTTCGCCGGTGTATTCAGCGGGCCGCCGGCGGAGAGCGCCGAGTTCGCCGGTGACAGTCTCGCCGTCACGTGCTCGGACGGGGACTGGGAGCGTGCGTACGCCAAGGCCCGCGCGGACACGTTCCGCACCGCGACGAGTGCGCCGTTGACCGCCTGGCTGTTCTTCTGGGAGGTCACCGCGCCGTGCCTGCAATGGCCGGTGCCGGGTCTGCCCACCCCGGTCGGGGCCGCAGCCGCCGCGCCGATGCTCTTCGTGAACGGCAGCCTGGACGCTCCCACCACCCTCACCGAGGCATTGGCCGCCCGCGCCGTTTTCGGGCGCTCGATCCTGATTACCGAACGCGACGGGCTCGAGCATGCGGGCTCGGCGTTCGCGGGCAACCCCTGCGTGGACGAGGTCGTGGCGACGTATCTCCTCGAGGGGATCCTGCCCACCAGGCGCAGCGGTTCCGGTACTGACATCACCTGCGAACGCGGCCCCGAGCCAGGGCTGCTGGAGGTCCTCACCGGATCCGGGGTGGCGCTGCTGCCCACCGAGTTGCTGCCTCCCGAGTTGTTCCTGTCCGGCCCGGGGGCCGTCGCCGCGGCACAGCAACAGCTGGCCGAGCTGTTCCACGCGAGTCAGCTCGGGGTGCCCGCCTTCCTCCTGCAGACCTTGCATTCGCCGGCGCCCACGTCCGACTCCGAATTCGGTGATGATCTGGGCCCTCGCTCATGAATGGGCGACGAGCCAGGGACCCCGGCAGTGACCCGGACGCAAGGAGGTGAGCTCGCTCGCACCTGCGCGTAATCGCGTCGACGGGCCCGGTACGCAGACGTACTGTCGTTGTCGTGACCATCGACCGCCGCGGGCTTGTGTACGGCGTCGGGGCGTACCTGCTGTGGGGGCTCTTCCCCCTGTACTGGCCGTACCTGCAACCGGCAACCTCGATGGAGGTCCTCGCCCACCGCGTCGTATGGTCGGTGGCCTTCTCCGCTGGACTGATCTGGCTCGGCCGGCGCCGCGGCAACGCGGCACGTAGGCGCCTGCGGGCCCTGCGCGCCAACCCTCGTGCGCTGCGGATGCTTGCCCTTGCCGCGGTCCTGATCGGGTCGAACTGGCTGGTCTACATCTGGTCGGTCAACCACGATCACGTCCTCGAGACCGCCCTCGGGTACTACATCAACCCGCTGGTCACCGTCGCGGTGGCCGTGGTGGTGCTCGGCGAACGACTGCGCGCCGGGCAGTGGGCCGCGATTGCCGTCGCCGCCACCGGAGTCCTGGTACTGACCGTGGACTACGGGCGTCCCCCGTGGATCGCGCTGTTCCTGGCCGCGACGTTCAGCGCGTACTCGCTGATCAAGAAGACCATCGGGGTGGGCGCCCTGGAGGGGCTCACCGTCGAAACCGCCTACCTGCTCCTGCCCGCGCTGCTGTTTCTGGCCGCGATCGCGGCGACGGGCTCGGGGACCTTCACCGCCCAGGGCCACGATCATTCGCTGCTGCTGATCAGCGCCGGGGTTGCCACGGCCGTCCCACTGCTGCTGTTCGCCGGTGCGGCCGGGCGGATCGCGCTGACCACGATCGGGATGCTGCAGTACCTCGCGCCGACGATCCAGTTCGCCATCGGGGTCCTGGTGCGCCACGAACCGCTGCCCCCGGCGCGCCTGGCCGGGTTCGCCCTGGTGTGGGCGGCCCTGGTCCTGTTCACCCTCGACAGCCTGCGCAACCGCCGCCGCCCGTTCGCAGTGACGGCGGGCCAAGGCGTCGGGTGATACGTGTGAATTATTCATCTTGACCGGATAGGTCCGAATTATCACGCTCGGTACATGTCGAACCGTCGTCGCACCGCCCTGGCCGGGGCGATCGCCCTGGCTACCAGCGTCAGCCTGACGGTCAGCGCACCGGCCGGTGCCGAACCCGCTGCCCCCACCGAAATCACGCCCGCAGGTGAATCCCTGGCGTGGACCCCCTGCGCCGACGACCTGCAGCCCGGCGGCCCCGCCGTGGTCGAATGCGCAACGCTTGCGGTCCCCCTCGACTACGCCGACCCCGAATCCCGCCAGATCGGGGTGGCGATCTCCCGGCTGCGGGCCACCGCCCCCGCGGCCGAGCAACTCGGCGCGCTGATGGTGAACTTCGGCGGGCCCGGCGGGACGGGGCTGGAGGCTCCCGCCTTCTTCGCCCAGCTACTGCCCGAGGACCTGCTGGCCCGCTATGACGTGATCGGCTTCGACCCGCGCGGGGTCGGGGCGAGTGAGCCCCTGCTGTCCTGCAACACCGACGCGTTCGCCGACGGTTACCCGTCCTACGAGCCGGTCGTCGGCCTTGACTCCCCGCCCGGCGCCAACGAGGCGTACTACGTCCGCGAGTACGAAGACGTGGCCGCCGATTGCGCCCGGGACAGTGGCGCAGACCTCGCGTTTCTGCGCAGCGTCAATGTCGTGCGCGACATGGACGCGATCCGCACGGCGCTCAGTGCCCCCGCCCTGAACTTCGTCGGCTTCTCCTACGGCACCTACCTGGGTCAGCTCTATTCCACCCAATACCCGGCGCGCACCGGACGCTTCGTGCTCGATGCCAACGTCGACTCCGCGGTGACAGGGTATCAGAATCTGCGGGATCGGGCGGTGGGCGCGGATGCGGCGCGCCGGGAGTTCTTCGCCTGGATCGCGGACAACAACGACACGTACGGCATCGCAGCCGACGCCGCCGGTGTCGAGCAGGCCTACCTCGAGATCGAACGCAAGCTCGCGGCCGCGCCCACCGAGCTCGTCGGGCCGACCGAGTTCGTCGACGTGATCTTCTTCGCCACCTACGCCCAGTTCCTGTGGACGATGTCCGCCGATGTCTTCGCTGCGGCCACCCGCGGCGACTTCGGTCCCCTCGAGGCCCTTTACGCCCCGGACCCCGACGCGCCGGTGGACAACGGCGGCGCACTGGCGCTGTTCTTCGGGGTCGAGTGCACCGACTACCCGTGGCCCGACGACTACGCGAGCTTCCGCACCGACGCGACGGCCACCGCCACCCTCGCACCGCTGAGCACGTGGGGTTACTACCTGAACTTCCTGCCGTGCCGTACCTGGCCCTTCCCGGGCGAACTCGCCGCGGTCGACGGCTCCCTCGCACCGCCGCTGCTGCTGACCAGCACCGCCGTCGATCCGACGACCCCGCTGATCAACAGCCTCAACGTTCGACTGGCGTTCCCCCGCTCGTCCCTGATCGTGGACAGCGAGACGACCGGCCACACTGCGACCTTCGCCGGAAATGAGTGCACTGACACTCCGACCTTCGAGTTCCTGCGCTCCGGGACGCTGCCGGTGCGATTGGCCGGGGCCGGGGTCGATCTGTCCTGCCCAGGGCTGCCGTTGCCGATTCCCGAGACTGTGACCGACCCCCTGGCGGCGCAGATGCTTCGGGAGCTGCTGGGGTCCTCCGGACGATCGAACCTGAGCACCTGGCGGGCGCGGACCGCGCAGTTGCCCGAAGCCGAACGCCGCGCGCTGATGGCCCTGGCGCTGCGGCTGCGGGTCATCGCCGGCGCCCGCCCCGCGCGCTGACCCGAACCCGCCAACCTCCCTCCCCAATCGGGGTGCGGCTGCGAACGGTGGGGGAACTGTGTCCGGTTATCCACAGATTTCAGCCATCTCCCCACCAGATCCGAGCGGCCGACCTAGGATGCGGCCAGGTGATCGAGGCGAGGACAGGGTGGGTGGCATGCGTAACGTGGTAGCGGTCGCGACCGCAGGACTGAAGGCCGTCAGCGGTGTGACGGTGGCGGCCACAACCGGCGGCGCCGCCCTGGCGGCCGAGGCGGCTCCGGGCGCGGTGAGCATCGACTTCGGCCCCTGCACGGACGAGACGCTGTCCGGCGTCGGCGCAGAATGCGGGTTCCTGTCGGTTCCCCTGGACTGGAGCAAGCCGCGCGGTGAGCAGATCAAGGTCGCGGTCTCGCGGGTGAAGGCGACCGAGAAGCGTCAGGGCGTCATGCTGGTCAACCCGGGCGGCCCGGGCGGCTCCGGACTGGTGTTCCCGGCGATCCTGCCGCAGGCCGTGCCCAATAACGTCGGGCGCCAGTACGACTGGATCGGCTTCGACCCCCGCGGCGTCGGCGCCAGCAGCCCCCGAGTCTCGTGCATCCCGGACTATGCGGCCGGGCCGCGCCCGGCCTACACCCCGAAGAGCATCGGGGTTCGCGCGCCCAACGAACTGGCCTGGCTGGCCCGGACCAAGAGATTCGCGAAGGCCTGCGCCGACAACAACGGGCCGATCATCGAACACATGCGCACGATCGACACCATCAAGGACATGGACGCGCTGCGCGTGGCGCTCGGTGAGAAACAGATCAATTTCTTCGGCTTCTCCTACGGCACCTTCCTCGGCCAGACCTACGCCACGCGCTACCCGGACAAGATCCGCCGCCTCGTGCTGTCCGGCAGCGTCGAGCCGACCTACGGCGGTTACGGCGACGGCGGTCGCTCACAGACCGAGGCCTTCCAGATCGTCCTGGACGAGTTCTTCACCTGGATCGCCGATCGCAATGCCACCTACATGACCGGGGCGACCCAGTCCGAGGTGAAGGCGACCTACGCCGACCTCATCGAAGCGCTCACCAAGGAACCGGTCGGGGCGATCGGGCCTTCCGAACTCGCCGATGTCTTCCTCACCGGGGCCTACAGCGAGAACCTGTGGGTCCCGATCGCGGCCGCGTTTGCCGACGCCGTTGCCGGTGACTTCGCGTTCCTGGATCGGGTCAACACGATCCTGAACGACCCCACCGACGACAACAGCTACGCCGCGTTCAACACCACCCTGTGCAGCGACGGGAAGTTCCCGCGCTCCTACGACAAGGTTCGCAACGACGCCTTCGACCTCGCCAAGACCGCCCCGACCAGCACCTGGGGCAGCTTCTGGTTCTCCGCGCCGTGCACCTTCTGGCCGGTACCGGCCGGCTCCACCCCGGCGGTGCAGGGGTCCAAGGTCAAGATCCCGATTCTGATGGTCCAGCAGACCCTGGACGGCGCCACGCCGTACTCCGGTGCGCTGGCGGTGCGCAAGGAGTTCCCGACCGCGGTGCTGCTGGCCGAGGTCGGCGCGACCACGCACTCGTCGGTGTTCGACGGCAACGCCTGCATCGACAACGTCATCGCGGACTACTTGCTCGACGGCTCGCTCCCGCAGCGCAAGGCCGGGCAGGTCTCCGACTTCGAGTGCGACCGCAAGCCCTTCCCCGAGCCGTCGGTCGTCGAGCGCAGCCTGCCGCAGGGCCTGCTCGGGTCCTTCATCGGCGCCCCGGAGCCGTTCGAATCGCTCCTGAACGGCATACCCGTCATGTGGCGCCGGTGATTCTAAGCTCGACCTGACCCAACGAGCACTCAGATCCGGGGGACCCATGTTGCGTACCGCTGTACCTGCGCTGGCGAGTGCACTGCTCGTCGGCACCGCCGGAGTGGTCGCACTGGGACCGGCCCAGGCGAGCCCGGCCGCCCCGTCGGCCTTCTCGATCGACTTCGGCAGCTGCGCCTCCTTCAGCGTCGCCGCCGACCAGTGCGGATTCCTGAGCGTGCCGATGGACTGGTCCAAACCGGCGGGAAAGCAGATCACACTGGCGGTGTCGCGGACCAAGGCCGAGCGGGGCGAAAAGTATCAGGGCGTGGCCATCGGCAACCCCGGCGGTCCTGGCGCAAGCGGCCTGGGGCTCTCCAGCCTCGGCTCCGCCGTCCCCGGCGCCGCCGGATATGACTGGATCGGCTTCGACCCCCGCGGGGTCGGCGATTCCCGGCCGGCGATCTCCTGCGACTCCGACTACGGCACCGGCAAACGCCCGGCCTACGTACCTGCCCGCCAAGGCGCCTCGCTGACGGCGAGTGAGAAGGCGTGGCTGGCACGCTCGAAGAAGTACGCGGCCGCCTGCGGCCGCAAGCACGGCACCTTGCTGGAGCACATGAAGACCACTGACAGCGCCCGCGACATCGACGCGCTGCGCCAGGCGCTGGGCGTGGACCAGATCACCTGGTACGGCTTCTCCTACGGCACCTACCTCGGCCAGGTGTACGCCAGCATGTTCCCGGCCCGGGTCAAGCGCATGGTGCTGGACGGAAATGTGCACCCCGGCCGAGTCTGGTACCAGGCCCAGCTCGCGCAGGACCGCGCGTTCGAGAAGGCCGCCAGCGAGTTCTTCGGCTGGGTCGCCCGCCACCAGCGCACCTACGACCTCGGCTCCACCCCCAAGACGGTACGTAAGAAGTTCTACGCCGTGCTGAGGAAACTGCAGCAGCAACCGGCCCAGGGCGTCGACGCCAACGACTGGACCGACGTCTTCACCCGCACGATGTACGCCGAGTTCCTGTGGTCCGAGTCCGCCGGTGCCTTCGCCCGCTGGGTGCACAACAAGGACATGAGCGAGCTCAAGGTCGCGCTCTCCGGAGCGCAGGACTCCGACGACAACCTGTTCGCGGTCTACAACGCCGTGCAGTGCACCGACAAGGCCTGGCCGGCCTCCTACCGCAACACCTGGCGCCCGGACGCCTTCGCCACCGCGGCAAAGGCGCCGCTGCTCACCTGGGCGAACACCTGGTTCAACACCGCCTGCCTGTACTGGCCCGCGGCGCCCGGCACCCCGCTGCCGATCGACGGCAGTGCCGTCCCGCCGATCCTGATCATCAATGCCACGCTCGATGCCGCCACCCCGTACGCGGGGGCCCTGGCCGTGCGCTCGCTGTTCCCCGCCTCCCGGCTCATCGCCGAGTCCGGCGCCACCACGCACTCCGGGTCGCTGAACGGCAACACCTGCATCGAGGACATCATTGCCGCCTACCTGCTCGACGGCGCGCTGCCGGCCAGGCGTTCCGGGACCACCGCGGACGTGACCTGCAAGGCGCTGTCCAAGCCGCGCCCCGGCCTGCAGACCTACGGCGCATCGAGTCTGACCAGTCCTGCGGTACCCGCCCCCGATCCGCCACCGGCGCAGGACCGCTCCCCACTGGAATCCATCATCGGGCTGCTGCCCATGCGCGGATTCTGACGCCCAGTCATCGCGCCTGTGGACGATGACTAGCCAGCCCAGCGCCTTCGGCTTCGACGACCTGGACCTGGCTCGGTTGCGAGCCAGGCGCAGCATGAAATGGCAGGCCTACCCCGCCGACGTCCTGCCGGCGTGGGTGGCGGAAATGGACTTCGACCCGGCGCCCGCCGTGGCCGCCTCGATCAGGGACGCGCTGGCGCGCGGTGGGGACTTCGGGTACGCCCTGGACCTACGCGATCCGCTGCTCGCGGATGCGTTCAGCGCCTTCGCGGCCCGCCGCTACCAGTGGCCGGTGGACCCGGACCGAGTGTTGTTGCTGGCCGACGTGATGCGCGGCGTCGAGCTGTGGATCGAGGGCTTCACCTCCCCTGGCGACGCGGTGATCGTCCCGACCCCGGTCTACCACCCGTTCCTGAGAGCGCCGGTTGAGGCCGGTCGCCGGGTGGTCGAGGTGCCGGCGACCCGTGGCGGGTCGGCCATCGACTCGCCCTGGGAACTCGATCTGGACCCCCTCGACGCGGCCTTCGCCGCCGGGGGCAGGCTGCTGCTGCTCTGCAACCCGCACAACCCGCTGGGGCGGGCCTACACCGAAGCTGAGCTTCGCGCCCTGGCCGAGGTGGTGCTGCGCCACGACGTGCGGGTCGTCGCCGACGAGATCCACGCACCGCTGGTGTTCCCTCCACACCGGCACATCCCCTTCGCCTCGCTTGCCCCGGAGGTCGCGAAGCGGACCCTGACGCTGCACTCAGCGAGCAAGGCGTTCAACCTCGCGGGCCTGCACGCCGCGGTCGCGGTTTGCGGCTCGGCGGCCGACGAGGCCTGGCTCACCGGGCAGTCCTACCGGCATCGAGGGCCCGCCGGGATTCTGGGCAGCGCAGCCTCGACCGCCGCCTTCACCGACGGGGACCCCTGGCTCGACGCGCTGCTGGCACACCTGCGCGGCGTCCGCGACCATCTCGGCACGCAACTGCGCACGCACCTGCCGGACCTGAGGTGGCAGGCACCCGAGGCCACCTACCTCGCCTGGCTGGACTGCGGCGGCCTGGACCTGCCGTCGGACCCGCAGGAGTTCTTCCTGGACCGCGGCCGCATCGCCCTATCGCCAGGGGGGCCCTTCGGCGCTGGCAGCGAGCGCCATGTCCGCCTGAACTTCGCCACCTCCCGCGCCGTGGTCACCGAGGCCGTCGCGCGCATGGCCGCCGCTCTCGCCTAGGGCGTGTCTCCTAATCTCAGGTGGATGCGGGCGGTGATCCAGGTGGATGCATCGCCAGGCGGAGGAGGAGCTCGATGCGGAGCATCGGGCGACGACAACAACGCAGCGAGGCGCCGCCTGGGCGCCGACCCGCGCCGCCTATCGGGATTGGGAGACATGCCCTAAGCGGATCGTTCCACCACCGCGTCGCACAACCACTCCAGGACCTCGCGGGCGGGGCCGGCGGGGAGCGGGGCGAGGGCAGCGCGGGCGTCCTCGGCCCAGCGCGCCAGATCGGCCCGGGCCGTGGTCATGGCCTTGTTCGCCCGCAGCAGCGCCAACGCCTCGGCGTGGGGAGCGTCCTGGGTGAGATCGGAGCACAGCAACTCACGAAGCCGGTCGTCGGCCGGGTCGGACGAGGCCAGAGCGTGCAGGACGGCCAGAGTCGGAACACCCTCGCGCAGGTCGGTGCCCGGTGTCTTGCCGGACTCGGCGGATTCACTCGCGATGTCGAGCAGATCGTCGGAGAGCTGGAAAGCCACGCCGATGCGCTCGCCGAAGCGGGTCAAGCACTCCACGATCTCCGCCGGTGCGCCGGACAGCAGCGAACCGAAACGGGCCGCGGTGGCGATCAGCGACCCGGTCTTGTCCGCGACCACCGCGAGATAGTGCGCCATCGGGTCGTCGCCGGGGGCCGGGCCCACGGTCTCGCGAATCTGGCCGGTGCACAGCCGCTCGAACGTGCGCGCCTGAATCCGCACACACTCCGGGCCGAGATCGGCGAGCAGGTCAGAGGCCCGGGCGAACAGGAAATCGCCGGTGAGGATCGCGACGGTGTTGTCCCAACGCGAGTTCGCGCTCTGCGCCCCGCGGCGCATCGTCGCCTCGTCCATGACGTCGTCGTGGTACAGCGTGCCGAGGTGGGTCAGCTCGCAGACGACCGCGGAGGCCTCGATCCCCGCTGCGTTCGGGTCGCCGAACTGCGCGGCGACGAGCACGAGCAGCGGACGGAAGCGTTTACCGCCGGCGTCGACGAGGTGCCGCGAGGTTTCGGTGACGAAGGGGTAGTCACTTTTCACCGCGTCCCGGAGCATCACCTCGACGGCGTCCATACCGGTCTTGATGGCTTCGACCAGCGCGGAGTCGATGCGGTCGGTATCCAGGCCGAGACTGCTGGCCACGCCCGAGCTCCTTCCCGTCGCGAGCCGCGGATCAGCTGACGAGCAACGCCTTGTCGGCCAGATCCAGAACCGGCTGCGGCACGACGCCCAGCACTACCGTAACCGCGACCCCGATGCTGAGCGCCCCCGTGGTCAGCTGGCTCGCCACCACGACGCGGGGGCCATCGGCGGCCGGGGCGGAGAAGAACATCAGCACGATCACCCGGACGTAGAAGAAGCCGGCGATCGCGCTGGCCAGCACGCCGACGACGACCAGCGGGGTGGCGCCGGCGGAGATCGCGGCGGAGAACACCGCGAACTTGCCGATGAAACCACTGGTCAGCGGAATGCCGGCCATTGCCAGCAGCAGGAAGGCGAAGGCTCCGGCCACCACCGGGGACCGACGTCCGAGCCCGGCCCATTGGGACAGGTGAGTCGCCTCGCCGCCCGAGTCGCGCACCAGGGAGATCAGGGCGAAGGCCGAGATCGTCATGAAGCCGTAGGTCAGCAGGTAGAACAGCGTCGAGGACAGACCCTCGGCGTTGGTCGCGACCAGGCCGACGAGGATGAAGCCGGCGTGCGCGATGGAGGAGTAGGCGAGCATCCGCTTGATGTCGGTCTGCACGAGCGCGACGATCGAACCGAAGACCATCGTGAGGATCGCGACCGCCCAGAACATCGGGTGCCAGTCCCATTTGGCGGCGCCCAGTCCGACATAGAACACCCGCAGCAAGGCACCGAACGCCGCCACCTTGGTGGCGGCAGCCATGAAGCCGGTGATGGGGGTGGGGGCGCCCTGGTAGACGTCCGGGGTCCAGGCATGGAAGGGCACCGCGCCGACCTTGAAGAGCAGGCCGACCGCGAGCAGCGCCATGCCGAACAGCAACAGCGCATCGTTCTCGGCGTTGCCGGAGACCGCACTGGCGATCTCACCCAGGCGCACACTGCCCGCGTACCCGTAGAGCATGGCGACGCCGTAGAGGAAGAACGCCGAAGAGAACGCGCCGAGCAGGAAGTACTTCAGCGCCGCTTCCTGCGAGAGCAGCCGTCGGCGGCGAGCCAGGCCGCACAGCAGGTACAGCGGGAGCGAGAGAACCTCCAGCGCGATGAACATCAGCAGCAGGTCGTTCGCCGCGGGGAAGACGAGCATCCCGCCGATGGAGAACATCAACAGCGGGTAGACCTCGGTCTGGACCCAGCCCGCCTCGCTGACCTGACGCTCCGCGGCCGAGCCCGGCACCGTCGAGGCCGAGGAGGCGAACTCCCCCCCGACGCTGACCTTCTGCTCGGCGACCAGCATGATCGCGAGCAGCCCGAGGCCGAGGATCGTGCCCTGCATGAACAACGTCGCGCCGTCGATCGCCAGCGCTCCTTCGGCCACGATCTCGTTCTTGTCGTGCAGGCTGATCACCAGCACGAGCGCGGTGGCCAGACCCGCGAGCGCGAGGCCCACCTGCACGGCCACGCGGTGCGCCCGCGGGACGAAGGCCTCCACCAGCACCCCGACGACGGCGACGCCGAAGACGACGAGCATCGGCGAGAGCAGGTAATAGTCCAGATCCGGCGATTCGATCAGCGGGGCGGCCAGCACCAGCTCACTTCTAGCGCTCACTTGGACTCCTTGGCGAGCGCCGCGTCAGCGGAATGCGGCGGCAGCGGATCGGTGCGCCCGACCTGGGTCAACGTGCGGTCGACGGCCGGGTCGATCAGGTCCAGCGCAGGCTTGGGGAAGAACCCCAGCGCGAGGATGACGGCGAAGATCGGAGCCAGGACCACGATCTCTCGGGTCCGCAGATCCTTGGTGTCCTCGTTGCCCGGGGCCAGCTCCCCGGCCATCGTGCGCTGGTAGGCGATGAGCACATAAATCGCAGCCAGCAGCACCCCGATCGTGGCCACCACACCGGCGAACGGGTAGCGCGAGTAGGTCCCCACCAGGACCATGAACTCGCTGATGAACGGCGCCAGCCCCGGGAGCGCGAGGTTCGCCAGGCCGGCGAACAGGAAGGTGCCGGCCAGCATCGGCGCGACCTTCTGCACCCCGCCGTACGCCGTCACCAGCCGCGAACCGCGCCGGGACATCATGAAACCGGCCACCAGCAGGAAGGCGGCGGTCGCGAACCCATGGTTGACCATGTACAACGTCGCGCCGGCCTGACCCTGACTGGTCATCACAAAAATCCCGAGCACAATGAACCCGAAGTGCGACACCGAGGCGTAGGCGATCAAACGCTTCATGTCGGTCTGGCCGATCGCGACCAGCGCTCCATAGATGATGCTGACGCAGGCCAGAACGACGATCGTCGGCGCGAACCACCGGCTCGCCTCCGGGAACAGTGGCAGGCACAGGTGCAGCATCGCGAAGACGCCGACCTTGTCCAGGATGCCCGAGAGCAGCACCCCGTTGCTCGGGCTCGCCTCGGCCATCGCGTCGGGGAGCCAGGTGTGGAAGGGCCACAGCGGCGCCTTGATCGCGAACGCGATGAAGAAACCCAGGAACATCCAGCGCGCGGTCTCGGTTCCGAAGTCGTACCCGATGAGGTCGGGCAGGAAGTAGGCCTTGTCCCCGCCGGGTCCGGCGAAGTAGATCCAGATCACCGCGACGAGCATGAGGAGTCCGCCGAGCAGGTTGTAGAGCAGGAACTTCACTGCGGCGTATTGACGTTGCGGGCCGCCGAAACGCCCGATCAGCACGTACATCGGGATCAGCATGGCCTCGAACAGGACGTAGAACAGGAAGACGTCCAGCGCGGCGAACTGCCCGATCGCCATCGACTCGAGCACCAGCATCATCGAGAAGTAGAGCTTGGCGCTGCCGCCGCCCTCGGCCGGCTGCGCGTTCTCCCCGATCTCCAGGTCCCGCCAGGCGGCAAGCATCAGGATCGGCATCAGCGCCGCCGTCAGCGCGATCATCACGAAGCCAATGCCGTCGACGCCGAGGGCGTAGCTGACCCCGAACTCTCTGATCCAGGAGTGGTCCTCGACCAGCTGGTACGCGATGCCGTCTTTGTCGTAGTCGAAGCCCGCGCCGATCACCACGGCCAGCGTCAGGAGCGAGGCGGCCAGTGCGATTCGCTTGGTCAGCTCGGCGTTGGCCTTGGGCGCCACGGCGATCGCGAGGGCGCCCGCCAGCGGCAGGCACAGGGCCACCGTCAGCCAGGGGAAGTCATCCACGACCGGTCTCCTGCCACCTGACACGACATATCTGACCAGCCATCACTTTGGGTATCATCACCGTACTCACAGTCGCACCACCAGAACAGCGCCGACCGTCAGCGCGGCACCGATGAACATCGTCAGGGCGTAGGAACGCACCAGGCCGGCCTGTAGGCGCCGCAGGCGGCTCGCGGTGCCGCCGAGCACTGCGGCCAGTCCGTTGACGATCCCGTCCACACCGCGGTTGTCGGCCCAGACCAACATCCGGGTCGTCCACTGCCCCGGGCGCATGAACGCGGCCTCGTTGATGGCGTCCTGGTAAAGATCGCTGCGCACGGCGTTGGTGAGGGCACCCGCGGCCGGTTGCGTGCGCGGGATCTCGGCGACCGCGTAGAGACGGTAGGCGACCCCAACACCGATCGCGACCGCGCTCAGTGTCATCGCGGTGAACACCCAGATCGGCGCCCACAGGTCGTGGTGCTCGGAGCCCACCACCGGTTCCAGCCAGTGCACGATGCCGTCGTTGATCAGCAGCACCCCGCCCAGGACCGCACCGGCGGCCAGTACACAGACCGGCAGTGTCATGGTCCTGGGGGACTCGTGCGGATGTACCTCGTCGTCCCAGCGCTTGGGTCCGAAGAAGGTCATGATCATGACGCGGCTCATGTAGAACGCGGTGATGGCAGCTCCCAGGAGCGCGCACAGGCCCAAGCCGAAGTTGTCCCCGAACGCCGATTCGATGATCTTGTCCTTGGACCAGAAGCCGGCGAAGGGAGGAATGCCGATGATCGCCAGGAAGCCCAGGCCGAAGCAGACATAGGTCACCGGCATCAACGTGCGCAGATGCCCGTAGCGGCGCATGTCGGTACTGTCGTGCATCCCGTGCATCACCGATCCGGCGGACAGGAACAACCCGGCCTTGAAGAAGCCGTGGGTGAGCAGATGGAAGATCGCGAAGGCGTAGCCCGCCGGTCCCAACCCCGCCGCGAGCACCATGTACCCGATCTGCGACATCGTCGAGGCGGCGAGCGCCTTCTTGATGTCGTCCTTCGCGGTGCCGATGATCGCGCCCATCAGCAGCGTGATCGCGCCGACGAGGGCGACGACGAGCTGCGCGGTGTCGGACAGGTTGTAGATCGGCGCGCTGCGCACGATCAGGTACACCCCGGCCGTGACCATGGTGGCCGCGTGAATCAGCGCGGACACCGGCGTGGGGCCGGCCATCGCGTCCAGCAACCAGGCCTGCAGCGGGAACTGTGCGGACTTGCCGACCGCACCGAGTAACAGCATCAGGCCGATGGCGGTGTGGATGCCGGGGCTGGACCCTTCGACCGAGGCGAAGACCTCCTCGAAGCCGAAGGCGCCGTACTGGTCGAACATGATCAGCATGGCGATCAGCAGACCCAGGTCGCCGATGCGGTTCATCACGAACGCCTTCTTGGCGGCGGTCGCGTACTCCGGAACGTGCTGCCAGAAGCCGATCAGCAGGTAGGAGGCCAGGCCCACGCCCTCCCACCCGACGAACAGCAGCAGGTAGGAATCGGCCAGGACCAGCAGCAACATCGAGGCGACGAACAGGTTCAGGTAGCCGAAGAAGCGGCGCCGGCGTGCGTCGTGGGCCATGTACTCGACGGAGTACACGTGGATCAGGAAGCCCACGAAGGTGATCAGCAGAACGAAGCAGATCGAGAGCTGGTCGACCTGGAACCCGACCCCGATGTCCAGGGCCCCGGTGTCGAGCCAGTCGTAGAGATGCTGATTGACCGCACGCTCGCCGCCGTCTCGGTTCAGCATCTCGATGAACTGGGCCGCCCCGATGACGAAGGAACCGAACACGGTGGCGCAGCCCAGCAGGTGGCCCCACCTGTCCGTGCCCTTCCCGCCGATCAGCAGCACGGCGGCACCCAGCAGCGGCAGCGCGATCATCAGCCAGGTGGCCGAGAAGATCCCGGACGCCTCACCGATCTGCACCGGAGCCAGCTCCGCCGCCTCTACGATCTGAATCATCTGGGTCCACTCCCTGGGGCGAAGCCCCACCGCGGAAGAATCCGGCCCCCTAGGGCCGGTTTCTTCTGCGGAGACCACCCGCCTACCGTCACCACTAATCGCCTCTCGTCTTGCGGACGTTCGTTCTTGGG
>JBQTII010000015.1:0-9595 GCA_052388275.1 Sporichthyaceae bacterium | reverse complement strand
GCCGTCGGTGACACCGGCGCCGGGACGCCCCCGCCGCCCCCGCCCCCGCCCCCGCCGCCCCCGCCCCCGCCGCCGCCGCCTCCGCCGCCCGGTGGGGTGACGGACCTGCGGTCCATCGCCGCGGCCGGCAAGACCAGCGTCGCGCCGGGGCGCAAGTTCCGCATCCTCGCGGCCGCGGTCAACGATGGGCAGGTGAGCGCCCCGGTACGGGTACGTCTCGACCTCGCGCCGGGCCTTGCGTTCGTGCGGATCATCGACACGGCGCCGGGCGGAACCTGCTTGACGCCCGATCGCTCCACCGGCGGGGCCGTGCGATGCACCTTCACCGACGTGGCCCCGGGCGCGGACGTGGGGATGATCGTCGAGGTGCGTGCGCGGCGTGGGGGCGAGGCCCGCTCTGTCGTGACGGTCAGCCCGCTGGGCGGGGTGAGCGAGCAGGCACCGGCGAACAACAGCCGGGAGGTCATCGTCCGGATCTTGCGCTGAGGTCGCCCGCCGGTGCCTGCACGTGGACGGTGCCCTTGTCGATGACCAGGACCCGGTCGCAGTCGTAGGACCGCAACTGCTGAAACTGTTCCGCGATCAGCACCGAGGTACCGCGGTCCAGGCAGATGCGTTGCAGGGTCTCGTAGACCCGGTCCACGATCACCGGGGCGAGGCCCTGCGAAGGTTCCTCGACGAGGATCAGGTCCGGGCGGCCCATCAAAGCGCGCCCGATCGCCAGCATCTGCTGCTCGCCGCCGGACAGCGTGCCCGCCAACTGCGTGCGCCGGTCGGCCAGCGCGGGAAAGTAGGAGAACACCTCACCCGAGCGGGCCGCGAGCTCGCGGGTGGGGCAGTGCGCGGCGCCGGCCTGCAGGTTCTCCCCGACCGTGAGGCTGGGAAAGACCCGACGGCCCTCGGGGGAGTAGGAGATGCCGACGCGGGTGCGTTTGTGCGGGGCCCAGCGGGTGATCGCCCGGCCCTCGTAGGCGATCTGACCTCCGAAGACCGCGACGGTGCCCATCACCGCCTTGAGCAGCGTCGACTTCCCGGCCCCGTTGCCGCCGACCAGGATCACGATCTCGCCCGCGTTCACCGCGAGGTCGACGTCGAAGAGCACGGGCACCTTGTCGTACCCGGCCCGAACCTGATGCAGGCTCAGTCGCGGGCTCGCCGTCGTCGGATCAGCCACCGCGGGCCGCCGTTCGCTCGCGCCCTGGGAGGCGCTGGCGCCAATGTTCGGTGCGCTCACCGCGGACCGTACCGAGGTAGCTCTCCTGGACCGCCCTGTCGGCGGCAACGACGGCGGGTGTTCCCTGGCGCAGGATCTCGCCTTCGCTGAGCACGTAGACCAGGTCGCAGGAGTCCAGGACGGCCTTGACGTAGTGCTCGACCAGCAGCACGGTCAGTCCGAGGTCGGCCTGGAGCCGGCGCACCAGGCCGATCAGCGCCCCCGAGGACGCCGGGTCCAGCCCGGAGGTCGGCTCGTCGAGGAGCAGGATCTGCGGCCCCGACATCAACGCCCGCCCCAGCTCGGTGCGCCGGCGGGCTGAGAACTCCAGCTCCCCGACGCGCTCATCCCAGTACCGCTCGATGTTGAGCAGGCACGCGATCGCCCACGCCGCCTCCTCCGCCTCGCGCACCTGACGCCACTGCGCCGGGATCCCGAGGCTGAACTGGGCCAGGTTTCCCCGGATACGCAGGCCCGCGCCGGCCAGCAGGTTGTCCGCCACACCGAGCTCCTTGACCACCCGCGTGGTCTGGAAGGTCCGGGTCATACCCAGGCCAGCGCGGTTCCACGCCCGCATTCGGGTGACGTCGGTGCCGAAGATCTCCACCCGGCCCCGATCGGCCCGGGTCAGTCCACTGACGACGTCGAACAGGGTGGACTTGCCCGCGCCGTTAGGGCCGATAAGACCGGTGAACGATCCGGTCGGTACCTCGATGCTCGCGCCGCGCAACGCCTGAACCCCGCCGAAGCTGCGCCAGATGTCATGAGCTGCCAGCGCGAGTGGTTCGGTTCGCCGGGCTGGAAACCAGCCTTCCAACGTCTCCAAGGACAGGGCGCGCACGGGGTCGCTCGGTCCGGCATCGGTCAACTCGCGCAGGCCATCACCGCGTTGGAGCACAGCGGCGCTCGCGGTCTGCACACCGCCGCGCGCCGCCCGCCGCTTCGGAGCAGGACCGAAACGCACCCGCTTGTACAGATCCTGCAGCCGCCCGCCGAGGCCGCGCGCTCCGCAGAGCACGCCCGCGAGCAGCGCGATACCGGCCAGCAGGTTGTAGTTGATGTGCAGTTTCTCCAGGGTGAACGGCACGCCCTGGAAAGCGATCGCGACAGCAATCACGGCGGTCATGGAGTCGAACCCACCCAGAATGGCGATGGACAGCCACAGCAGAGACGTCGTCGCGGTGTAGTTGATGGTCCCGGGTGCGCTGACCAGGAGCATCCCAGCGAGGATCCCCGACAAGCCGCCCATCGCCCCGCAGATGGCGAACCCCAGGGCCTTGGTCCGCAGCGGTGCGATCCCTACCGCCGCGGCGGAGTCGGTGTCGGCGCCGACGAGCATCATCGCCCGGCCGTACGGGGAGAAGCGCAGCCGGCACAGGAAGGCGAGCACGAGCGCCAGCGCCCCGAGCAGGACGTAGTAGAAGGCGTTGTCGTCGCCGTCGAAGGTGTAGCCGAAGAAGGTGGGGCGTGGGTTCTCCAGGGCGACATCGCCGCCGGTGAGCGAGTACTGAGTGAACATCACCTGCTCGAGGAGGATCTGCAGGCCGAGGGTGAAGACCTTGACGTAGACCCCGGAGAACCGGACCGCGAACACCGAGACCACCAGCATCAATGCCACGCCGATGGCCATCGCCGCCACGACGGCCACGAGTAAGGGCGCGCCCCAGCCGCTGGGTTCGCTGCGGTACACGTAGGAGCCCAGGTACAGCGAGGTGGCGTAGACCCCGGCCGAGGCCAGGTTGACCTCCCGGCACCAGCCCACCATCACCATCAGCCCGAGGGCGAGGACGGCGAGCACGATCCCGGAGGAGACGACGAATACCCAGTAGTCGCGGGCGAAGGGGACCCACGCCAGCGCGAGGATCGCCCCGATGATGTTCAGCGGTTGACGCAGCAGAGCGAGTAAGGGCCGCGCCCTGCTGTAGGGGTTGCGTGAGGTGTCCAACTCACTCATGACGTCACCGCCACGGACTTCGTCCTCGCGGGGCCGCATTCGGTGTACATGGTGACCTCGCTGCGCTCGCTCATTGGATAACCTCGCTACCGCTCGGCCACCCAATGAGCGACAGTGCACTGTCCTTGTTGATTCGCTCGCTGCGCTCGCTCATGTCACCGCCACCTGCATGCGCGGTAATCCGGAGCGCCGCAAGCGGGCCGCGAGCACTGCGGTGATCACCATGACCACGAAGACCAGGGTTTCCTTGGTGCCCGGGCCGATATCTCCCAGCGCGGTGGTGTCGCTGAAACTCTCCGTCAGAGACAGCACGATCGCCCCGACGAAGGCGAGCACAGGGCTGCGAAAGCCACCGACGACGGCCACCGTCAAGGCACGAAAGAAGACCAGCAGGATGCCTTGCAGGTCGGTTCCGGCGATCGGCGCAAGCAGCGCCCCGGCCAGCGCCGCCATGGCGCCGGCGGCGGCGTAGGAGGCGACCCCGACCCGATACAGGCGGATCCCGGACCAGCGGGCAACTTCGACGTCATCGGAGATCGCCCGCACACTGACACCGGATCGCGTGCGGTTGAGCCACCAGGTGACCGCAGCGACCAGGATCACCGTGACCACCAGGCAGGCGGCGCGATGCGCCGTCACGTTGAAGGACATCAGGGGGAAGGAGCTCTCCCCGAACGGTGACGGGGCAAGGGTGACGTCCGGACGGACGGGGAAGTTCTCGGTGGCAATCGCGGAGATCAGCAGCATCGCTGCGATCGAGACAGTGGACAACGTCAGGCGCGGCAGGAAGGCGATCCGACGGTCCATCATGATCAAGCCGTACACCGCGCCGATCCCGGCGCCGATGGCGATGATCAAGACCATGGCCAGCTTGCCGTCCATCTTGTAGGCCGCGACGAAGTGGTAGTACCCGTAGGCGCCCACCACCGCGATCCCGTAGTGCACGAAGCCGATCGTCTGGCTGATCTTGAAGGTGAGGACCAGGGCGATCGCGAGCACGCTGTAGATCCCGGCGTTGGCCAGGCCGATCACCAGCGATGGGCCGAACAGATCGGGGTTCGGGTCGAAACCGAGCACGCGGGATCCCTGTGGTGCCAGGCCGACACCGGGCCTCGGGCGCCCTACCCCCCGGGACGGAGGATGGGGCGGCGCCCAACAGCTGCGGCCACGACTGCAATGGCCGAGATCACCCTACGGGCGCCCTTGTGTGGTCCGCGCCCCCCACTTGGCGTTTGTACGCTGGGGGGGTGGACCCCGGATGATCAACGCCCAGGACCTGGAGCTTCGCGTCGGTGCGCGACTGCTGATCGGTAAGGCCACCTTCCGCGTGGGGCCGGGGGATCGGATCGGCCTGGTCGGGCGTAACGGCGCCGGCAAGACGACGCTGACGAAGGTGCTGGCCGGGGAGGGTCTGCCCGGGGCCGGCACCGTCACTCGCTCCGGTGATGTCGGTTACCTGCCGCAGGATCCGCGCACCGGGGACTTGGAGGTGCTGGCGCGGGATCGGATCCTGTCCGCGCGCGGACTGGATCTCGTGGTGGCCAGAATGCGCGAGAGCGAGGGCCAGATGGCCAGCGCGGACCCCGACGTGCACGATATGGCGATGCGCCGCTACGCAAGGCTGTAGGAGGAGTTCAACACCCGCGGCGGCTACGCCGCCGAGTCCGAGGCGGCCTCCTTCGCCGCCAGTCTGGGCCTGCCCGAGCGGGTGCTCGGCCAGCCGCTGCACACGCTCTCGGGTGGTCAGCGCCGCCGGGTCGAGCTCGCGCGGATCCTGTTCAGTGGCGCCTGCACGCTGCTGCTCGACGAACCGACCAACCACCTCGACGTCGACTCGGTCGTGTGGCTGCGCGACTACCTGCGCACATTCCCGGGCGGCCTGATCGTGATCAGCCACGACGTGGCTCTGGTCGAACAGTGCGTGAACAAGGTGTTCCACCTCGACGCCAACCGCTGCGAGCTCGACATCTACAACGTCGGCTGGAAGGCGTATCTGACGCAGCGTGAGACCGACGAGCGCCGGCGCAAGCGGGAGCGGATGAACGCCGAGAAGAAGTCCGCCGAACTCACCGCCCAGGCCAACCGGATGCGGGCCAAGGCGACCAAGGCCGTCGCGGCGCAGAACATGCTGCGGCGCGCGGAGAACCTGGTCTCCAACCTGGAAGGCACGCGCAAGGCGGACAAGGTGGCCAAGATCCGCTTCCCGGAGCCCGCGCCCTGCGGCAAGACCCCGCTGATGGCGACCGAGCTCTCCAAGTCCTACGGGTCCCTCGAGATCTTCACCGACGTCGACCTCGCGGTGGACCGCGGGGCACGCGTGGTGATCCTGGGTCTGAATGGTGCGGGCAAGACCACGCTGCTACGCATTCTGGCCGGCGTCGAAACCCCGGACACCGGCACCGTGACGCCGGGTCACGGGCTGCGAATCGGCTACTACGCCCAGGAACACGAGACCCTCGACCCTGAGCGCACGGTCTTGGCGAACATGATGAGCGCGGCCCCCGACATGGGGGAGTCCGAGGTCCGCAAGATCCTCGGCGGCTTCCTGTTCACCGGCGACGACGCCGACAAACCGGCCGGGGTGCTCTCCGGCGGTGAGAAGACCCGCCTGGCCCTCGCCGCCCTGGTGTGCTCGTCGGCCAACGTCCTGCTGCTCGACGAGCCGACGAACAACCTGGACCCGGCCAGCCGCGAGGAGATCCTCGCCGCCCTGCGCCGCTACACCGGCGCGATCGTGCTGGTCTCCCACGACGAGGGCGCCGTCAACGCCCTGAACCCGGAGAAGCTGATCCTGCTCCCCGACGGTGTCGAGGACCTCTGGAGCGCCGACTACGCGGACCTGGTCGCGCTCGCCTGACGCGCGAGGCGGTGGAGGTCCGGGTCGATCCCGAATGTCGTGAGATCCGTCAGTGCGGGGTGTGCAGGATTCACGTCTTTTTCGATCACCCTCACGCCGGTGCTGCGCGCCGCCGATGATCAACGCATCGGGGATCTCCGTAAGCCAGCGCAGCACACCATGGGAGGCACGACTGTGGCCGAAACTCTCCGTAAGGGCAGCCGGGTCACCGGCACCGCGCGCGAGCGCCTTGCCGGCGACCTGAAGAAGAAGTACGGGCAGGGACGCAGCATTCGCTCCCTGGCCGAGGAGACCGGACGCTCCTACGGGTTCGTTCACCGCATGCTCTCGGAATCCGGCGTCACGTTGCGGGGCCGGGGTGGAGCGACGCGGGGCAAAGTCAAGGCCTGAATGACCTGACCCTGACTCCCGCTCGGCCCGAGCCCGGTACCCACGCCCCGAACGTGGCGTACCGGGCTCGGGATCGTTGCGAGGCGATCTAATGGCCTCATGACAACCGTGGCGGCTGCCCTGCCGGTGACCAGTGAACTGCTCGAGGCCGGTGGCCTGCGGCTGGAGGTGGCGGGGGCCCTGGCGACCCTGACCCTGGACCGGCCCGAGCGCCGTAATGCGATGACGCCGACGATGTGGTTGGCCCTGGGCGCCGTGCCCGCGCTGCTCCCGCCAGAGGTCCGTGTGGTGCTGATCCAGGGCGCCGGGTCAGGGTTCTGCGCCGGGTTGGACCTGCGCTTGGCAACTCCTGACGGCGTACCGGGGGAGGGCTCGCTCGCTTCCCTCGTCGACCCTCTGGACGACGCCGGGATCGCCGACCTGATCGGGGACTGGCAGCGCGGCTTCACCTGGCTGCGTGATCCGCGCTGGATCAGCATCGCCGCCGTGCACGGTTCGGCGGTGGGTGCCGGTTTCCAGTTGGCGCTTGCCGCCGACCTGCGGATCGCCACCACCGACGCCCGGTTCTGCATGCGGGAGAACGCGCTGGGACTGATCCCGGACATGACGGGGACCAAGACGCTGTTCGACGCGGTCGGCTACGCCCGCGCGCTGGAGATCTGCGCGAGCGCCCGCTGGGTCGACGCCGCCGAGGCGGCCGCGCTGGGCATCGTCACCAGCGTCGTCGAACCTGATGCGCTCGGCGCCGCGGCGCAGGCCCTTGCGGCGGCGCTGCTCGCCAACTCCGTACCGGCCGGGGTGGCCGTCAAGGAACTCCTGCTCGCCGCCGGCTCTCGTGACGTTGCGGCGCAGGCCCTGGCCGAGCGCACCATCCAGGTGCCGATGCTGCGCGCGATGGCCGAGCGCGTCACGGGTTCGTGAGCTGCCGCGCGGCGAGACCCGGGGCCTGACGCCCCGTCGGGAAGGCATCGCACGCCGGCATTGTTGAGTAATCCAGCGAGGATGCCCGTCCTCCCAGCTGCGAAAGAAGCAACCCCGTGGTCCAGTCCTCCTCCGCCACCGCGTGGAGCGCCTACCGCTCCTACACCCGGGAACCAGGCACCCGCCGCGCCAACCTGCCGCCGGGCACCTTCCGGCGCATCCTGGGCTACGGCCGCCCGTACAAGCGGGCGGTCCTCGCCTTCCTGGTGCTGGTGGTCCTGGATGCAGCGTTGGTGGTGGCGAGCCCGCTGCTGTTTAAGCAGATCATCGACGCCGGTGTCATCCCGGGGGACCGTTCGGTGGTCACGATCCTCGCGTTGGTCGTCGCGGGCCTGGCCTTCGTCGAGGCCGCGTTCACGCTGGTGATGCGCTGGTACTCGGCCCGGATCGGGGAGGGGTTGATCTACGACCTGCGGGTGCAGGTGTTCACTCACGTGCAGCGCATGCCGATCGCGTTCTTCACCCGCACCCAGACCGGCGCGTTGATCTCGCGGCTCAACAACGACGTGATCGGCGCCCAGCAGGCATTTACCTCGACGCTGTCCGGGGTGGTCTCGAACACCGTCAGCCTCGTGCTGGTCGGCGCGGCGATGTTCTACCTGTCCTGGCAGGTCACGGTGCTCGCCCTGGTGATGCTGCCGGTGTTCCTGGTCCCGGCCAAGTACGTCGGGCGCCGCCTGGCCGCGCTCACCCGCGAGCAGATGGAGCTCAACGCGACGATGAGCACCACGATGGCCGAACGGTTCAACGTCTCCGGGGCACTGTTGGTCAAGCTGTTCGGACGTCCGGACGACGAGCGCGCGCGCTTCGACGTCGCCGCTGCCGGGGTCCGTGGTATCGGCGTGCGGATCGCGATGGCCAATCGGGTCTTCTTCACCGCCATGCTGTTGGTCGCCGCGCTGGCGACGGCGGTGGTGTACGGCGTCGGTGGGCAGCTGGCGATCTCCGGGGACATGAGCGTCGGGACGCTGCTGGCCCTGGCGGCGCTGCTCTCTCGGCTCTACGGTCCCTTGACCGCCCTGGCCAACGTCCGCATCGATGTGATGACCGCGCTGGTCAGTTTCGACCGGGTCTTCGAACTGCTGGACCTGCCGCCGGCGATCGCCGATGCCCCGGACGCGCAGAGCCTGCCGTCGGGGCCGGTCGCCGTCGAGTTCGACGCGGTGGACTTCCGCTATCCGGGGGCGAACGAGGTCGCTCTCGCCTCGCTGGCTTCGGTGGCCGCCGCGGAGGTCGGGGAGTCCGTGCAGGTCCTGCACGGGGTGAGCTTCCGGGCCGAACCGGGCGCGTTGCTCGCGTTGGTCGGGCCCTCCGGTGCCGGGAAGACCACGATCTCGCACCTGATCGCCCGGCTGTATGACGTCGGCTCCGGATCGGTGCGCGTCGGTGGGGTGGATGTGCGAGAGCTGACGGCGGCGAGCCTGCACGACGCCGTCGGCGTCGTCACCCAGGACGCGCACCTGTTCCACGAGACGATCCGGGCGAACCTCGCTTACGCCAAGCCCGACGCCACCGACGCCGAGATGCTCGCGGCCTGTCGCGACGCCCAGATCGCGGAGCTGATCGCAAGCCTGCCCGCGGGGTTGGACACCGTCGTGGGGGATCGGGGCTATCGACTGTCCGGCGGGGAGAAGCAACGCATTGCCCTGGCCCGCCTGCTGCTCAAAGCGCCCGGGGTGGTCGTGCTCGACGAGGCCACCGCGCACCTGGATTCGGAGTCTGAGGCGGCTGTCCAGCGCGCGCTGGCGCATACCCTCCTCGGGCGCACCGCGGTCGTCATCGCCCACCGCTTGTCCACGGTCCGCGCCGCGGACGAGATCCTGGTGCTGGATGGTGGCCGCATCGTGGAACGAGGCCGCCACGAAGACCTGCTGCTGCGCGGAGGGCTTTACGCCGAGCTGTACCGCACCCAGTTCGCAGGGTCCCCGCAATAGCCTCAGGCTAGGGACGGTCGGCTTCGCTCCGACGCGGACCTGAGGCTGGGTCAGGGTGCGGGGCCTGGGGTGAGCAGGTCTTCGGGCCGCTGGTACCAGTGCGGGTTGCGGCGGGGTCGTTGCTCGAAGTCCACCCAGGTTGGGGGGATCAGCTCGGGACGTCCATCGTCGCCGAACCTGATGTCCCAGTCACGATGGTGTACGTGGTCGTGGTGGATACCGCAGAGCAGAGCCAGGTTCTGAAGGTCCGTCAGGCCACCCTCGGC
>JBQTII010000014.1:0-17037 GCA_052388275.1 Sporichthyaceae bacterium | reverse complement strand
GGTCCCTGCGCCCCCGGTCCCTGCGCCCCCGCTCCCTGCGCCCCCGGTCCCTGCGCCCCCGGTCCCTGCGCCCCCGGTCCCTGCGCCGCCGGTCCCTGCGCCCCCGGTCCCTGCGCCGCCGGTCCCTGCGCCCCCGGCGTGCACGGCGGCGGTCTCGGCGTCGACAGCCGGTGCGCCAGCCTGCTCAGGGCGCCCCGTCAGGGCAGCGCGGCGCCCGAAGCTGCGACGCCGGCCCACCTCGCCGGCGGTCCGGGTCGGGTCAGAGGTAGGCGGTTCGCTCACCCGGCCAGTCTGGCCCCGCGCGCTGCGCCGCCGCGATGTGGGTCGGGCGAAGGTGGGGGTAGGTTCACCCGGTGACCCATGTGCTGCTCGAATACACCCTGGCGCCGGACTATCTCGCCCGCCGCGGGGAGTTCCGCGGCGCGCACCTTGCGCTCCTGGAGCCGGCCGCGGCCGCGGGGGACCTCGTGCTCGCCGGCGCGCTTCCGGATCCGTTCGATCGGGCGCTGTTCGTGTGGCGGGAGGGCTGCGAGGCGGCCGCCGAGGCGTTCGCCGCCGCAGATCCCTACGTCGCCAACGGCCTGATCGCCTCCTGGCGGATCCGGGCGTGGAACACCGTCGTCGGTTCCGCCATGCCCACATGAAGGAGCGCCAGTCGCTGCCCGGCGAGGGCGGCTTCGACGGCGAGGCCTATGCGGCGCGGATCGCGGCGATCGCGGCCACCGGCAAAGAAATGCACGGCGAGGCCCGCTTCTGCGCGGCGCTCGTGGCTCCGGGCGCACGGATTCTGGACGCGGGGTGCGGGACCGGGCGGGTGGGCGCGCGGCTGGCTGAGCTGGGGTTTGTGGTGGTCGGGGTGGACGTGGACGCCTCGATGCTGGCGGTGGCCGCCCGCATCGCCGGGGTGCCCTGGCTCCGCGCCGACCTGGCCGTGCTGGACCTGCCGGGGATCGGCGTCGCCGAGCCGTTCGACCTGATCGTGGCCGCCGGCAACATCTTCCCCTTCCTCGCTCCCGGCACCGGCCAGGCCGTGGTGTCCCGGCTGGCCGCGCATCTACGGCCCGGCGCGCCGTTGGTCGCGGGTTTTGGTCTGGACTACGCCAACCTGCCCGCGGCCGCGGCCGTCGTCGCGCTCACCGATTACGACCGCTGGTGCGCCGACGCGGGTTTGCAGGTCGAGTCTCGGCATGCCACCTGGGACGGCGACCCCTGGGCCGGGCATGGCTACGCCGTCAGCGTGCACCGGCGCCCCCGCGGGTAACCCGGCGTAGGCCCGTGATCAACGTGGCGACGGGTGGGGTGGTTCGCGGGGCCAGCCGCGCCGCTCCAGTTACACCCTTGATTCCCAGCCGACGCCGCGTACGCGAGTACCCGGCGTAGGCCCGTGATCAACATGGCGCCGGGTGGGTGGTTCGCGGGGCCAGCCGCGCCGCTCCAGTTACACCCTTGATTCCCAGCAGACGCCGGGTACGCGGGTACCCGGCGTAGGCCCGTGATCAACGTGGCGACGGGTGGGGTGGTTCGCGGGGCCAGCCGCGCCGCTCCAGTTACACCCTTGATTCCCAGCCGACGCCGCGTACGCGGGTACCCGGCATAGGCCCGTGATCAACGTGGTGACGGGTGGGGTGGTTCGCGGGGCCAGCCGCGCCGCTCCAGTAACACCCTTGATTCCCAGCAGACGCCGCGTACGCGGGTAGCCGGCGTAGGCGCGAGATCAACGTGGCGACGGGTGGGGTGGTTCGCGGGGCCAGCCGCGCCGCTCCAGTTACACCCTTGATTCCCAGCCGACGGACCTGCCCTTCGCCTACCCCCTTCCCGGCCCCTGCGCTAGGAGAAGACCAGCCGCAGGACGGCGTCGTCCGACTCCTGCGCGTCGTCGCTGTACAGGGTTCCGGTGATCCCCGCGAAGTCGCCGGTGCCGGAGACGATCGGGAGCGTGAAGGCGCCCTCGGCCCTCGTCGTGGCCGGTCCGTCGACGGTGATGGTGCCGTTGCGGAAGGTGAGGGTGACCGAGCAGCGCACGGTGCCCTCCTCGTCAGTGCGGGTACAGCCACCGGCGTCGGTGCCGACGGGGTAACCCTGTTGGAGCAGGTCGTGGGTGAAGCTGATGGTGTCCCCGATGGCCCGGGGGCTGTCCGTGCCGCGCGGGACGGGTCCGGGTTCCCCGCCCGGCGGCGTGTAGGTCTCGGTGATGAGATCGGAGTAGAGCGCCAGCGTGCTGACCCCGTTCTCGCTCTCGACGAGGGGTGCCGCCTCGAAGGCCGGAGCAGTGAAGGCCAACCGGAAGGCGTCGGGGCTTTCGTCCCCGGACGCCGTCACGGTGAGCGTGCCGGACGCGTCCTCGTAGTTTCCGGTGCCCTCGGTGATGTCCAGGACGAAGAAGTCGCCGGTCCCCTCGATGCGGTCCAGGCCGTGGGCCGAGATCGTGCCGTCGGCGAAGTCGATGCGCACCGTGCACAGGTGCCCCGGACCGGTTCGGGCGGCGGTGCAGCTGACCTGATCGGTGCCGACCGGCACGTCGCCCTGGAAGAGTTCCTGGCCGAAGGCGACGGAGTCACTCGGTGCCGCGCCGCCGTCGTGGTCGGGGGAGCCCGAGCCGGGATGCTCTCCGTAGGGCACGAAGCGGGAGCCCTCCGGCCCGGAGAGCGCGGACATCCTGATGATCTGCAGGCCGTCCTCCACGGTGATTGTCGGGGTCGGACCTTCGGCGGCGGCACCGGCGGCCGCGGCCCAGACCCCGACGATCACCCCGCTCACGGTGGCGGCCCCGGCCAGGGCAGCGCCGGTGCGGGCAGCGCCGGCGATCAGGCGACCTCGCGCGGCGGCCGCTCGGGTACGGGGCATGGGCGCTCCTGGGGTCGGCATCCGCGCGCGCGAACGCTGTTGGCAGGGTCGGGTCGGCCCGTCCGGCGGTCAAGGCGAATTCACCGGATATGTGCAGTTTTAATGCTGCCGCTACCGGCCCGCCAATGTTCCTGCGAGGGTCGCTGACGGACGGCGGCCGCGGGGCACTGGGCGCGCCCGCCTACGGTGGAGAAATGACCCCGACCGCGCCTGCGACACCCAGCGCAATCCGCCGGGCGCTGCGCCGGGCCCGCGCCGGGGCCACGCTCAACCTCGACGAGGCGAGCGCCCTGCTGGCGGCGCGCGGGGAGGACCTGCGCGACCTGATGTTGACAGCGGCCCGGCTCCGCGACGCCGGGCTGCTCGCGGCCGGGCGCCCCGGGGTCATCACCTACTCGCCCAAGGTCTTCCTACCCGTGACCAGGCTGTGCCGGGACCGCTGCCACTACTGCACGTTCGTCACCACACCGGCCAAGCTGCGCTCAGCCGGGCACGAGCCGTTCCTGAGCGCCGACGAGGTGCTCGCGCTGTGCAGGGCGGGCGCTGCGCTGGGCTGCAAGGAGGCGCTGTTCACCCTCGGCGACCAGCCCGAGGACCGCTGGCCCGCGGCGCGGGAATGGCTGGACGCGAACGGGTACGACTCGACGCTGGACTACCTGCGGGCATTGGCGATCCGGGTGCTGGAGGAGACCGGGCTGCTGCCGCACCTCAATCCCGGCGTGTTGAGCTGGGAGCAGCTCGCGCGGCTCAAGCCCGTCGCCCCGTCGATGGGCATGATGCTGGAGACGACCTCGTTGCCGGTATTCACCGAACCCGGCGGGGCGCATCACGGCTCACCGGACAAGGACCCGGCCCTGCGCCTGCGGGTGCTCGAAGATGCGGGCCGGCTTACTATCCCGTTCACCACTGGGATCCTGGTCGGCATCGGGGAGAGCCTGGGCGAGCGCGCCGAGTCCCTGTTCGCGATCCGCCGGATCGCCCGCGCCTACGGCGGCATCCAGGAAGTGATCGTGCAGAACTTCCGCGCCAAGCCCGACACCGCCATGCGCAGGGTGCCCGATGCGGGAGTCGAGGAGTACCTGGCGGCGATCGCCGCCGCCCGGGTGGTGCTCGGCCCGTCGATGCGCATTCAGGCGCCGCCGAATCTGTCTGACCCGGGTGAACTCGCGGACCTGCTCGCGGCCGGGGTCGACGACTGGGGCGGGGTGTCGCCGCTGACGCCGGATCACGTCAACCCCGAGCGGCCGTGGCCGGCCATCGAGTGGCTCACCGCTCAGAGTGCCGCCGCCGGGTTCGACCTCGTCGAGCGTTTGACGGTGCATCCGCACTACGTGCTCGCGGGCGAACCCTGGCTGGACCCCCGGATCCGTCCGCACGTGGCCGCACTCGCCGATGCTGACGGCCTGGCCCGCCCAGGCCGAAACCCCGCCGGATTGCCGTGGCAGGAGCCGGAGTCCGTCTGGGCGGAGCCCGGCGCGACGGGCCGTGGCCGGACCGAGCTGGCCACCGCCATCGACACCGAGGGCCGTCATACTGAGGCACGGTCAGATATCGCGACCGCGTTCGGAAGTTGGGACGCCGTGCGCGAGGATGCCGCCCGGCTCCGCCCGCTCGGCGACCTCGCAGAGGTGGGCCATTCAGTGACAGGGGCGCGCGGGCCGCAGCGCCTGGACGCCGAAGTAGCCGCCGCGTTGCGGGCCGCCGAGACCGACCCCGCCGCCCTCACCGATGCGCAGGCCCTGGCCCTGATGACCTGCGAGGGTCCGGCCCTGAGTGCGCTGAGCGCCCTGGCCGACGCCGTGCGCGCCGACGCGGTCGGGGAGGTCGTGAGCTACGTCGTCAACCGGAACATCAACTTCACCAACGTCTGTTACGTCGGCTGCCGGTTCTGCGCGTTCGCCCAGCGACGTACCGACCTCGACGCCTACAGTCTCTCGCTGTCCGAGGTCGGCGAGCGCGCCGAGGCCGCGTGGGCGCTGGGGGCCACCGAGGTCTGCATGCAGGGCGGGATCGACCCCGATCTGCCGGCCGGTGCCTACCCGGCGCTGGTGCGTGAGGTGAAGCGGCGCTGCCCGGACCTGCACGTGCATGCCTTCTCCCCGATGGAGGTCGTCACCGGAGCCGCGCGAAGCGGGGCCTCGATCCGGGACTGGCTGATCGAACTGCGCGCCGCAGGCCTGGACACCATCCCGGGCACGGCCGCGGAGATCCTCGACGACGAGGTGCGCTGGATCCTGACCAAGGGCAAGCTGCCGGCCGCGGCGTGGATCGAGGTCGTCACGACCGCACACGAGGTGGGGCTGCGCTCGAGCTCGACGATGATGTACGGGCACGTGGACTCCTCGGCGCACTGGGTGGCGCACCTGAAACTGCTGGCCCGCCTGCAGGAGCGCAGCGGCGGCTTCACCGAGTTCGTGCCGCTGCCCTTCGTGCACCACAACGCCCCGATCTACCTGGCCGGGATCGCCCGGCCCGGCCCGACGCCGCGCGATGACGTCGCGGTGCACGCGATGGCGCGTCTGCTGCTACACGGGCGGATCGACAACATCCAGACCTCGTGGGTCAAGCTCGGCCCCGCGGGCGCCGAGACCATGCTGCGCAGCGGCGTGAACGACCTGGGCGGCACGTTGATGGAGGAGACCATCTCGCGGATGGCGGGCTCGCAGTTCGGCTCCGCGATGACGCCGGCTCAGTTGGAGGCGATCGCTACCGGCGCCGGGCGCCCGGTACGCCAGCGCACCACGACCTACGGCGCCGTCGACCCCGAACGCGTCGCCACCTCCCGCCGCTTACTTGCCGTGGCCGCCGCCCGATGACTTCCCCAACATCTGTATGCGTGTCGGGCCTTCACGGGTGCGAATAGACCCGGGACACACTCAGATGTGGGGGAGGTGCTCAGCTCGTAGAGCCGGAGAACAGCCCGCCCATCCCGGCGCCGGTCTTCTTGTCACCCGCCCCCATGTTCTTCTCCAGCGCCTTAGCCAGGCCGTCGATCGTCACCGATTGCAGGATCACCTGCCCGTTGCCCTCCAAGGTGGCCATGGAGAAGCCCTCGCCGCCGAACATGGCGTTCATCGCGCCGGCCTTGGTGAACCGCCCGACCCGTTCCACGCCGTAGCGGATGTTCTGATCCCAGGCCACCACACACCCGGTGTCGACGCGGATCTTGCCGCCCAGGTCCGCGGGGTTGAGGTCGATGAAATCCCCGGCACCGGCCACGATCAGGGTGCCGGTGCCGGTGAACTTCTCCAGCACGAAACCCTCGCCGCCGGAGAACCCGGCCCGCCCGCCCATGAACGAGACGTCGAACTTGACCCCGGCCTCGGCGGCGACGAAGGCGTCCTTCTCCGCGAACCAGGTCGTGGACCCGTCCAGTTCCAGGACCCGCATCTCACCTGGCAGCACCCCGGCCAGCGCGAGCAGGCCCACCCCGCCGCGGGTGTGGAAGTGGTTGAAGGCGAAGGACTCCCCGGCGAGCATCCGCTTACCGGCGTCCATCGCACCGCGGAGCAGCCCGCCCACGCCGGAGCCACCGGGGCCGGCGGGCGCCGGGGTGCCGGCACCGCTCGGCTGGGAGAGCTTGGTCTCCATCACCACGTCGTCGGAGCAGAACAGGAACTTTCCGGCCTCGCTGAAGACCACCTGACCGGGCGTCAAGGTGATGATGGCCATCTTGGTGGTGGTTCCGACGAGCTGAAGATCGAGCGTCACGGCGAGACTCCCTGGTCGTGGCAACCGGCCCGGCGCACGCTACCCGCCCGGCGCGGCTGCGGATCCCGCGTCGGCACAGGTTCCCGGGCACTTGTGCGGGTACTCGCTCGTTGCGGCCAATGGCGAGCCTGCTCCCCGCCCGCCCGAGTTGGGCGCGGGGACTAGGCTCGCCACCAGGAACGGGGCCCGTCATCGAGGACGGGCACCGGCAGAGATGAGATGGAGAAGACTCTCGTGGGCGTCAGTCTGAGCAAGGGCGGAAATGTCTCGCTGACCAAGGAGGCCGGTGGGTCGCTGTCCGCGATCACCGTGGGTCTGGGCTGGGACGTGCGCAGCACGACCGGGGCCGATTTCGACCTCGATGCCTCGGCGATCGGTCTGGACGCGGGCGGCAGGGTCGTCTCCGACAAGCACTTCGTGTTCTTCAACAACCTCAAGAGCCCCGAGGGCGCCATTGAGCACACCGGTGACAACCTCACCGGGGAGGGCGACGGCGACGACGAGCAGGTCAAGGTCAATCTCGCCGCGATGCCGGCTGAGGTGGACAAGGTCGTCTTCCCGGTCTCGATCTACGACGCGGACGCCCGCGGGCAGGCCTTCGGGCAGGTCCGCAACGCCTTTATCCGGGTCGTGAACCAGTCCGGCGGCGCGGAGCTGGCGCGCTATGACCTCTCCGAGGATGCCGCCAGCGAGACCGCGATGGTCTTCGGTGAGATCTACCGCCACTCCGGGGAGTGGAAGTTCCGCGCCGTCGGGCAGGGCTACGCCTCGGGCCTGCGCGGGATCGCCCAGGATTTCGGAGTGAATCTGGGCTAGACGCTCGATGGCATGACCCGCCCTGGCACGTCGGCCGGGGCGGGGCGTCGCCCGCGCCGGGCGCCGCCGGGTCTTTCGAAGAAGTGGGAAACGTGGTTCTCAAGACGTTCGGCTGGTCGTTCGCCATCACCATCGCGGGGCTGATCGCCGGCCTGCTCTACGGCGGGCCCGAGGTGCTGATCCTCGTCACGATCCTGATCATCCTGGAGATCTCGCTCTCCTTCGACAACGCCGTGGTCAACGCCAAGGTGATCGAGCGGATGAGCCACTTCTGGCAGCAGATGTTCCTCACCATCGGGATCCTGATCGCGGTCTTCGGCATGCGCCTGGTGTTCCCGTTGCTCATCGTCGGGGTCACCGCGGGGCTCGGTCCGATCGAGGCGATCGACCTCGCGCGCGAGCAGGGCGACATCGACGAGCCCGGCTCCTACGCGTTCCTGCTCGACGAGGCGCACCCGGTGGTCGCGGCCTTCGGCGGCATGTTCCTGTTGATGTTGTTCCTGAACTTCATCTTCGACTCTGAGCGCGAGATCCACTGGCTGACCTGGCTGGAGCGCCCGCTCGCGAAGGTCGGGGCGCTCGACACGGCCGCCGTCGTGGTCGCCATGGTCGCCCTGGCGCTTTCCGCGGAGTACCTGGCCGAGGACCGCGGAGAGGTGCTGTTCGCCGGTGTCCTGGGGCTGGTGACCTACCTGGCCGTGGAGGGGCTGGGTTCACTGTTCGAGGCGCAGGGCATCGAGGAGCACGCCGAGCATGCTGCGGCGTCCTCGAGTAAAAGCGGCCCCTCGGGTGCGGCCAAGGCCACCGGCAAGGCGGGCTTCTTCCTCTTCCTCTACCTCGAGGTCCTCGACGCCTCGTTCTCCTTCGACGGGGTATTGGGCGCCTTCGCGATCACCCAGGACCCGATCATCATCGCCATCGGCCTGGGCGTCGGGGCCATGTACATCCGCTCGTTCACGATTTTTCTGGTGCGTAAGGGCACGCTCGGGGACTACATCTACCTCGAGCACGGCGCGATGTGGGCGATCGGGGCGCTGGCTACGATCCTGCTGTTCACGATCAAGTACCACGTCGACGAGTTGGTGACCGGCGGTATCGGCCTCGCATTCATCCTGACCGCCCTGGCCATGTCGGTCATCGTCAACAAGCGCAATGGCGGGCCCGCATCCAAACGGGACGCCGCCGAAGCCGAGTCGGCGCTGCCGGCCGCGGCACCCTGACCTGGAAGGCACAGACCATGGGGATCGACTACACCAAGCGCCCGTCCGCGAACCCCGCGCCGGCTCCCAGCGAACCGGCGCCTTACACCAAGGCGGCTGCCCCGCCGCCGCCGTCCGCGCCGGTGTCCCTGGGCAAGGTGACGTTGACCAAGAGCGCGCCGGGGGTCTCCCTCACCAAGGGCAGCGCGTCCGGCGGGATGCTGCGCGTGAACCTGAACTGGACCGCGCGACCGGGCGGCGGGGATGCCCCACCCCCGCCCAAGGGTTTCCTGAAGAAGCTGGCGGCGGCGGCCGACACCCGGGGTGGCAACGGCGCCATCGACCTGGACCTGGCCTGCCTGTATGAGTACACCGACGGCTCCAAGGGCGTCGTGCAGGCGCTCGGTAACGCCTTCCGCGACCAGCACGGGTTCGGGCCGGACCCCATCTGCTGGCTCGACGGTGACGACCGCTCAGGTACCAACACCGGCGGGGAGAACCTGTTCGTCAACCTCAAGCACGCCGCGGCGATCAAGCGCGTGCTGATCTTCGCGTTCATCTACCAGGGTGTCCCGAACTGGGCCGCCGCCGACGCGGTCGTGACGATGTTCCCCGCCGAGGGCGGGCAGGTCGAGATCCGCCTGGACGAGGCCGACAACAAGGCTCCGATGTGCGCGATCGCGATGCTCTCCAACGACGGCAGCGGCATCAAGGTCAACCGCGAGATCCGCTACATCCACGGCGGCCAGTCCCTGCTGGACAAGGAGTTCGGCTGGGGTATGCAGTGGGCCCGGGGCAGCAAATAGCATTCGTGCGCACGTGAAGGCGCAACCAAGCGCGATGCGGTGGCGGCCTACACCGGCGGACGCCTGACCTCCCGGGAACTCGGGTCGCTCCTCGGCCTGGACATGTGGGGCGTCGCCGATCTGCTCGCCGGCGAAGGCGTCGCGGCCGCCCAGGGCTCGGCCGCGGAGACGCGGGCGGCGCTGGATTCGCTGCTGCGCGCAGCGCCGGCGGCGCCTGCTACCGCTCGAGCGCCAGTGCCGCGGGCTTGACCATGTTCTTCCCCGACCGCCCGTCGTGGAAGGTGCCCAGGGCGCGCATCTCCCAGGTCCCGGCGGCGGCGCGGGAAATCGCGCACATCAGCACCCCGGTGTTCGGCGCGGACTCGGTCAGGTCGAAGCGGACGAGTTCGGCGCCGCTGCGGGCATCGCACAGCCGGGCGAAGGCACCGCGGATCTCGGTGAACTTGTGCCCGCGGAAGGAGTTGATGGTGGCCACCAGGGTGTGCACGTTCGCGGGCAGCCGGGTCAGGTCGATCTGGATCTGCTCGTCGTCACCGTCGCCGTCGCCGGTGAGGTTGTCCCCGGAGTGCTTGATGGCCCCGCCGAAGGCGACCAGGTTCATGAAGTAACAGATCTCCAGGTCCGCCCCGGCGGCGTCGAACGCGATCACGGACGCGTCCAGGTCGATGGATTTACCGGCGGTGGCCGGGTCCCAGCCGAGCCCGAGGGTGAGCGTGGACAGCGCCGGCGCCCCGGTCTTGACCAGCGAGACCCGTTCGCCCTTCTTCAGGCTGACCCTGCCCTTGTCCAGGTTCACCGGGGCACCCACGGGCGGCGGCGTGGGAGCGGGCGGCGTGGGAGCGGGCGCCGGGGGATCCTCGACGGAGATACCGAAGTCGGTCGCGAGCCCGGCCAGCCCGGCGGCCCAGCCCTGCCCGACGGCCCGGAACTTCCACGCCCCACCGCGCTGGTAAAGCTCCCCGGCGACGAAGGCGGTCTCGGTCGTCGCGGCCATGCCGTCGAAGCGGGCCAGCTCTGCTCCGGAGTCGGTGTCGATGATCCGCAGGTGCAGTCCGGGGACCTGGCCGAAGCTGCCGCCGTCCGCCGAGGCCGCCAGCGCTACCTTCTCGATGCCCGCGGGCAATCGGGCGAGGTCGACCCTCACGGTGTCGGTGGCCGCGGCGCCGGCGGTGGACTTGCCCGCCCAGGTCACCGCGCCACAGGCGTGCGAGGGCGCGTTGTAGAAGACGAAGTCCGCGTCGTCGCGCACCTTGCCGGCGCTGGTGAGCAGCAGCGCGGAGGCGTCAACGTCGGGGACCCCGGGCCCCGGATTCCAGCCCAGGACCGCGGTCACCCGCGTCGAGGTCAGCGCGATGTTCGCGCCCTTGGCGAGGGAGGTCATGCGAGCATCGTGTCACCTTTGGCCCCGTTGACGGCGAGCCCGGGACCGGTGATCAGGCTCACCGTGGGGTGCCCTGCGGACCGCCAGGTTGGGGAGCGAGACTGGACGCTTCGTCCCGAGGCATCCACGAGCAAGGACCTGCATGCGGCATTTCGCTCAGCTGCCCGACGTCGACCTCGAGCGGCTCTTCGCGCACGCCCCGGCCGCGTTCGGCCCGGCTTCCGAGCGCGAGCGTCTCGCGGTGGCCCTCGGCGCCACCCTGTACATGCCGGCGACGCGACGCACCCTGGCTGACGACCTCATCAAGCAGGCCGGCGCCGGGGTGCTGAGCACCGTGCTGTGCCTGGAGGACGCGATCAGCGATGGCGAACTCGCGGCGGCCAGTGCCAACGTCGTCACTCAACTCCGGCTCCTCGCCGCGCGGACCACGCCCGCAGCGGGGCCGCTGGTCTTCATCCGGGTGCGCGAGTGCGAGCAGATCCCGGTGATCGCGGCCGCGCTGGGCCCCGACGCCCGGTTGCTCACCGGCTTTGTGCTGCCGAAGTTCACCGACATCACCGGTGCCGCGTTCCTCGACGCCCTCGACGACACCAGTGCCCGCAACGGTCAGCGTTTTTTCGGAATGCCGGTGATCGAATCTCCCGAGGTGGTGCACTCCGAGACCCGCCAGGACACCCTGACCGGAATTGCCCGCCTGCTGGCCAAACACCGCGACAGCGTGCTCGCGGTGCGGATCGGCGCGACCGACATGTGCGCGGCGTTCGGGATCCGCCGTGGCCGCGACCACACGATCTACGACGTGCACCCGGTGGCGGCCGTCATCGGTGACGTGGTGAATGTGCTGGGCCGCGCGGATGGCACCGGGTTCGTCGTCACCGGAGGAGTCTGGGAGTACTTCGCGACGACGCCGCGACTGTTCAAACCCCAGCTGCGCACCACCCCGTTCACCGAGCATCACGTGGCTTCGCTGCGCGCTGATCTGCTGACCCGCGACCTGGACGGGCTGATCCGCGAGGTCGTCCTCGACCAGGCCAACGGGCTGACCGGCAAGACCGTCATCCATCCCAGCCATGTCGCGGCGGTGCACGCGCTCTCGGTCGTCACCCACGAGGAGCACAGCGACGCGGTCGACGTGCTGCGCGCCGATGCGTCCGGCGGCGGAGTGAGCGCTTCGGCGTATGCGAACAAGATGAACGAGGCCCGCCCGCACCGCGCTTGGGCGCAGCGCACCCTGGCCCGGGCCGACGCGTTCGGGGTGGCCGCCGAGGGTGTGAGCGTGGTGGATCTGCTCGCCGCCATCGCCGCCAGTGCCCGGCACCGCACATGAGGGCTCCAGCGGTGATCGGGGCCAGAACCCGGTCCGACGCTGCGTCGCCCTGGAGCGGGCGCTGGGTCGCCGACGCCTTCGACGCTCGGCTGTGCACGACGGAGGGGGCACTGGGCATCGCCCCGGCCGACCTTGTCGGGCTCGCGCTGCGACGCAATCCGCGCCGCGCCCACCTGCTGGTGTCCCGGGTGCTCGGCAAGCACGTCCCGGCCGATCCGCACCTGGTCTACGGCTCGGGCCTGCTCCTCGGTGAACTGGTCCGTCGCGCGTTGGTCGGTGATCCATCGCTGCCGCACCCGGCCGCCGCGGTCCTGCGCGCCGCGCTCGATGCCGACGCAGGGCACGATCCGGGCCGGCCCGATCTGCCGAGCGCGGTCCGCCGCGCGCAACCGGAGGCAGCGAGCGGCTACCCCGCGGTCATCGTCCTGGGCTACGCGGAGACCGCCACCGGTCTCGGGCACGCGGTCGCTGATGCGCTGCGCACCGCGCACTACCTGCACTCGACGCGGCGGCACACTCCCGACCTTGAGCCGGTGGCCGGATTCGACGAGGAACATTCGCACGCGCCCGCGCACCTGGTGGTGCCTGCCGACCCGGCGCTGCTCGCTGGGGACGAACCGCTGGTGCTGGTCGACGATGAACTGAGTACCGGCCTGACGGTCCTGAACACCATCGCGGCCCTGCACCGGCGCAATCCCCGCGCCCGGTACGTCGTCGCCACTTTGCTCGACCTACGCTCGGCGGACGACCGTGGCCGCCTCACACGCGCCGCGGAGGTCCTCGGTACCCGCATCGACGTCGTCGCCCTCACCTCCGGTCACCTGCAGCTCCCCGCTGATGCCCTGCGCCGCGGGGCGTCCCTGGTGGCCGAGTTGGGGCGCGGCGTCGACCCCGCGGGTCACGGCCCGAGCGAGGACCCCGACCTCGCCGCCCTCACCCGGGTGGAGCTGGCCTGGCCGACCGGTCTGGCGCTGGGCGGGCGGCACGGCTACGCGCCGACCGAGCGCGCGGTCCTGGAGCGGGCCCTGGCGCCGATGGCGCAGCGTCTGGCCGCCGCGCTGTGGCCGGGTGGTTGCACAGGGGTCGCCGCCCGCGAGCGGGTGCTCGTCCTGGGTACCGAGGAACTCGTGTACGCCCCGACCCGGCTCGCCTGCGCCCTGGCGGATCTGACGCAGCATCACGGGATCGACGCCCGCGTGCTGGTGTCTTCCACGACGCGATCTCCGGTCGCCGCCCTCGACGTCGCGGGGTACGCGATCCGGAGCACTCTGAGTTTTCCCGCCCACGACGGCCCGGCCGATGGGGCAGGGCCGCGCTTCGCCCACAACCTGACCGGCCCTGGCGGAGCGCGTCGCTTCGACGCGATCGTCCTCGTGCTCGACCGGGCGAGCGACACTGCCGAGGCCGCCAGTGGTCTCCTTCCCGCGTTGCGGACGCAGACCGGGCGGCTGCTGGTGGTGACGCTGCCGGAGTCGGCGCCGCTGCGGCCACGCCGCCTCCGGCGCCCCCCGCTGCCCGAGGTGCTGCGCGGCCCGGCCTTCGGCTCTTACGCGGCCAGTGAGGTCGGGTGGCTGCTCACCGACCTCTCCGGCGTCAAGCTCGAGGCACCCCTGGCGCAGCGGGAGGCCGCGGTGGCCTCCGGGCGTGCGCACTACGCCGAATCGCTGCCGATCGAGTACTCACCGGGCCCGGAGTACCTCCAGCTCTACGCCGCAGCCCTCGAGCGCTCCGCGGCCCGCGTCGCGCACGCCGTGGGTCTGCTCACCGAGGCGGCCCTGGCGCGCCGGGGCGCCGGCGCTGTGCTGGTGTCGCTGGCCCGGGCGGGGACCCCGGTGGGGATCCTGATGCGCCGGTGGGCGGAGCAGAGGACCGGGCTTCGGCTGCCGCATTACACGATGTCCATCGTGCGCGGGCGCGGGATCGACCCCGTCGCCCTGCGCTGGCTCGCCGCCCACCACGACCCCCGCGATGTGGTGTTCGTCGACGGCTGGACGGGCAAGGGCGCGATCGCCGCCGAACTGACCGCGGCGCTCGAAGCGCACGCCGCCGCCGGTGGTCCGCGCTTTCACCCCGACCTCGCCGTGCTCGCCGATCCGGGCTGCGCCGCCCCGATGGCCGGTACCCGACAGGACTTCCTGATCCCCTCGGCCTGCCTGAACTCCACCGTCAGCGGCCTGGTCTCGCGCACGGTGCTGCGCGCGGACCTGATCGGGGCGGACGATTTCCACGGGGCGAAGTTCTACGCCGACCTGGCCCCCACCGACCGGTCCGCGGAGTTCCTCGACGCCGTCAGCGCTCAGTTCGTCCGGGTGGGCGCCGCCGTCGCCGCGGGCGCCGCGCTCGGGGTCGCGCTGGCCAGGCCGGTCACCTGGAGCGGACGTCGTGCCGTCGAGCGCATCGCCGCGGCTGAGGGCATCGCCGACCTCAATCTGATCAAGCCGGGAGTGGGGGAGACCACGCGGGTCCTGTTGCGACGCCTGCCCCGCAAGATCCTGGTGGCGGCGCCCGAAGGCGCCCGCGAAGCGGGCACCGTCGACGATCTCGCGCACATCCGCGTCCTCGCGGCCGAGCGCGGCGTCCCGCTCGAGGTGGTGCCCGACCTCGGCTACTGCTGCGTCGGGATCATTGCGGCGCCGCCCGGCGGCGCGCCCGCGGCAGCCGATGCCTGAGCGCGGTGAGTTCCTGGTCGCCGCCGACCTGGACCGCACCCTGATCTACTCCGCCGCCGCCCTGGGCCTGGACAGCGGCGCCCGCCCGCCCGCCCTGGTCGTCGCTGAGGTTTATCAGGGCGCCCCGATCTCCTTCCTCACCCGCCGCGCCCAGGACCTGCTCGCCGAACTCGCCGCGGTGGCGACGTTCGTCCCGGTCACCACCCGCACGCTGGCGCAGTACTCGCGGGTGCACCTGCTTGCGGCGCCCCCGCGGTACGCGGTGACCACCAACGGCGCGCGGATCGTGGTCGATGGCGTTGTCGACCAGGACTGGACCGACGCCCTCACCGCCCGCCTCGCCGGCCTCTGCGCTCCCATCGGCGAGATCGACGCGCACCTGCGGAAGGTCGCCGATCCCCGGTGGACGCGCTCCCACCGGATCGCCGAGGACATCTTCGCCTACCTGGTCGTGGACCGGGCCGAGTTGGCGGCGGCGTTCGTCACCGACCTCAGTGCGTGGTGCGCGGCGGCGGGCTGGACGGTGTCGTTGCAGGGCCGCAAGCTCTATGCCGTGCCGTCCGCTCTGACCAAGTCCGCCGCGGTGGCCGAGGTGGCGGCCCGGACCGGGACCCCGACCGTGCTCGCCGCGGGCGATGCCCTCCTCGACGCCGACCTGCTGACCTACGCCGAGGTCGGGATGCGCCCGGCGCACGGAGAACTGCACGATCTGGGCTGGACCCGGCCCCACGTGAGCGTCACCGGCGCGTCCGGAGTCCTCGCCGCCGAACAGATTCTGGAGGCCTTTTTAGTAACCTGCACCGGGTGCGGGCGCTGAGCGGGTCTCTGGACCGCATCGGGGCGCCCTGATGGCCAAGGATGTGCCCGGGGCGAGCCAATTCCGCAAGCTGCGCGGGAAGGCCGGGCGGGCACAGGCACAAAGCGCCCAGGACGACGCCGGGGCGTCGTTCTACCGGATGGACATGGCCCAGCGGGAGCTGGCGCGCCTGGTCACCTCGCTGTCCGCGCACGGCCCCGACGCCGGCGCCGCCCGGCGGATCGCGCTGGACTTCGAGGAACTCAACCTCGACACCGAGGCGCGCGCCGCGCGGTACCTGGCGACCCTGGACGCGCACCCGCTCGGCCCCGAGGACGGCAACACCGCGTTCGCGGCCGCCGCCACCGCCTATTCCCAGGCCAGCGCCGACATCACGGCCATGGCCGAGGCGTTGGAGGCCTTCACCGAGCGCCACCACAGCGACTTCGCGCAGGTGACCGCGGTGCTCAATCGCCTGGCGCAGCACACGGTCCTCGCCGGGCAGGCGATGGATCAGGCACGAGTGGTTTTCGGCGCCTTGGCGGAGCAGAACATTGCACCGGGCGAGGCGGCCACGGCACTGGCGCAGGCCGAGCGGGCCCACACCGAGTTGATCGCGATGGCGCCGTCCTGCGCGCCGGACAAGATCGCCGCCCTCGCCGACCGGGTCCGCTCCCTCGCCGACGCCGCGCGGGCGCAGGGCGCGGAGCTGCCGCGGCTGAAGGAGAACGCGCAGCGGCGGGCGGGTTCGCTGCGCACCAAGCGGGACGCGACCGGCCACCGCGTCGAGTCCATTGACGAGGGTCTGCGGGCGCTTCGCCGGGATTTCGCCGCTGCGAACTGGGCTGACCTGGAGGACGCCCGGGCACGAGCCGGCGAACTGCTCATGCGGGCCGACACCGAACTCGCCGCCGCTTCGCGGTCCGCCGAGTCCGGCGACTGGAGCGCGGCGGCCACCGCCCAGGCCCGCGCCACCGCGCACCTGGACGCCGCCGCCGCCCTGCCCGCCGCCCGCACCGAGCGTCACCGCGCGCTGAGCGTGGTCAAGACCGACCCCGCGGCGCGGGTCGGCGCGGTCCGCTTCGCGGTCCGCGACGCCCAGCGCCTGGTGATGGCGGGGCGCAGCGCCCCGCCCTACCCGTGGGCCGGCCAGCTCGACGCCCTGGCCGAGCGGCTGGACCGCGCCGGCGCCCTGCTCGGTGGCGTGCACCCGAACTACTGGGCGTACCTGTCCGAACTGGCGGGGATCACCGATGCCACCGCTGATCTGATCCGCCGTTACCGCGCCGCCCCCCGCCCCTAGCGGGTGCCGGCTCCTGCGCGCCTGCTGCCGGCCGCCGCGGCCCACCGGTTTGGGCTGGGCGGCGGCGCGCCGGTTTCGGCGGGCCGTCATCCCGTCAGTACGCCTATCAGCCCGCGGGCGGGCTGATAGGCGCATCGGCGGGCTGACAGGCGCCCTGGCGGGGGGCGTGGTGCCCTGGCGGGGGG